>JAHDFZ010000152.1 GCA_020627905.1 Verrucomicrobiota bacterium
CTGCAGGCTGGCGACGACACTTTTGTTTGGAACGGCGGAAATCTAGTAGGTGGTTTCGATGGCGAAGACGGTAGCGATACACTTGATATCACCTCCGCTGCCAGTTATGACGGCAGTCAAGTCCTCCGAGGCGGTGATGATGTAACGACCACTGATGGCAGCCTCGACGTCCTGACGATCGACGGTCAGACTGCCACGGCAGCGGGCGCGAACATTACTGGCTGGGAGAGAATCGGCCTGTCTAACTCAGCCCTCACGTTTAGCGATGGCGCTCTCACAGTAGGCAGCGGAGCCGGGCTCGGTCTTACGCTGACTTCATCGACCATCACAGCTGCCGCTCCGACATTCTCGTTTGCAGGTGACATCAACATTGATGCGAGCTCCTCCTTCACAAATGCCGGCTCAATCAATTTCGCAGGAAATGTGACCAGTGACGGCTTGATATCGACCATCGACAACAATCCTGGCGACACGGTCAGCATCGCTGGCAACTATGTAGGAAACGGTAGTTTTGGTCTCGATTACGACCAGTCCTCTAGGACAGGAGACACCGTTGATATCACGGGGACGGCGAGCGGATCATCAACGATTTCGTTGAATGTCATAAATGGTCCAGTCGAGTCGCTATCCCTCGGCGACTATCGCGTCGTCAATGTTGCTGGTGGCTCCGCTTCGGGTATTTTTGTTCTGGGGGCGACCCCAGGCCAAAACGTGCGCCTGGAGGTCGACGGTGGCGGGCAGGTGTTTGTATTGGCAGATGACTCTCCTGCAGTGGCACCGCCAGCAGGTGGGACTCCGGTATCAGGTGGGCCAGCCGTTGTCGATACGCGTGCTCTTTCGACCAGTGCGCTCAGTGCTCAGCTTTCATCTCTCGACCGGTTTCAGAGCCTTCGTCAGCGTCTCGGCAATGTCAGCTTTTCTGGCCGGGATCGCCAGCGAGCTCTCGACGGGGAATACTGGGCAAATTATCGCGCGAGTCGCTCAGATGTTGGGGCAGATTCTCAGCTCGGAGTCGTTTTTGAGACGGAGCAGCATAGTTTCGACTTCGGTAAGACTTGGGGCATCGGTTCGCTAAGTTCCGGTCAGCTGATCTTCGGTTTATCAGGGCGTTACGCAGATGCGGATTCCAGCGGAGACTTCGGACCGTTCACAGGCCAAGCAGAGACATCTGGCATAGGGGTGGGAACGGAACTTACGTATCTGTCAGACAGTGGATTCTACCTGGATGGGCGCTTGCGCTACTCATGGTATGATGTCGACCTTACATCTTCCGGTTTTGCTGAGACCTCGACTGATCTGGCTAGTTTCCAGGTTGGGGTTGAGGCGGGTAAGCATATCGATCTAGGAGACGGAAACTGGGTCACACCTCGGGCGCAGATCTACTACACGAAGCGTAACTTCGACACGATTTCCGCTGCAGCGAGCGCCGTCTCTCTGGAGGATGATGCAAGTGTGATGGCTAAGCTGGGGGTGGACATCGGTCATACGTCAGATGATGGACTCGCTACCTTCTATGTGACCACCAGCCTCGTGGCGGAGCTGGAGAATGGAACCGGCTTCCGTCTCGGTGCTACAGATATTAATGCTAACCCTAACGACCTGAGAAGGTGGCCTGGGGGGAAGTATTTCCCTCTCAGAGAGCATAAGTGCTTATGGAGAGCTCTTGGGCAGAACTGGGCTGGGTGATTCAGGAGATGATTCAGAACTTAGCGGCCGCGTTGGTGTTAGCATTTCGGTAGATTAGGAGTTCAGCTTTTTTCGTTGGCTTTATTATCCGAGCGCGGCCAAGCGCCTCAGATCACCGATCGTTTGCAAATACTAAAGACGGACCTTTTTCATAATGGCGAAGGTCGCTGATGCGGCAAGTGTCTCGCCAGGGCGTGGCCGCGTGCGCTTGGACTGGACTCTTACCCCCCCCTAATAACTTCGCATCCACCCAGGTGGAGATTTATTTGATCGCGGCCATTTTGCTATTCTGTTTGATTTTCGAGATCGATTCGGGGAAATTTCGCACAGCCCAGGTGGCACCAGGAATGCCGCCTTTGTCGCGCGAAAAATGAGCGGAACCGGTTGTCTCAGGTCTAATGTTTTCATCACGTCAAGGCGCGGGGATGACGATTAACTGCGGCTGCATGAAAACTTGTGCTTGCTGCGCCGAAGATTGTCTATCTACGGCTTGGATGGCGAGCGCCGATCTTCGATGTAGGACTCGCTCCCACATAGCGCACCATCCAGAAAATCCGTGTGAATCCGAGAAATCCGCGTTGGCAGCATAGCCCGGCGGGCGACGGTGGCTGGATTCCGATTCTCAAGCCCTGCTGCACAGAATCAGATCAATATCTGTGTAATTCGTGAAATCTGTGTAATTCGTGGATCATCTTTCCCAAGCAATGCCCACAAGCCCAGCTGAACCCCCTTCCAAGCGCCTTTTCGCTTGCGTTTCCCGCATTCTCCCGTAGATGAGCGGCCCCTTTTGCGAGGAAACCAATAGATTATTATGGGACAACAACACAACAAAGTAGAAAAGCGTAATCGACGCAAAAACTACCTGAAACGCAAAAAGGAGGCAATCAAGGCCCAGATTGCTCTTGGCGCGAAGAAGACTTCTTCGAAAAAAGCGCCCGCTTCTACGGAAGCAAAGAGTGCCGATGATGCCCCTGCGAAGAAGGTAGCAGCGAAGAAAAAGGCACCAGCTAAAAAGGCAGCGGCTAAGAAAGCTCCTGCCAAAAAAGCAGCTGCGAAAAAGGCTCCAGCCAAGAAAGCAGCTGAGACGAACGAAACAGCTGAGTAAGCTGTTCGGAAAAACTCTTTTTCTTACGAGGCCGATTCTGGAAACAGAATCGGCCTTTTTCTTTGAGGGGTTCAGACACCCCGTCGTCCTGCCTCTGCCAGCTGCCGCAGAAAAGCTGCGTTAAATTCCACCGTAGCCTGATAGCGCTCGGCGGCACGCGCCATATTCTCAGCGAGCGACCAGTCGGGGTGGGCGATCTCAAAGATCGGCCCCATTTCATCAATCAGGCTGGTATCACCCAGTTTCCCACAAAACGAAGCGCACGGGATGCCGCGATCCTTTGCCATTTGCGCTACCCGGTAGGGGGCTTTTCCCTCCCGGGATTGGGCATCCATCATTCCCTCACCAGTGATGACGAGGTCTGCGATGGCAAAAGACTGTTCTAAGGCCAGGATATCAGCAATGACATCGAAGCCCGGCTGGAGAGTGGCATTCAGAAACACCCGGGCGGCAAAGCCCATTCCACCAGCGGCCCCTGACCCGGGCAGGCTTGCCACGTCTTGTGCACCAAGAAGATCGACAAGATGGGTGAGCCGCGTCTGGTGTCGGAGCAGGGCCGAGGGCTGCAGTCCTTTCTGGGGACCGTAAACAGCACTGCAACCGGAATCACCGAGAAGCGGATTCTCCACGTCGCAGGCAGCGATGACCTCCACTCCCGCAAGACGCTGATGCAGCACTTCCAGGCCTTCGATCGCTCGCACATCGGGCAGTTGCTCGGGCATGATTTGCTCAGCCCCGGCTTCATTCACAAAGCTCACTCCGAGTTGCTGAGCCATGCCGGTGCCTCCATCATCGGTGGCGCTCCCGCCAAGACCGAGGAGGATGCGTTTGGCACCGAGTTGAAGGGCTTCTTCGATCAAGCGGCCAGTCCCCGCTGTGCTGGCACGCCAGGGATCGCGCTCTGAAGGGGCGATCTGAATGATGCCGGAGGCCTCTGCCATCTCGACGATTGCCGTGTGCGTCTCCTCCTGCCAGAGAAGCCTCGAAGTTTGTTCTCTCCCGAGCACATCTGTGGTGGGCACCTCATGCCAGGTGCCTCCGCTGGCCAGGTGGATTGCCTCAGCTACGCCATCGCCACCGTCGGAGATGGGTAGGCTTATGACCTCGGCATTTGGCCAGTGACCGCTCTCGTGGAGGCCGCGCGTCACGAGGGCGGCTAGCTCAGGGGAGGTCAGCGATCCTTTGAAGGAATCAGAAGCGACGAGAATTCTCATAAAGTGGATGTCTATGTCATGACAAAGAGGTCCGGTGACAAAAACTTTCTGATGAGAAAGTTTGTTACCATATCAGGAGCGCGCCAGAGAACCGCACGAAGAGCTGGCGCAACTGCGGAGATTTTTCAGTAAATTATTCTTCCCATGGATTTCCCGTTTTTTTAGGGTGCGCGTTTAAATCCCTTTACTGAACTTACATGTCTCAAACCACAGAACCGCCTAGCTCCTTGTTTTCACCGTCCGCTGCTTTCTCTGAGAAGGCTCACTTCTCCTCCATGGAGGCTTACGAGCAGGAGTATGCGCGCTCAATGGAAGACCCGACGGCCTGGTGGGCGGAGCAGGCGCGCAAACTCAGCTGGCAGCAGGATTGGCAGGCGGATCTGGACTGGTCGGAAGCCCCTTTTGCAAAGTGGTTTGTCGGTGGGAAGCTGAATGCCTCGGTGAACTGCATCGATCGCCATGTGGCTGCGGGCAGGGGCGATCAGGTGGCCATCCATTGGGTCGGCGAGCCGGGCGACACCCGCGATGTGACCTGGCAGGAGTTACTGGATGAGACATGCCGGCTGGCTAACGGGCTGAAGGCGCAGGGGATCAAGTCAGGCGACCGCGTGCTCGTCTATATGCCGATGGTGCCGGAGGCAGCCATAGCGATGCTGGCCTGTGCCCGCATTGGCGCGGTGCATTCGGTGATTTTCGGAGGCTTTTCTGCCCAATCGATCGCTGATCGGCTGGAGGACTCTCAAGCCAACGCCATCATTACAGCTGATGGTGGATGGCGTCGCGGCGGAGTCGTGCCGCTGAAAGCCAACGTTGATGAGGCGATCGAAGGGAAAGAGGGCGTGTCCACCGTCGTTGTTCTCAAGCGCTGCGAAAACGAGGTGGCGATGAAAGGCGATCGGGATATTTGGTGGCACGATCTCACAGCTGATCAGCAGACGACTTGCGAGCCGGAAGCGGTCGACTCCGAGCATCCGCTCTTTATTCTTTACACCTCAGGCTCCACCGGGAAGCCCAAGGGGATTCTTCACACCACAGGCGGATACCTCACGGGGGCGAGCACGACCTTTCGCTACATTTTTGACCATCGTGAGGGCGATATCTACTGGTGCACCGCCGACGTCGGCTGGATCACTGGGCACAGCTACATCGTCTACGGCCCTATGGTCGAGGGGGCTACCCAGGTGATGTATGAAGGCGCTCCGAACTTCCCCGATTGGAGCCGGTTCTGGGAGATTATCGAAGCCTACAAGGTTTCCATCTTCTATACCGCGCCAACGGCGATCCGGGCCTTCATCAAAGCTGGAGATGAGTTTGTCGAAAAACACGACCTCAGTTCACTGAGAGTCCTGGGAACGGTGGGTGAGCCGATCAATCCGGAAGCCTGGCTCTGGTATCATCGTAAGATCGGTGGCGAGCGCTGCCCCATCGTCGATACCTGGTGGCAGACGGAGACAGGGGCGATCATGCTCACACCTCTCCCCGGAGCCACGCCGACCAAGCCTGGGACCGCCACACGGCCGTTCTTCGGCGTTGATGCGGCGATCCTTGATGAGGAGGGCAATCCCTGTCCTGCGAATGAGGCCGGAAAGCTCGTCATCCGCCAGCCATGGCCGAGTATGCTGCGCACGATCTACAATGACCCCCAGCGCTTCAAGGACACCTATTGGAGCGAATACGATGGCGTCTATCTCGCCGGAGATGGAGCGCGGACCGATGAAGATGGCTACTTCTGGATCGTCGGTCGTCTGGACGATGTCCTGAATGTCTCCGGGCACCGTCTTGGCACAGCGGAGGTGGAGAGTTCACTGGTGGCGCATGACTCGGTGGCTGAGGCCGCAGTGGTTGGCCGACCGCACGAGATCAAGGGACAGGCAGTCGTGGCCTTTGTGACGTTGAAAGACGGCTATGAACCTAGCGATGACTTAGCAAAAGAGCTGCGCAACCACGTGGGGCATGAAATCGGGGCCATTGCCAAGCCTGATGATATACGCTTCGCGGCGGGGCTACCCAAGACTCGCAGTGGGAAGATCATGCGGCGTCTGCTGAAAGAAATTGTCTCCGGTGGCGAGGTGAAAGGGGATACCACGACGCTCGAGGATTTTAATATCGTCGAGCAGCTTCAGCAGGCGGATTGATTGGCATTGCGCTACCACGGGCGCGCTGGAGAGATGCAGCAGGCTTTGGGAGAAAGTCCGTCTTTTCGAGCTCGACCTTCGCCGCAAGCGGCTCCGGAGGGAGGGCATGTTGCCCTCCTTTCATCTAGGGTGGGGACAGGATTTTCGCCTGAGGGACAGGAAAGTCCCTCTTCCTGGGGCTTGGCTTTCGCATCGGGAATCAATTCCCTACTCCCCATCAGGTCTAATGGGGAACAGCGAATTCATTCGCGGCACCGTTAGTCGGGGTGCTTCACACCGACAGCGGCGACGGTGAACTGCCCAGTGGCACTGGCTCGAAGTCAGAGGGAATGCCGGGGAAGTTCTCCTCGCGGAAACGGTCCCAGAGTTTGCGCGTCTCTTCGGACATGAGATCCTGCATCTTTTCGGTGCATTCGCCACAGACGAGCGCTCCATCATAAAGATCCTCGCCTGCGCAGGCAGCCAGGAGTGAGAATTCGTTCCCTTTGCAATCCTCACGGCTCACATCGCAGAAGCAGCACTCATTAAGGTTGGTCTCTTCCTTGGCGTTTTCTTCGTGGAATTCATGCAGGGTCTGTTTCGACTCCTCGGACATTTCGTCCATCATGCTCTGCAGACAGGGAGCGCAGAGGGCAAACTCCATGATCACCTCGCCGTCTTTAAACTGCTTGGAGATCTGATACCCCTCCTCGAAGTGAGCGAGACTCTCACCGCAGCGGGTGCAGCAGCGGAACGGGCGATCCTCGTAGAAGGAGTGCAGTTCTTTCGGGATCTCTTTCGGCTCAGGTGGCTGCGGCTCTCGTTCCATAGGGTCTCTTGGGGTATAGCACCATATTGTCTTTCGACTGTCAACCAGCTGTCGCGGCCTGATGCTGCTTTTCAAAGGAAGCGTGATCTGTGCCAGAATAGAGATAGCTGACGAAGCCGAAATCCGCTCCGGCCGCCGCGTTTTCCGGCAGATCATCAATGTAGTGGGTGCGGGCAGGATCGACACCTAATTTGTCGACGACTCGCTGATAAATGAGGCGGTCCGGCTTCATGCAGCCCTCCTCGTAGGAATAGATGTGCCCATCGAACTCGCGGAAGATATCATAGGTTTTCTCGAAGAACGAGGCATGGATTTCGGAGGTGTTCGACAACAGGAAAAGGGGGCACCCCTCATGCTTACGCTGACGGATGAAATCGATCATCGGTGCATTTGGCGTAAAAATGTCCTCCAGCACACGGCGAAAGCTCTCCGGTGTGCCTCGATAGCCGACACGGGAGATAGATTCGCCCAGAAATTCCTCAGTCGTGATCTCACCGCGCTCCATTACGGGGGTCAGCTCAGCGACGGCGGCGTAGCCATCAGCGGCGCTCAGTTCGCAGTCGGGAGCGAGTTTCTCGGCAGCTTTGTGAAAGTCGAAAAAGAGGATGACGTTGCCTACGTCGAACAAGTAGCTGTCAGGAGTTTTCATGATAGGGAGGCCGTTAAGAGACTAGAAACGCATCAGCTCGGAGATCCGGCGAGTCAGATCGAGGCGGCCGTCACCTGTCTTGGATGAGGTGAGGATATGAGCCGGAGGGTCTGTCAGGAATTCTGAGCAGGCCTCCAGGAACATCTGCTGGTTCTCTGCGACGACGCCTTTTTTACTCTTATCAGATTTTGTAAATACGACGGTGAAGGGGCGCTCGATCTCTGCCAGCCAGTAGAGGAAGTTCAGATCGATCTTCTGCGGCTCATGGCGGCTGTCGATGAGAGTGAAGACATGGGTCAAGCCCTCGCGATACTCCAGATAATCCGCCACGAAGTCATTGAAGCGGTAGCGCTCGCTTTTGGCCGCTTTGGCAAAGCCATAGCCCGGCAGATCGACGAGAAACCATTGCTGGTTTACTGCATAGTAGTTCATCGTCTGGGTTTTGCCTGGCTTGCTGGAGATGCGGGCGAGCGCCTTCTGGTTGCACAGGCTGTTGATGAGCGATGACTTTCCGACGTTTGATCGTCCGATGAAGGCGAATTCATGCGGGCCGGGAGCTGGGCACTCCCGGTAGTCCGCGCAGCTGAACGTGTATTCCGCCTGTTTGATCTTCATGAGGAGACTAGAGCATGTGATGGGAGCCGCTGGAAGGGGAAAAGCGTCGTGCGGACGGGATTACTGCGTTTTTGCGCAGGTTATCCGGCTTTGGGAAGTGCTTTACTGAATCGGGTGCCGCGAGCATGATTACGGCCATGCCTATTCCATCACGCACATGTATCTGGCTCTTATTCTTCTGCTCTCTTGGTCACGTCATTTCTGCGAATGAGTCGAAGATGCGACCAAACGTGCTGCTGATCTCGATCGATGATTTGCGGCCTGATTTGGGGTGCTATGGCAACGGGATCGCACACACGCCAAATATCGATGCCCTTGCGGCGACGGGGACGATCTTCGAGAGCGCATACTGCCAGCAGGCTATCTGCATGTCATCGCGAGCAAGTCTCCTGAGCGGAATGCGACCGGAGGAAGGGCAGCTTTACGAAAACGGTCCGCTCTTTGATCATCTGCCGGATGCCTTGACGATCAATCAGCATTTCCAGAACCAGGGATACAAAACCATTCTTGCGGGAAAGCTCTACCACCATAAAAGCGATGTAAAAAAAGGCTGGTCCGAAAAGCCGTTCTTCCCCAGAAATCCTGACTGGGTCGGGAGGGGTTACTTATCGAAAGAAGCCGCAACCGCTGCTCAGAAGTATGACAGAGAGAACCCAAATGTGAAGCGTCGAGGCATGGGGCCAGCCTTTGAGTCTCCGGATGTCCCATGGGATGCTTACGGGGATGGCTTGGTAGCTCAGCACGCGATTGCGACACTGCAGGAATTAGGAGAGAAACCCGACGAGCCGTTTTTCCTGGCTGCGGGCTTCATTCGTCCTCATCTCCCGTTTAATGCGCCAAAGAAATTCTGGGATCTGTATGAGAAATCAGAAATCGTGCTCCCTGAAACGCGGCACTCACCTGAGGAAGCCCCGGGAGTGGCTGCTACCACCGGCGGGGAGCTGCGAGGGTGGCCGTCGACATCGCTCGCGGGGGAACCTGACCCACGGTGGTCCA
>JAHDFZ010000153.1:0-812 GCA_020627905.1 Verrucomicrobiota bacterium
GCGGTGAGGCGGCGCAGGTGTTTTTTCACTTCCTTGATGTCGGACTCGATCCCTTTGATCAGTTCGTCCGCTTTGAAGGAATCGTATTTCGAGATGCGCTTAATCTTAATCTCCGTGAGTCGAACGATGTCGTCATCGGTTACTTTCCGCTGAAAGTTCTTCAGATAGGGGCGCAGCCCTTTTTTGATCTCAGCGATGACCGCTTCCCAGGTTTCACATTCTTCGATCCGCCGGTAGATGCGTTTTTCGATGAAAATCTTCTCCAGGCTGGAGAAATGCCATTTTTCTTCCAATTCGCCAAGCCGGATTTCGAGCTCCTGTTTCAACAGGCCGCGCGTGCGTTTGGCGCAGTGCTTGAGGATCTCTGATACCCCCATGAATTTCGGCTTGCTATCCTCGATGACGCAGGCATTGGGCGAAATCGACACTTCGCAGTCAGTGAAGGCATAAAGAGCCTGCAGCGTCTGGTCGGCATCTGTCCCGGCGGGGAGATAAATGTTGATCTCGACGTTCTCGGCGGTGCAGTCTTCCACACGCGACACTTTCAGTTTGCCCTGATCGTTCGCTTTGAGGATGGAGTCCGCCAGGCTGGAGGCCGTCGTGCCAAAGGGAATCTCCGTGATCGATAGCTGACGTGCCTTAACCTTTTCGATGCGGGCTCGCACGCGCACCTTGCCACCGCGCAGGCCATCGTTGTAGTCACTGGCATCCATGATCCCGCCCTGGGGGAAATCAGGCACGAGAGTGAACTCTTCTTTCTTGAGCGTAGCGATACAGGCATCGATCAACTCGTTGAAATTGTGCGGGAGGAT
>JAHDFZ010000153.1:822-9193 GCA_020627905.1 Verrucomicrobiota bacterium
GCCGTGCGCCAGGACCAGTGGGAACTTGCTCGGCAGAGTGACCGGCTCTTTGTTCCGGCCATCGTAGCTCGCCGCCCAGCTGGTGATCTTCGGGTTGAAGAGGACTGCTTTCGAGAAAGGGGACAGCCGGGTTTCGATGTATCGAGGGGCGGCGGCATGGTCTCCGGTCAGGATGTTTCCCCAGTTGCCCTGTGTATCGACCACCAGCTCTTTCTGGCCCATGTTGACGAGAGCATCCCCGATCGCCTGGTCACCGTGGGGGTGATACTGCATGGTGTGGCCGATGATGTTGGCCACTTTGTTGAACCGCCCGTCGTCCTTCTCTCTGAGAGAGTGCAGGATGCGGCGCTGGACCGGCTTCAGTCCATCATCGATGTGGGGCACCGCCCGCTCGAGGATCACGTAGCTCGCGTAATCCAGGAACCAGTCGGCATACATGCCGGTGAGGGGAGTGTTCGAATCAGCCATCGTTTCCGCAGTTACGTTTTTCTGAGAGCCGATTACGCTGCTTCTTCGTCTTCATCGACGACGTCGGTTTCGACACGCAGGTTTTTGATGATGAACTCCTGACGGTCAGGCGTGTTTTTGCCCATGTAGAAGGTCAGTAAATCAATGATCTCTTTGGGCTTCGAAGGCATCTCCACCGGGGCGAGACGAATGTCTTCGTTGATGAAATATTTGAACTCATCCGGAGAGATCTCGCCCAGGCCCTTGAAGCGTGTGATTTCCGGGTTCTTCACCTCTTTCAGCGCCTCCTGACGCTCTTCTTCGGTATAGCAGTAGCGGGTCTCCTGCTTATTGCGGACGCGGAACAGGGGCGTTTCCAGAATGTAGAGATGCCCGTCGCGCACCAGATCTGGGAAATACTGGATGAAGAAAGTGAGTGCGAGCAGGCGTATGTGCATGCCATCCACGTCAGCATCTGTGGCAAGCACGACTTTGTTGTAGCGCAGGTCATCGATATTTTCCTCAATGCCGAGCGCTGCCTGCAGCAGGCTGAATTCCTCGTTCTGATAGACCACCTTACGCGACATCCCGAAGGAGTTCAGCGGCTTGCCCCGGAGTGAGAAAACTGCCTGAGTTTCGACGTTGCGCGCCTTAGTGATCGATCCGCTGGCGGAATCGCCCTCGGTGATGAAGAGCGTGGATTCGCCGCCATTCTTGTGCTTCGAGTTGTAGTGGGCTTTGCAGTCACGGAGCTTTTTATTGTGCACTTTTGACTGACGCGCTCGATCGCGGGCCAGTTTCTTGATCCCTTTGAGCTCCTTGCGCTCGTGCTCGGAGCGCTGGATCTTGTCCTGCATCGCTTCGGCAGCCGCCTTGTTGCGGTGCAGGTGATTGTCTAAATACTGACCGATGAAGTTCCCCACATAAGTGCGGATGGTCTCGCCCTCCGGTGCCATGTGGGTCGATCCGAGCTTCGTCTTCGTCTGGGATTCGAAGACGGGATCTTCCACTTTCACGCTGACAGCGGCGACGATGCCGCCTCGAATGTCAGCAGCCTCATATTGTTTTTTGAAGTGGGTCCTCACGGTGCTCACGACAGCTTCGCGCAGGGCAGCCAGGTGAGTCCCGCCCATCGTCGTATGCTGACCGTTGACAAAGGAATAGTATTCCTCGCCCGCCTGCTCGGTGTGAGTAAAGGCGACTTCGATATCATTCCCCACGAGATGGATGACCGGGTAGATGGGCTTCTGGGAGGAGTCGATGTTCTCGTTCAGTAGATCGAGCAATCCGTATTTGGAGACGAATCTCTTGCCATTGAGCGTGAGCGTCAGACCTGTGTTGAGATACGCATAGTTGCGCATCATCGTTTCCACGAACTCCATGTTCCACGCGTATTCACCGAAGATCTCCTCATCTGGCTCGAAGGTGACGAGTGTGCCGTTTTTCTCTTTCGACGCACGCGCCCGCTTCATCTCCTCTGCTACCAGGCCCTGGCCGAACTCGATGGCTTTGGTCTTTTTATCGCGGAAAGCCTGGATCTCGAAAAACTGCGAGAGGAAGTTCACTGCCTTGATCCCGACCCCGTTCAGTCCCACCGATTTTTTGAATGCTTCGCTGTCGTATTTCGCGCCCGTATTGATGATGGAAGCACAGTCTTTCAGTTTGCCGAGAGGGATGCCGCGCCCGTAGTCGCGCACCGTCACGAATTTTTCATCAATAGTGACTTCGATCTGTTTGCCATTGCCCATGACAAATTCATCGATGCAGTTATCGATCACCTCTTTCAGCAGAATGTAGATGCCGTCATCCGCCGATGATCCGTCGCCTAGTTTGCCAATATACATTCCAGGGCGGAGCCTGACGTGCTCACGAGGTTCGAGGGAGCGAATATTGCTCTCGGTGTAGGTGGCTGTGGCGGTCATGAGCGCAGAAAGTTGAGGCAGGAAAGATACAGTTTCTCTAATAATTAGGGAATCTTAAGCAAAATTCAAAGCAAATCCGTGGCTTTCTCTAAGAGACCGTTGAAAGACTACGTGAGCGATGACTGCAACCCTGTTTTCGGCTGGCAAGGCGCGAGGAGCGATGGTAGCCATAGCTACCTGAGCAACGAGGAACGCAGCCAGACGGAATCAGGGCTGCAGCCCGAAGGGTGAGAGTAGCGACCCGCTCTCCACTGTTTCAAAAACATACCCCATATTTCCTCTCATCATCGGTTGCTTTTTCAACTGTCTCCTAAAGATGACCTGCGTAAAAACGGCACGCTCTGTCGTTGTGTTTTGTAATAAAGTTCCTTACCGTTCGGCAGCGCAGCCGCTGACGCCTCTTTATGAAACGCTTACTCTCTATCTCACTCGCCACTTTCACCCTCACGGCATTCGCCGAAGAGCCATCTGCGAAACCCTCTCCCCTGTTTCAACTGAAGCCGAGTGCCTTTGAGAAAAAAGTGGAGCTCTCCGCGAAGGTGGAGTCCGCTGAAAGCTACGAGCTTGCTTTCGACATGAACTCCTGGTCCGAGCTGGAGGTAGAGAGTGCGGTCGCTCATGGGACACTGGTAAAAAAAGGGGATGCACTGATTAGTCTGCGGAAGGATAACTCTCAGAAGAAAAAGCAGGAAACCGCTGTGGCTCTGCAGATCGTCGAGATCGATGTGAAGATGGCGAGGCTTCAATTCGAGGCTGAGAAAGCGGCGTATGACCAGAAAGTCGATCTTGCGAAGAAAGGACTGAATCGCAAACAGGAGGATCTGGCATTCTCTAAAAGCATCTCCGACGAGGTGAATTTAGGTAATGTGCGCCAGTCATTGGCTGATGCTAAGGCCGCCCTCGCCTACAGCGTTGAGGAGCTTGAGCAGCTGCAGAAGATGTATGCAGAGGATGATCTTACAGAGGAAACAGAGGAGATCGTCCTCGAGCGTGCGCAGAATTCTGTAGATAAAAACCGACAGCGACTTGCCTACGCGGAAGCGCGCGCCAAGCAGACCCTTGACCTGACAATCCCCCGCACGAAGGAGGATCGCGAGGTCGAGCTGGCAACGAAATCGCGGGAGACCCGGCAGAGTCTCGCGAAATTCCCGCTAGAGGCCCGCCAGGCCGAACTCAAGCTGAAACAGAAGATGATGGCATTTCAGAAGCAGAAAGAAGCCTTTGAAAAATTTCAGGCAGACGGAGAAAAGCTCGTGCTGAGAGCTCCTGCTGACGGGCGGGTTTTTTATGGAGCCTTTCTCCGGGGGAAATGGAATAACGCCACCAATGTAGAGAAAAAGCTCAAGCCGAAGATGAAGGTCAACAATCGGGAGCCGCTGCTGACACTCGTGAAGCCGGGTAAACTGCAGGTTAGAGGGGCTGTTTCCGAAGCCAACCTCTACCCGGCGCTCTCAGCAAGCTCCGGATTCTACCGCCCGACGGCTCTGTCTGAAAAAGTTTGGCCTGCCACGGACATTGCCGTGGACCCCGTGCCGAGCCCTGATGGCACTTACCAGCTGACCGCCAAGTTGCAGCCGCGCGAAAACGCTGGATTAACCCTCCAGCCGACGATGACTGGCAAGCTCTCTCTCTCTGTTGTGAAACTCAAGGACGCTCTGACCGTGCCGGCAGCCGCCATCAAGACGAAAAATGGTAAGTCGTTTGTGAAGATGAAGAGTGGGGGCGAAAGGGAGGTCTCAACGAGTTGGAAACAGGACGGCAAAGTCCTTATCACCAGTGGACTTGCCGCCGGTGAGCAGATCCAGCCTGTATTTGATAAATCACAGCCCAAAAAAGAAGAAGCGAAGCCCAAGCCTGCCGCAAAGCCGCAGAAAGAAGGCGAGGCTCAGTCAAAAGCTGGAGCTAAAAAGTAGTCTGAACAGTCTGGAGGCCTGATGAAATTTCGCCCAGCGTCCGTTTTCGTTATGCTCCTGGTATGCCTGGAGGGCCATTCTCTTTTTTCTGAGGAAAAGCTGGGCTTTGACCAGGAGGTGCGACCTTCTGTCACGAAGGAGGAGGCTCAAGAAGTCACAGGTGTAGATATCGAGTCATCGATCGAACGAGGGGTGAACTTTCTCGTTGAGTCACAAAATAAAAATGGCAGCTGGGGTTCAGCTCGCCGGACGAAGGGGCTGAATATCTATGCTCCTGTGCCCTCAGCGCATGATGGCTTTCGCCTAGGGTCCAGCGCTCTCGCCCTTAGCGCGCTGATCGAAAGCGGCCTGTCAGCTGAGCGGGAAGATGTGGCGGGTGCGATCCTGAAAGGGGGGCAGCATCTGATCGAGGAATTGCCGCAGCTGAAGCGTGGATCAGGAGATGCTCTCTACAATGTGTGGGCCCATGCCTACGGAATGAGGGCATTGGGGCAACTTTATCGCTTGGAACCCTTCGCCGATGATCAGGAGAGTATCATCGCTGCGATTCAGCAGCAGATTGGTCGTTTGGAGCGGTTTGAGAGCGTCAGCGGAGGCTGGGGCTACTACGACTTCCAGGCCCAGGCAGCGCGCCCATCGAGCAGTCCGAACAGCTTCACCACCGCTACTTGTCTAGTCGCTCTGAAAAGCGTCGAGGACTTGCCGGGGATTACCATCCCGGAGCGTCTTATCAAGCGGGCAGTCGCGTCCATTCAGAGGCAGCGGAAGAGCGATTTCACGTATTTGTATGGTGAATACCTTCGTCGAGTCCCCATGTATGGCATCAACCGTCCGGCTGGCAGTCTGGCAAGGTCTCAGGCCTGCAATGTGGCGCTCTATCGTTACGGGGACGAATCCGTCACCGTTGAAGTGATCGATCAATGGCTGGAGCGGTTTTTCAAACGCCATGGATGGCTCGACATCGGTCGCAAACGCCCTCGGCCTCATGAGGCGTGGTTCGCTGTCGCTGGATACTTTTACTATTACGGCGTCTACTACGCGTCCCACGCCATCCAGGAACTACCTGCTGAGGATCAGTTGAAGCACAAGAATCGCCTCGCATACCTTCTTCTCAAACGGCAGGAAACAAACGGTTCCTGGTGGGATTTCCCCCTTTATTCTTACCACGAGGCCTATGGGACAGGGTATGCCGTAATGGCACTGTCCCGTTGTCGGTAGGAGGGGGGCGTTCGCACAGGTGGAAAGCTTTTCGTCGCGGCCAGATGTCGCTCGCGACTGAAGTCGTTGGCCCTTAGCGAGGGCAATGTGAGCTATGGAGGTGGGACTTCAGTCCCACGCAAAAGCCCTGTCGCCGGCGCCTGCCCCTTGCTTTTTCCGCGCTCGTATCTTACGAGGCCCATTCTCCCATCACCGCATGAAAACCTCAGATTTCGACTACCACCTCCCGGAAGAGTTGATTGCTCAATCTCCTGCTGAGCGCCGGGAAGACTCACGCATGATGGTGGTCAATCGCCAGGCAGGGACCATCGAGCACCGTCATTTTGCGGAGCTCCCTTCGATTTTACGGCCCAGTGATCTGCTTGTGCTCAACGATACAAAAGTGGTGCCGGCGCGCTATTTTTCAAACGACGGGAGATGCGAAGTGCTGAGAGTTGAGGCCCTGTCACCGACCACTTGGAAATGCCTCGTCCGCCCGGGGAAAAAGTTCAAGCTGGGCCGAACGGTGGAAATTGGCGAGGCCACCGGAACCGTGCAGGAAATCCTCGAAGAAGGCGGAGAACGCATCATCGAATTCGACCGGGAAGTTGATGAAGAGAAGCACGGTCATCTAGCGCTGCCGCCTTACATCACACGGGCAGATGGTGCCAGTGACCGCGATCGCTACCAGACGGTCTACGGCAAGCATGAGGGGGCGATCGCTGCGCCGACGGCTGGATTGCACTTCACTGATGAGATGCTCTCGCGCTTTGCCCATGAGTTCGTCACGCTCCATGTAGGGATCGGCACCTTTCGCCCGGTGTCGGCAGACGATATCAGCGATCATCATATGCATTCAGAGGTTTATCACCTCTCGGAGCAGACCGCTCAGGCGATCCATCGGGCTGAGCGCACCATCGCCGTCGGCACCACAGTTGTCCGAGTGCTGGAAACCTGCGCCATAGACGGGGCACTCAAAGCGGGCAGCGGCGATACCTCGATCTTCATCCATCCACCTTATGAATTTCAGGCGATAGATGGCTTGCTGACGAACTTTCACCTTCCGAAATCGACCCTGCTGATGCTCGTGAGTGCTCTCGCCAGCAAGGATATCATGATGCATGCCTATGAGGAAGCGGTGAAAGAGCGGTATCGCTTCTTCAGCTATGGAGACTGCATGCTGATTTTGTGAACAGTTCTTCGCTTTTATTTGTCTTGTAATTTCGACGGAGAAAGGATAGTCAATTTCCTGGCGTTGGAGCGAACTGGTCTGAGACGGTTCAAATTCTCCCGGCACTTTGGTGTCGGCCACTTCCCGCCCCGCCTTTTTTGCTTGATCACATGTTTGCCTTTCTTTCCCAGAAACGCTTGAAGAGCCGGGGCTTCTCAAGTGGTCAAAAACGCCGGAAACCCAAGGAGGACCCGTTGCGTGCCCTGTTGCAGTCGGGCTGGCAGGTCACAGGCTTTCTTTTTCTCTGTTTCTCTGCCATCACCAGCTTCTGGGTGCATCTCACTTCGCAGGATGGCGCTCTCTTCGCGGGGCGAGCTCTCCAGACAGCGGTCGTTGTTGGTGTCATTACCGTTACTCTGATCGTTCACTGGCATGTGACGCTGCCGAAAACCTTCCGACAGAATTCCCGCGTGGCGCTCATTCTCAGCACCATCATCGTGCAGCTTCTCCTTTTTCATCTTGCCGAAAAGCTGGTTGCTTCGGTCGCTCCTGATGGCGGCTTTCTGCTCCTCGTAGAACCCTACATCTTCGCCCCAGTCGTTCTGTCACTGCTCCTTGGTCGACGCCATGGCACTTTCGGCGTCGTTTATGCTGGTCTCTTCGGGGCTATGGTGCAGCCGACAGAGCAGGCCTACCTTTTCATCATCTACACCATGATCACAGGGTTTGTGACGCTCTTCCTCACGAGGAATGTGCGCAAGCGCGGCCGCCTTGTCACCACTGGGTTGTATGCTGGGCTGACCTGCGTTCTGCTCGGGATCTGCCTGGGGCAGATCGATCTGGCAGCAGCTCTCGGAGAGCAGGGGGATCTCATGTTCCTGGCTCAGCAGATGGGGGTCACGGTGCTCGTTTCTATCGGAGTGGCCATCGTCGTCGGCGGTATTCTGCCCATCCTTGAGGGCGTATTCCGCATCACGACCGACATTTCCTGGCTGGAGCTGGCTGACCTCAACCATCCCGTGCTGAAAAAAATGACCATGGAGGCTCCGGGCACATATCATCACAGCCTGATGGTTGCCACGCTCGCTGAGGCGGCAGCGGAAGAAATCGGTGCGCGCGCCATTTTGTGCCGTGTCTGTTCTTACTTCCACGATATCGGCAAGATGAAGAAACCAGCCTATTTCGTAGAGAATATCGGGGACGGCCATAATCCCCATGATGACCTGACGCCTACGATGAGTGCGCTGGTCATCATTGCTCACGTGAAAGATGGTGTCGATATGGCACTCAAGCACCGCCTCAAGCCTGAGATGGTCAACGTCATTCGTGAGCACCACGGCTCGTCTCTCATCCGTTTCTTTTATCACCGTGCCTGCAAGCATCGCGACGAGATCATCGAGCTTGTTAAAGAAGGGAAGGCACATGAAGAGGACATCCCGGAGGTGAAAGAAGAGAGCTTCCGCTACGCCGGTCCTCGCCCGCGCAGCAAAGAGAGCGCGATTATCAGTCTCGCTGATTCGATTGAGAGCGCTGCCCGCAGTCTCCAAAAGCCGACACCTAAGAAGATCGAAGAGCTGGTAGACAACATCGTCCATGATCGCATCAATGATGGCCAGCTGGACAAGGCTGACCTGACCCTCGAGGAGCTGAGTAAGATTCAGGCTAGTTTCATCACCTCTCTGCGGAGTATGCTGCACACCCGTATTGAGTATCCTAAGCTC
>JAHDFZ010000154.1 GCA_020627905.1 Verrucomicrobiota bacterium
AATCGGATTGAACTAATCGGGTGGAAGGATCTAACCCAACTTCTGAATCGAGGGAACAAATTGGATTCATCACCTCGACTTTCATATCTCGCTGCACCGCCGAGAACAGGTCTAACAAGACGTCGCTACCTACTGGCTGCCACCGTAGACTCGAAACATTAATGGATATTCCAACGATAAACCCGGCGATCATACCGCGTCGCCCGGCAGCGGGTGACAGAACTCGGAAGTTGTCGCAAATCCCTGCGGGTGAAGCTCCTGCTAGGGGTCAGGCGATATTTTTCGTCAACACCTCCCCTCTCCCCGAGCACATAACCGCTTACGCGCAAGAAGCTTCCCATGGGGCTCGCAAAGGCCGACGCCTGTCAGGAAGACCGGTTGCGAGCATGCCCCTTATCCTGCTAGGGGTCAGGCGACATCTTTCGTCAAAACCTCCCCTCTCCCCGGACGCAAAACCGCTTACGCGCAAAGGCCTTCCGAGGGGGCTCGCAAAGGCCCGCGCCTGTCATAAAAACCGACTGCGAGCATGCCACTTGAAAGATCATCCACATCGCATGCCAGCAATGAGAGCTTAGCACAACCGAGCTTGCTATTGTATCTTCAGGGTATTTTTGGGGGCAGGCAAAATGTAGAGAGTCAGTGGAACTGATCTGTCACGTGGTGCTCGACGAGCCACTCAATGGCCGGTTAGTTGCCAATTTTCGCGCTAGGGGTCAGGCGACATCTTTCATCAAAACCTCCCCTCTCCCCAGACGCATAACCGCCTACGCGCAAAGGGCTTCCGACGGGGCTCGCAAAGGCCCGCGCCTGTCATGAAAACCGGCTGCGCGCATGCCACTTGAAAGATCATCCACATCGCATGCCAGCAATGAGAGCTTAGCACAACCAAGCTTGCTATTGTTCGCACAACGACTGGACCAGAGTCTCCGTAGCCTGCGCCGCTCCGGGAGTGACATCGCCACCACAAGACTAAATTCCTGAGAGTCTGAACCTGAAAAAGCCCACAAATGCGAGACGGACTATCTGGCGATCTGCGAGGATTGATGAGAAAAATCACTCTGCAGATTGCAGAACGGGGGAATACAACACTGCCGCTTAAGTGTGAGGGGGTTACGGCTTCGAGTGGAGTCTTCGCGAGGCTTGTCCGTCACGGACGTCAACGTTCCCGAGATGATGCTGTATCGATGAACAAGCGTAGTCTTCGCTATTGCGAGAGGCTCATCCGTCACGGACGTCAGCGCCTCCAGCTGGAGGCATTGCTTGCAGGCAAGGGATCAAATTACGCTGAGAAAGGCAATCTTTCCTGTTGCCTCCCCGTGGATGTTTCGTTCACAATCATCGACAAGATCAATTTTCCCTGAACCATGAAAAAAGCCCTCAATGCGATCATCCTGCTTCTTGGGATTCTCGTCTTTCTATTCGCCGGTGCCTTCGTTTTTCTGAGCGGATCCGGTGTTGAATTCACCCGAAATACCTTCGGCGATGACGAGCCGTCCCTCAATGTTATCCGCGAATACCTGGCCGCGAATCGAGCTCCGAAGGAGAAGCCTGTCGTGAAGAAGGAAGAGCCGAAGGTCGTGGCAGGAACGGGTGAGAACGTCGTGCTATGGATCAGTCTCGCCGGTTTCCGCCAGGATTATCAGCAGCGGGCGGATACACCCTTTCTGGACTCTCTCGCTGAGAGCGGAGCCTCCACCAATAAGTTCCGCCCCACCTTCCCCCCTACCACCTTCGCTAGCCACACGAGCCTCGCGACGGGAACGCCCGTCTCCGGGCATGGGGTGTTCGCCGATCAGTTGCGCGACAGCGAGGGTGTCATCACTGAAAATCCCGATAGCTCGGAGTGGATCCTCACCGAGCCGATCTGGGAGACTGCCACCAGACAGGGACGCCCGACGATGGTCCACGACTGGCCGCTGAGCCAGAAGCCGAAGGATGAAAATAAACCTGCTGTCTTCAAGGATAGCTACAATCCTCTGGCAGACGACGCCTCGAGACTGGATGAGGCCTTCGAGGCCTGGACAGCCGCTTCCAGCGGAGACGAGAAACTCCGGCTCGTCATGCTGCGACTGGACGACATCTACTGGGCGGGCCTGAAAAATGGCCCACGCTCTGACGATACCTATGCCGTCATCAAGCAGACAGATGCCACTCTCAAGTCGTTCATCGACAAGGTGCAGGAGAACTGGTCAAGCCTAGCCCCTCCCGGAGCGAATCTCGTCATTCTCATCTCCACTGATCACGGGATGGCCGAACGCACCAAGAATGTCAATCTGCCCGACCTCATCGGACCCGAAATGGCTGACAAGCTGGACATCATCGCGCATGACGGGGTGGCCAATCTTTTCTTCAAAAACCTGCCTGAGTCTGAGGGGGAGCGGGATCTCCTCGTATCGCGATTCGATGGAGAAATGAGCAAGAAGATCTATTTCCGCTACATGGCTCCTGACAAGCTTTCGAAAGACTGGTCCTACGCGTCCGATGGCCGGACCGGTGACCGCGTGCTGGCGCTGAAGGGCGGTTACGCCTTTGTGAGCGAGAGTTCGGATGAACCGGTATTCGATGCGGCGGACGGACCGGGTTTCTTCGGCGGATATGGTTATCCGGTAGACGAATCCATCCGCATGTCGGGCGTTGTCATCCTTTCAGGAATTCCCAAGGCTCCCAAAACGGGCAGTCTCGGAGAAATCGATAGCCTCCCCTTTCACAAGGCTGTGTGCGAGCTTTTGAAGATCGAGCCGTCTCCTGATGCCAGCCCAACCAGCTTGCTCGATGCGAAGTAGCGGATGCTGTTGCTCCTGATTCGCGTGACGATGAAGGGTTTGCGCGGATTTCAGCCTGCAGTTACTGGATAAGGAGAAGAACACCAACTTTATGAGAACCCTCCCTGTGCTCCTACCCTGCGCCATCCTCGCGTGCCTTTCCTTCTCCATTGTCACTGGGCAGAATACTCCCGCCAAGAAGCCGACGACATGGGAGGAGAAAAAGGCGGCTATGCTGAAAAAAGCGCCGAATGAAGAACAGCGTCTTGAGATTGCTGAAAAGATGCCTCCTTTTACAGCGGAGCCGACAAAACCCTACCGCATCCTCGTTTTTTACCGCTGCGAGGGCTTTGTGCATCTGTCGATCACCTTTGCTAACGAGGCGTTCCGCGCTCTCGCCGAACGGGAGGAAAATGTCACTGTTGAGTTTCGTGATGATTACGCGGCTTTGACGAAGGAAAGACTTTCGCAGTATGATGTCGTCGTCTTCAACAACACGACACGGCTACTGCCAGATGAGGAGAATCGCGAGGCGATCTTCGACTTCATCCGCAGCGGCAAAGGAATCCTCGGGATTCATGCGGCTGCCGATAATTTCAAAGAATGGCCAGAGGGTGTAGGACTAATGGGTGGTGACTTCGCAGGTCATCCCTGGAATGCCAAGGGGACGTGGGCCTTTCAGGTGGAGGATACCAAGCATCCTCTCAACGCCACCTTTGGTAAGAAAGGCTTTCTCTATCAGGATGAAATCTATCAGTATCGCCAGGACTCCTTCGCTGGGCGGGATAAACTTCGCGTTCTCGTGAGCCTGGACATGGATCACCCCCTGAATCTCGAACCGCTCAAGGAGGAGCGCTGGCAGAAATACTATGAGGGCGTAGACCACAAAACGATCGATGTCCCAGTCTCCTGGTGTCGCACAGAGGGCGACGGGAAGCTCTTCTACACCAATTTTGGACATCGAAATGAGACCTTTTCAAATCCCCAGATCATGCGGCAAATCCTTGATGGCTTGCAGTTTGTTATGGGTGATATCGAAGCGGATGCAACCCCTTCTGCGAAAGTGGAGGTAGAGGTTGCGCCAGCTCCTGAGACCTAGGAGACCGCTGATAAACTAGGCAAACGATGATGAGAGAACATAATTGTCATAGTTAAAACATAGGCGAAGATTCGGACGCTGCTCTCAACCCCTCGGCAGCCTCCCTGATTCCCTCTGGCTGCGTTCCTCGTTGCTCAGGTAGCTACGGCTACCATCGCGCCTCGCGCCTTCCCAGTCGAAAACAGAGGGGCATACTCCGGTCACCCGGTCATCGCTCACCCAGTTTCTCAACAATCTCCTCGTAGAGCTGCCTATAGACATGCCATCTCCAGAAGAACTCGAAGCCTTTCGTCAATTTGCAGAAGCAACCGCCCGCGAGGCGGGAGCGATCACGCTCCGGTATTTTCAGAAACCGGATCTCAGCGCCGAATACAAGGACGATGACACGCCGGTGACCCGAGCTGACCGGGAGGCAGAGCAATGTATCCGTGCGCGGATCGCAAACGACTATCCGGGCCATCAGATCATCGGTGAGGAGTTCGGAGAGGAGAGCGCGCCAGAGCCCTCAGCGTATCGCTGGATCATCGATCCGATCGATGGGACGAAGAGCTTCGTCCACGGCGTGCCTCTTTACGGAGTGCTCATAGCCCTGGAGATCGGTGGGTCCGTTGCCGTCGGCTGTGCCTATTTCCCCGGCCTGGATGAAATGATTTCAGCAGCGGATGGCTGCGGATGCTGGTGGAACGGAAAGCGGGCTCAGGTATCGAAGGAAACAGATTTGAGTCGTGCCGTTTGTGCCCACATCGACACCGCTTACTTCGACAGTAACGGCAAGGGTGCTCCCTGGAAGCGCCTGCAGCAGGCCACCTACTACAATGCGGGGTGGTGCGACGCCTACGGCTATCTCCTGGTCGCCACCGGGCGAGCGGAAATCATGCTCGACCCTGTGATGGCGGTGTGGGACTGTGGTCCGTTCCCGCCGATTCTGAAGGAAGCGGGTGGTTACTTCGGCGATTGGGCTGGGAATGAAGGCAATATCCATGGCGGCGAGGCGATGGCGACGACACCGGCTCTCCTGCCCGACGTATTATCACTGCTCAATGATAATGCTCGCACAGCATGAAATCCTCTCTTCCTCTCGCTATCCTCCACGCCTTTCTCGCGCTGCTGTTTCTGGTCTTTGCCTGGTTTCAGCGAAATGACATCGACCCAGCCGTCTACTTTCGCCCCTCCAGCATCGACGCTACGCTGTGGTTTCTCTTTTACACCCTGATCGCTTTTCTGCTCATTTTTGTCTGCTTTCGCCGACTGCCGCGCTGGCTTCTCATTCTCTCCTTCTGCGCGTGTCTGGTGGAGATGGTGGTGACCGGCCCCGGATTGTATGAAAACCTCTTCGGGGAGCAGGACTTCACAGTGACGCAGGTGAGTATGTCAGCAGAGGACCCACGCGTGGAGCTGACTCGGGAGTTTCTAGGTGCCGTGATCGCCCTGGCAGCAGTGCTGTGGCTGATCTTTATCAATCGGCGTGTTCATCAAGCGCCTGCGCCCACCGCCTCGTCAGCGCCTTAAAGACGAATGGCGCAGCCGCCAGGAGGGAGAAGGCGATGAGGATACGAAAGCTGAAAACACCGCCCCACCCCTCCTGCTGCAGCGTTCCCAGGCTGGGAAGCGCTGACCCTGCGTAGACATAGAGCGCGGTGCCCGGCAGCATCCCCAGCTGACTAACCCAGGCAAAGGTGAAAACACGAATCGGCAGCATCCCCATCAGCAGATTGATGACGAAAAACGGCACCACCGGCACCAGTCGGAGGGCAAAAAGATAAGACTTCCCATGCTCCTGCCAGTGCCGATGGAACTTCTCTTTTCGCTCGCCGAAATATCCCTCCAGACCGGCTCGAAAGAAATAGCGGCTGGCGAGAAAAGCGACGGTAGCGCCCAGGGTAGAGGCAAAACTAACTCCAAGAACGCCCCAGCCCAGGCCGAAGAACCAACCGGCGAGGATTGTTAAGAGGGCGGCTCCTGGGATGGAAAATGCCGCGACGAGGAAATAGACCAGAAAAAACAGCACCCAGGTCAGAACCGGTTTCGCATCCCTCCGGGCGAGCACGGATTGCTCTACTCTGACGGCCTGATCCAGTGACAGACTATCTCGATACAGGTAGCAACCGAGCCCGATCGCTGCGATGCTGAAGATGCCGATGAAGGAGCGCCGTCGGGCTACCGAACGATAGGTTTCATGGTCTGCAGGCATGTGAGCACTAGGAAACTGTTGGA
This sequence comes from Verrucomicrobiota bacterium, assembly GCA_020627905.1. GTDB lineage: Bacteria > Verrucomicrobiota > Verrucomicrobiia > Verrucomicrobiales > DEV007 > Arctic95D-9. The sequence goes on from JAHDFZ010000154.1 coordinate 6,076, forward strand.
GAAGTATGCAACTGATGATGCGAGGAGTTTTGATGATTAACGGCGATGTGTTTTTTTGGAGCCTTGGGTGCGGATGCGTTGTGCCAGCTAGCGGACACGACTTGTGGCTCGCGACTGAAGTCGCGATTCCATAGCGCGCGCTATCACTGTTGTGGGCAGGCAAACCCATTTGCGTGCGATGCCTGGCCTCGGGGACAGGACTTGGGCGGCAGGGCCTGGGAGATGTCAGGGTCGGGAAGTTCCTTCGCCAAGGCTTCCTCCTTCGCGAACGCTTCGGAGGACAGGCCGGGAGCTCAAAGCCCCTGACTCCGTAGCAGGGGCATGGACAGCCCCCTACTCCTGCGGTGGAGTCACTTCCCGCACGAGAGAGCCATTCTTTTCAGTCATCACCAGCACGCTGAAGGCAGTGATCGGGACATCACTTACCGTGTTGAGACTGACGAAATCGAACTTCCCTCTCAGATCGGTATAGCCATCTTTGTGGAAAAGGACGGTGCCGTCCTCATGCCTGGCATACACCTTCACGTATGATCGAGGGAGCGGCAGATTCGTTTCTGCATCGGAGACGGAGAGGATGCCATAACTTTCGGAGAAAACCGCTTTCATGCTGTGGGAAAAGAGAGCCACGCTACTCCGCTGACCAGCGCCCACCGCTTCCACGAGCACGTTCGTTCCTTCGTAGACTGAGGGCAGAGGGAAGACGTAGTCACTCCCATCCTCCTCTGTCAGATCGATCAGGCTGCTGGCATTCGGACGAATGAAACTGAACTGTGAGGTCTCGCCAGCGACAAAGGGATTCTTCGAAAACAGCAGCTCGAGATCCATCTGGTAGAAGCGGATTTCCGCCTCGTCGAGATTCTGGTAACTCAGCGTGAACTCGCCCCCGCTCTCCTGCAGTTCGATGAACGGCGCCAATGCGGCTGCCTGCTCGTTTGTCTCCACTGCATCACCCGCAGTATCACCACCGCCGGCAGGATTCTGAATCTCCTGGATCTGCTGGCCAAGTGACGCGAAGCGCTTCTTCCATGGATCGAGAGGATAGTCGCTGTAGGTTTCGGCGATCTCAGCCGACGTGCCGACCTCACCTGTGAGCAGGCCTACATAAGCCCGCAGGTAGTCATGCTGGGGATTGGCTCCCGTTTCGCTAGGGATAAGAGCAAGAGAACCGAGCGCAGCTTCCACCCGATCCTGCAGGATCAGATAGGTGGTTAATTCCAGCTGATCACTTTCGGTCAGGGTGGGCTGAAAGCTAAGTGTCTTCAGAAAGCTGCGATATTGAGCATAAAAGCGGTCATTGAGGATGGTCTCTTTTCCGCGAAGCGGGTGAACGCGAGCATTGATGATCGGCCCGTATTCGAGATGTTCGTAACGACGCTGAGCAATGGGATGGAAGTCGCCCCATTCCGTTTTGACCACCGGCCCCGTCTCAGATAGAAAGCCTTTCTGGAGCAGGAGATAGTCTTTCAGCCTTGGCAGATCCTGATAGAAAACGGCGAAGGCCCACACCTGCTCGACAAAATGCTGCCGCTGATCGAGTAGACTGATGAGTGACTCGTAGAACTCCTGGCTCTTTTTCACCCGCCACAGCACCTGGCTGAGATTGGTCTTCTCGAGGTCAGCATCTGCCAGATAAGCCAGCACCTCGGCATCGGTGGCCTCCGCTGCCACCGTGATCCAGGAATCAGGATCGATATCAGAAAGTTCATCGACTAATGCGAACGAAAGAGGTTTCGCCTTTCCGAGGATACGGCCTCCCTCGAACACAAGAGATGGATAAACGGATGCGCTGCTGAGAGCCTCCGGTCTCGGGAAGTAAAAAAAGACCTCGTGCTCACGCACACCGAAAGGCGACATGGAAATCGGCAGCTGCGTGTTATCCGCAGACCGACCCAGCGCGACACTCCCGCGTGGCAACTGGATGAAGAGATCCCCTGCCAGCATCTCGCTGGTAGTGTTGGACACAACGACATGGATCCCATAGACCTCCCCTTTCAGAAGTTCGTCCTCGACAAATTTGCGGGAGCTAAGACCATTCGCTCCCTGCTGCATGCGATCGTTAGCCCGGAAAACCCGCTGGCTAATGGCGAGAGCTGATCCGACTTCTCCTGCCTCCACATAGGTGTCGTAGGATAGTCTTAGACGTCCATCTGTGGTGATCTGATAGTCGCCGTCCTCGACATCCCGCGCAAAATCCTGCTCCTCAAAAGGAACATCCAGTAGAGCCAGAGCGATGAGAGATGCACTCGGATCTCCAATGACCGAAGTGAATGCCTCCGTAAAGAATGGTTCGTCAGCATTCGCTGCTGCCAGATCATTCCAGAATTCATTCACTCGAAAGCGGCCGGCCTGCAACTGGGTCAGAGATTGCTGGAAGTAGTAGGAATCGGCTAGTTCCGAGACCTCGCCTGGCGCACGGTAGAGGACCTGTTGCGCGGCCTTTTCGCGCAGCTCGGCAATGGGTGGGGCGGATGGAGCAGCAAGGGCTGGAGTAAACGCAAGTCCCTCAGCCTGCTTGGAGACATCTGATTCTTGGGTCGCCAAACTCGGCGCAGATGTCAGAGGAACAGGCATCTCCCACTTGTCTCCAATTTGTCGAATTATTCTTGCACGAGTGTGATCATAAGCAGCATCGTAATAATCTCGCTTGTGCCTCTCGACGTAGGGCTTAGCCGGAGGCAGCGAAGCAAAATCCCGCTGAACCCTTTCCAGAATTTCATCGCCCTTATCCCCGCCGATCTTCTGTCCGAGCAGGATTCTTTCGAAAACGTTGAGATATTGAAATTTCTCATATTTCAGATAGGGCGCCAAATCCTCGCCCAGCAGATAATGATCCAGAAAGGCGGGGTAGCGCTTGTGCCGCAATCTCGGCAGAACCGTCTCTTCGAAGAATTCGGTATCTTTACGCGAGAGGAAAAAGTCCAGCTCGTGAGATGCATATTCGGCATAGCGTTCCAAACGCTCCTCATCAGACAGGCTCGGCCACTCCGTGAGCCAGCGGAAGCTCTCCAGTTCCAGGTCGGCATCCCCGCTCTTGAGTGCTTTAAACATGGTTTCAACGCTGCCATACAGCTCGATACTGAGATATTCTTCCTTCGTCAGGGACAAGGTCTC
>JAHDFZ010000155.1 GCA_020627905.1 Verrucomicrobiota bacterium
TGGCGAAGTTGCGTGCCGATCAGGAAGAGAAATCGAAAGCCTCCGCAGATCTGGAAAAACGACTCGATAGCCAGCGGGTAACGATCGAGGAGTTTGAGGAAAGCCTCATCCAGCTTGAGCAGAAATACTATCAGGCCAAGCGGGGAGCGGCCGATATGCAGGAGAACCTGGCGAATCTGCACAAGCTCCATGCCGAGAAACAGTCTCGTCTGGAAGTCATTCGCAAGCTGCTGGCAGATGGCGAGGGCTTCGCGAAAGGGACGCAGGCCGTCCTGAAAGGGCTCAATGATCCTGACTACTTTTCCACTCGCGTCGAGAGCCCCCTCTCCCAGCATATCGAGGTAGAGGAGCGTTTCGCTGATGCCATCGAGGCAACACTCGGCGAGCAGCTACAGGCAGTCATCGTCTCTGATATCGAATCAGCAGAGCGCGCCATCGCTGCCCTGAAAGAAGAGCAAGCGGGCGAGGCCTCACTCATCGCGGCCTCATTGCTCGGGCAGACGGGTGAGTCCACTTCAGGCACCCCCTCCATGCACAAGTCGCCCGCACCACTTGGGTCTCTTGGGTGGGCTCTCTCCCATGTAGGAGTGGATGAGAGTGTGCGTCCACTGGTCGAACAACTGCTGCACGGCGTGCTGCTGGCAGAAGACCTCTCCACTGCCCTGCGCCTGCGCGAAGAGCTGAAGCGCACAGGAGGCGCTGTTTCCATCGCGACCCTCCAAGGGGAATTTGTCAGTCCCGCAGGCATCATCCGCGGCGGGCAGACTGGCGACGGATCGCTCTCCGTCCTCAAGCTGAAGGCAGAGGTCAAAGAGCTGGAGAAGATCACGGAGTCTCTATCGACTGAGGTAAATACCCGTCAGGAGCGTCGTGACATTCTGACCGCCCGCGTGGACGAACTGGAAAATGTGCTGACGGAGGCTCGCGAGCGCCTACAGCACAAGCGCGTCGTCTCATCGAAGTTGGAGGGACAGCTAGCCCTTGTGCAGCGCGATCTCAGCCAGCTCTCGAATCGAATAGAGAGCGTAGACTGGGAGCGGCAGGAGGTGAATGATCGTCAGGATACCCTTCAGAAAGTCATCGCCGAATTGGGTAGTGAAGAGACGCTCCTCTCGGATTCTTTCGCCGCATTGGAGACGGAGGCGATGGAGGCCAGCCAGCACCTCACCACACTGCGAGGTCAGACCGATGAACTGAATGAAAGCCTCACACAGGCTCGCACGGATCTAGCAGTCGAGCGCGGGAATGTGCAGAACTTGCAGGAACAACTGGAGCCAATGCTCACACGTCTTCGCGAGCTGGATGAAACCCTGCGGGTAGCGAACGAAGAAAACGCCCAGTTCCAGGCCAGGATCACCACCGGCCAGCAGGAAAATGAAGCGCTTCAGTCAGAGATGGAGGCATGGCAGGCTGCCCTGAGCTCACAGCAGAGCGAATTCGAGACCATTGGCAGGGACCGCGGCTCCTATGCTGAGCGCATCGAGGAAGGCGAGGCCGTGCTCACCGATTTCCGCAAGAAGGTGCAGGCCGTCGCCAAACAGCGTGGTCAGGAGGAAGTGAAGGAAGCGCAGATTCAGCTGAATCTGGAGAACATCGAGCGAACCAGTCGTGACCGCTACCGCACGGAGCTGGAGTTTTTCGAGCCGGACAGCCATGCCCTGCTCGCGGTCATCGAGGAGCGGCAGAAAGGCTCGGCCGGAAAGCGTCTCGTGGAGGAGTTTGAGGCCAAACATGCTGAAAGCGAAGACCAGGAGACTTCACAAAGCGATGGAGACGACGAAGCCGCAACCGCGGACACCGCCGACGAAGTCGCAAGTGACGAGGCTGCAGATGCCCAGTCAGAGGAAACGATGCTTGAGGATCCAGCCGAGCCGGATTGGGACTTCATCACTGAAATGGTCAGCCAGCTGCGGACTAAACTGGACTCCATGGGTCCCGTGAATATCGACTCGATCGAGGAATTCGACGAGCTGGAGGAGCACTACAGCTTCAATCGTCGCCAACTCGAAGACCTGGAGAACTCCAAGGAGGAACTGCTGCGCATGGTCGCCCGCATCAACCGCGACACACGGAAGATGTTCACAGAGACCTTCGAGCAGATCCGGAAAAACTTCCGTGAGATGTTCAAAGAGCTGTTCGGTGAAAAAGCGAAGGCAGACCTCATGCTCATGGACGACGGCGACCCTCTGGAGTCCGGCATTGAAGTCATCGCCAAGCCTCCCGGTAAAAAGCTGCAGTCGATCAGCCTGCTCTCCGGTGGTGAGCGATCCATGACTGCCGTGGCTCTTATGTTCGGCATTTTCATGGTCAAGCCGTCCCCCTTCTGCGTGCTGGACGAACTGGACGCCCCACTGGATGAAGCGAACATCACCCGCTTCATCCGCGTGCTAGACCGCTTCATCGGGAGCAGTCAGTTCGTCATCGTCACTCACAGTAAGCGGACTATGTCACGCGCCGACGTTATGTATGGCGTGTCGATGGAAGAGTTCGGCGTCTCTAAGACCGTCGGTGTCACCTTCTCAAAAGCGAAGGACGATGATAAAGATCGCGCACCGGCTCTCATCGGTGGTTGATTCAACTGAACAACTTTGCTTCGCAACTCATTCATGCCCAGAAAGAAAGCTACCAGGAAAAAGACCGCTAGGAAAGCCGCTAAGTCACTGAACGCCCTGCTCCCGGGTGAGGAATGCAGATCCGAGTGGTGCGAGGTGCGGAAATCAGGCATCCATGGTCGAGGCCTTTTCGCGTCGCGAGATATTCCTGAAGGGACCTACATTATCCAATACGTCGGTGAACTGATCAGTAAAGATGAGGCTAACGAACGCGGATGGGATCAGCTCGACAAAGCGAAGGAGACTGGTGAAGCAGCTGTCTACATTTTCACGCTCAATGACGACTACGACATCGACGGGAATGTCCCTGAGAACGCAGCGCGCCTGATGAATCACAGCTGTGAGCCCAATTGCGAGGCTTACGACGAAAATGAGGAAATCTGGATCGCAGCTCTCCACGATATCAAGGCAGGGGAAGAACTCTTCTTCAACTATGGTTTCGACCTGGAATCTTACGAGGACCACCCTTGCTACTGCGGCACTGACAACTGCGTAGGCTACATCTGCGGAGAAGACTACTGGGAAGAACTAGCCGAAAAACTCGGGCGCGATCCCCTGGCTAACTGAATCTACTCATGCATTCGTTAATGCATGAAATCATACTCTTTCACTGCGTTATAGGTTTATTTGCCGCACTTTCCTCTTGTCCTCAGCGAATAATGGCTGAGCCTCTTTGTCGATTGACTTGTCTATGAGAGAAGGGCTTGTTGTTGTGGGGCCTAAGCCCCCCCAGCTTCCCCTTTTCCGAACGAAAAACACCACATTTCTCCATGAGCGACCGCTACGAAATCATTAAAGAAATCGGCCAGGGTGGCCTGGGTGCCGTCTACAAGGCACTGGACACGCAGCTGAATCGCGAGGTTGCTATCAAACGAGTCCTTGGCAGTCAGGATGCCACACCAGAGGAGGTGCAGGCCGCAGCTGATGCTCTCGTCGCTGAGGCGCAAGTGCTTTCCAGCTTAAACCACCCGAACATCGTCACTGTCTTCGATGTATCTCAGGATGAAAAAGGCGGCTTTGTTGTCATGGAACTTCTCAAAGGAGAGACCATCGACCAACTTGTCGCTCGCGGGGTGCTGACGCAGGACGACTTCGCTGAGGTGGTCTACCAGACTATGGACGGACTGATGGCAGCGCAGGCGAAGGACCTGATCCACCGCGACATCAAACCAAGCAACATCATGGTGGTGTGGTTAGCCTCTGGAAAATTCCAGCTCAAACTGCTAGACTTCGGCCTTGCTAAGTTCAGCAAGAATCCCTCTGTCCAGACGATGGATCAGGAGGATTCTGTCATGGGATCCATCTTCTTCATGGCGCCCGAGCAGTTCGAGCGTGGCGAGCTCGACGCGCGGACAGACCTTTATCAGATCGGTTGCGTTTATTACAACGCCTTGACCGGCGAATATCCATTCACAGGAGAAACTGCGCCTCAGGTCATGAACGCCCACCTTCAGCATCGCGTCGTCCCATTGGACGAGATCCGCCCGGACCTTCATCCGCATCTCTGCCAATGGGTCATGTGGCTGATCAATAAGGACATCAACCATCGTCCGGCAAATGCTGCTGAAGCGATGAAGCATTTCCCGAAAAACCTCGATGAGCCAGTCGTGCAGGAATCAGCCCCAGCCCCAGCTAATATTGTTGTCGAGGAGCCAGTGTCCCGCCCTACTCGTCGTCTCAACGTCGTCACGGGTGCACGTTCAGCAAAAGCGCCCCCCTCTCTCATTGTTCAGGGAGGCTCCGCTAAGGGCACTCAGACCCGACTTATTACCAGCAATCCTGCTAATCAGGGTGCGGGCGCCGCGCCTACACGCACCCGTGTTCTGACCACCGGAGGCCCAGCTAAAGGCCGCGCTGCATCCGCCAGCCGCAATCTGCAGACCGGGACTGCCACCACCACACTCCGCAGGGGCGGAAAGACAACAACGGTAGTTCGCAAGGGCGGTGCCGGGAAAACGACCACCGTAATACGCCGGAAGAGCCAGAAACTGACATCTAAAGAAAAAGGGCTGGGCTTGAATGCGTGGCTCCTCATCGGCGCAGGGATCTGCCTCGCGATCGGCGGGATCATATTCGGTATCTCTGCTGCGGGCAAGAAAGCGGATCGTGAACTCATCGCCAAGCTGGCTGGCCTCGAAGCCCCGAAAGGTGGGTCTGAGGAAGTATCGATCGCGGCAGACATCCTCAACTCTGATGACTCCTCCGCTAACGACAAACGCAACGCCGCTGCCGTCCTGTCCAAAATGGAGGGTTCAGGGATCAGTCAAACGGTGCTCGGACTTTTTAATGACCGAACCAGCATCACCGATAAGATTCAATTAGCTCACGTTCTTTCGGCGAGAGACTACGGCATCGCCGCAGAGGATATCGCTGCCGCCATCCCTACTGCGCAGAACGACGAGCAGAAAGAGTCGTTCGTTTCAGCGCTTCAGGGCTTCTCTTCCGTCTCGACCATCGAGCCCCTGATCAAAATTCTGTCGAACGATTTTGATAGCAGTATTGACCGCGGCATTGAGGAAGTGATCCTCAAGACGATCCGTGCTGCCCCTAGTCCTGATCGTTTCGTTGATCAGATGATCGGCATGACTTCCAACAACGCCGGCGATGAACAGAAGAGTATCTTCCGCATCCTCGGTGCAGTAGCCACACCTAAGGTCGACGAGCGATTGGAGCAGATTTATGCCTCTGCATCGAACGAGCAACTGCAGCGTGATGCGATCCTCGCCTACCTTGCCTGGCCGAATCGTGACCCCTTGGATAAAATCAAAGGAATCGCGATCGACACTCCCGACCCGGTGCTGAAACGCGGTGCCGAAGAAGCCTATCTCAGAATGGCGGTGCGCCCCTCTGCTGATCCTCTCCAGGAAAAACTTGAGGACTGGAGAGAGGCCTTCAACTTCATGAACTCGCCAAGCCAGGCCCGCGGTTTTCTCAATGATCTGCTAGCCTACGCACAACCCGAGGTCGCTGCCTTCTTAGGCGAAATGAAAACTCATCCGAAATATGGAGCGCTCGCGGCCAGCACAGCCCAGACCCTTGGACGCGCGATCAATGCGAACACCAAGCTTGCGAAGACCGGTATCTCCCTTGCGGGCAACCGGGCTAAGTTCGCCGGTGGAAGATCTGTCAAGGTCAACTCAGAGATGGGTGCCGCTGTCGAATGGACATCGTCGACCACCTGGCTCTATTGGAATGTGCTCTGCACAGAGGCAGGCTCCTACAAACTTGATCTCGAAGCTTCTAATGCGGCGGGCCTCCCTAACCAGCTCAATGTCTACGTCTCAAGCTGGATCAAGAATGTCGACGTTCCGAAAACGGAGAACTGGGAGGAATTTCAGCCCATCAGTCTGGACACAGCCGTCAGCCTGGAAGATGGCGTAAATTACACGATTTTCATTGCTGCCGGTGATCGCGTGCAACCTCGCCTGCCCAACATTCGGTCTCTTAACATCAAAGGCGAGTAGCCAGGCCCTTGTGTTGCCTTTAATAGAATGGTTCGATTTCAGTTCTTCGGCTTTCCTGTCACCATACAGCCGGTATTCTGGATTCTCTGTGCGCTTATCGCCTTTATGGGAATGCCAGCCAGCGGTGGGCCGGATGTTCTCGTTTTCGGACTGATGAAAGCTGCGGTGCTGTTCACCGCGATCCTCCTGCACGAATTCGGGCATGCATTGGCCTACAAGCGCTTCGGCTCGCCCCATGCAGAGATCACCATCCACGGCATGGGTGGATTATGCAGCGGAACCGGACACTTCACACCCAAGCAGAAGATCGCCATCTCTTTCGCAGGACCGCTGGTGAACCTCATCCTCGCAGGGCTGGGCTATGCCATTACGAAGGCGATGCCAGACGCTCCCCCACTGGTCCTGAAGGCGGCTAAGATACTGCTGCTTTTCAACTGGTTTGTCGCTGTCCTGAACCTTCTCCCCATCCTGCCTATGGATGGCGGCCGCATCGCAGAGCAGCTGCTGGGACCAGGCCGCATCCGCACAGTTGCCATTATCGGGATCGTCACCGCTATTCTGGCAGCCATTTATTCATGGGTGGCATTTTCCTTTCTGATTCTCTCCTTCCTCTTTCTGTATTTCGCTTATCAGAACTTTCAAATGCTGCGGCATTCACGGAGAGCGTAATTCTAGAAGGTTTCTTTTGAACAGTCCTGAAAAGGACGTATAGATTGCCCCATGCAAGTGAACGAGGTATCGGCTCCGGGCACAGATGGGATCGCGGATGCACTGGAAACCCATTTCGGGTTTCGTGAATTGCGTGGCGGCCAGCATGAGGTGGTAGAATCCATCCTGAGCGGACGGGACACCATGGCTATCATGCCGACGGGTGCTGGTAAATCGCTCTGCTTTCAACTCCCCGCCCTCATGCGGGAGGGCGTGACCCTCGTCGTCAGTCCGCTGATCGCTCTCATGAAGGACCAGGTAGACGGCTTGGTGAACAGGGGCATCGCGGCGACGCTGATCAACAGCACCCTTTCCCCACAGGAGCAGCAGAGCCGCCTGCAGCAAATCTCCGAGGGAGCCTATAAACTGGTCTACGTCGCACCGGAGAGATTCCGCAGCCGATCATTCGTCGAAACCCTACGCAGTGTGAAGATTTCCCTCTTCGCCGTGGATGAAGCCCACTGCCTTAGCCAATGGGGGCACGATTTTCGCCCTGATTATCTGCGGCTCTCCCAGGCTGTGGAAGCGCTCGGGCGTCCGCAGACAGCAGCCTTCACGGCTACTGCCACACCAGAGGTGCAGGCCGATATTCAGAAGGTCCTCGCCCTGCAGGATCCCTTCGTCACCGTCAGCGGATTCGCCCGTCCCAACCTCAGTCTAAGCGTCATTCATTGCGCTGGAAATCGGGAAAAATACGATCGCCTGGAGCGCCTGATTCAGTCCCACCGCACGGGAATCATCTACTGCTCTACCCGCAAAAAAGTAGAAGAAGTCGCAGCTTCCCTTCATGCCAGCAAGGTGAAGCTCGTCGCCTATCATGGAGGAATGGAGGACCGCGATCGTGCCTGGGCCCAGAAAGTTTTCCTCGATCGAACGTATGATGTCGTCGTTGCGACCAATGCCTTCGGCATGGGAATCGATCGAGCTGATGTTCGCTTTGTCGCCCACTTTGACATCCCCGGCTCCATGGAGGCCTACTATCAGGAAGCCGGACGAGCCGGCCGCGATGGAGAGCCCTCCGTTTGTGAACTTCTCTTCAACTACGCCGACACCCGCACGCAGGAATTCTTTATCGAGGGCAACAACCCCGAGCCTTCCCTTATCTGTGACATCTACCGCACCCTCCTGCAGAGCGCTGGCCCTGATAATGAAGCGATCACTGTGACGATCAAAGATCTCGCCAGCATGGTGAATGTCAAAAACACCATGCAGGTGAGCAGTGCCATCTCGCACCTACTCCGAGCCGGGCACATTGAGCGCTTTGACGTCCCAGGATCCCGCACACGAGGCACAAGGATCACGGACATCTCAGTGCCCGACTCGCAGCTAAATATCAATTACCAAGCCCTGCAGGAGAAGGAGCGCCGCGACCGCTCAAAGCTGGACGCCATGATCCGTTTCTGCTACGACGAAGATACCTGTCGCCAGGTTTCAATCCTCAACTACTTCGGTGAACCTGACGCCCGATCCTGTGGCTGCTGCGACATCTGCGACTCCAGCTCAGCATCCGATCGCAGACCTCCTACCGAGACGGAATTCCTCGCTGTCCAGAAGGCACTCAGCGGTGTCGCGCGCACCTGCGGAAAGATGCCGTCAGGCGAATGGGAACCGCGCTTCGGCAAAGGAAAAATCGTGCAGATGCTAGTCGGCAGTCATGCTCAGGAAGTAGTGCAGGCGAGACTTGATCAGCTTTCTACATTCGGACTCCTATCAGACTATGGCACCAACTATGTCTACAACCTGCTCAATGAAATGGAGAAGGTCGGTCTCATCCAGACACGAAAAACCCCCTACCCGCTTGTCGCCATCACCAAGAGAGGTGCTGAAGTTATGCGGGGAGACAACGGCTTCCGACTCGCCTGGCCATCCACGCAACCCAGCCCGAAAGAACGCCGGAAATCACAAACAAAAGGAGACTTTTTATCGCCAGAGGAGCTCGAAGCCTTTGAGCTGGATGAAGAACTTTACGAGAAGCTGAAAGACATCCGCACAGACCTGGCGGCAAAAGCTGGCAATGTGCCCGCCTACGTCATTTTCAGCAACCAGACGCTGGAGCATCTAGCTAGGGTAAAGCCGGCGAACGAGTCAGAAGCACTCCGCATCAAAGGGATTGGCAAACTTAAGGCGGAGCGTTACCTCACGCCATTCATTGAGGAAATTTCCGGGCAGCAGGGCGGCTGAGTTTGGGCCTACGAGAAGAATCAAATAAGCCCCGTGCGGATGGCCTTTGCCACTGCTCCAGACAGGTTATGCACCTGCAGCTTGGTGTAGATCGCGCGCACATACATATCGATCGTGTGGTAACTGAGACCAAGCTCATCGGCGATCTGCTTTTTTG
>JAHDFZ010000156.1 GCA_020627905.1 Verrucomicrobiota bacterium
GAAACTTCTGCACCAGCTCCGTAGGGACATCGGCTCCCTGGAAATATCGGATGTTCTCGGACGAACCCGTAACTGATCCATCCCTGCTGATCGAGCTGGTGTCGACATCTTCCAGCAACGGAGGGAAAATCTGCGCCTGATCAGCTCCTAAGTATTGTCCATTCACAAATTCACGGTAGACCAGTGGATCACGGGCAGCACCGCTACGGCTGATCGAGCCAACCAATCCATCGAGCGAATCGAATTTTGCTGCCTCGGTGCGGGACACCCCGGTTCGCTCTTTGGTGATGCGCACATCCTCGATGTGCTGGCTACGTGTCGCAGGATCCGGATCGACCGTGTAGGGTTCCTGCGCAACTGCTGGCAGCAGGAAGAGAACGATCGAAAGCCCCGACAGACCTGTTGTGAGAAACTGTCTATTGAGGGCTTTCATTGATAGGGAAATTATCGGGTGATGATGGTCCGATCATGAGGTTGGAGCACCACGCCATCGAGAGTTGTGTAACCATCCATCGGAACGGTTACTTCATAGGTATTCTGGCCATCTTTACCCCTTCCCCCACGCTGAGCATCATAGAGGGCACCGAACTCTTCGAGCATAGCAGCCTGCTTGCCCGCCTGTCGAGCTTCTTGTAGCTCTTTTTCCCGCTTTTTTCCTCGAAAGCCACGAATAAACTGCCCGGCAAGAAATGTTCCGGCACCTGCTATGGCAGCAACGTCGTCTTCCAGGATGTCTAATTCCTTTGTTACCGCATAAACACCGCCGCCAACAGCAGCATCCTGAGCGAGTCCGATGACGTCGCGCGTCGTGAGACAACTACTCGCCGTGAAACACAGGACAAGCGTCATGACGATCAAAAGGAGAGACGGGTGTTTCATAGAACAGAAAACAGACGATAGATCTTTACACAAATCTGACAAATTGCTTTTTTCTCTTTCTTAGAAAGGCTCTTCCTCAATCCGAAATGACCGGCTCAGGCTCCCAGACAGGGACAAGGGCAGGAATGCGGTAAGGCGGCTGCAGCAAATGCTTTGATCCTTCGGGAGTTTCCAGAAGAGTCGGCTGAAATCGATCTACCTTTTTTTTAAAAAGAGCGCATCCAGAGAGGGTGGCAGTGAAGAGTAAAATGCAGAGGATATTGACGACGGCTGTCATGTGTAAACAGGGAAACTCGGCGGTCTGATCGATCAGTCTCGCGGACGCGGAGGCGGTGGAACGAACACTCCCCCTCCGGCCGATCCTGCATCCGGCGGACGAGGCAATGGCGGGGGTAGGATGTCGTCACTCTCGGCTGCTCCATCCTGACTGACGGTCGGCGGTGGTGTAGCAGGCCCTGCGGGGGCAGTTGCCAGAGGCGGAGGAATGGCGGACGGCGTGTTGCCAACAACGGCGCTTTTTCTGTCTGCGGAATCTGCAGCCGATGACTGTGCCGCTGCAGGCAATGCTTCGGCTGCATTAGGCGTCGCGGTCGCTCTGGTGAGCTCGGAAATCCTGACAGGAAGTTTCGACTTTAGAGGAGGCGGGTCAACTTCACGAGCTTCCGCTTCCCGCGCGCGCACCGAGTCGAGAGTTGCGACTTCCTCATCTTCTTCGAGAGGAGCAGGGTCAACCTTCTGACGTTCGGGCTCCAACGCGACCGGCTCAGGTGCGGAAGCTTCCTCGACCTGGCTTGATGACTCATCGGAGGCTTCGTGCAGGAGGGCTGTCGCGGCGCTTGCCCGCGCTGATTCCTCCATCTCGGAACGTCTCGGAATAGGCGGAAGATCACCGACCTTACGGGCTTTTATCTCCTCCGGTTCAATATGCTTATCGCCAAAGAGGCGATCGAGAAATTCTCCTGACTCAGGGCTGGCGAGGATGCGCAGCTTCTCCTCGTAATTTTCCCCCGAAGAATCTGCCGCCCACAATACTGCTGGCGGACAATGGATCAGGACGGTCCCTAGGCTCCAGCCCGTCCCGGTGACAGTGGCTAGGAGGGCTGTCGAATGCTTCGGCGCAGGGGGCCGGATGTCTCCCGGATAGGGATAATCCATGATCATGTCGGTGAGCGACTGAGGCAGGTTCACTTCAGCAAGCAATTTTTCCAGATCTGCTTTCGTCTGCTGACGGAAAATTACGAATTGAGAGGAGTTACCTATGGTGGCTTCCATCATGCCGCCTTTGGCGGCCATGGCGTCGAACTGCTGCATGACGGTCAACATGCAGAGATTATACTTCCGGCCTGTCTGGGCGATCGTCTTGGCGATTTCGCCGAGCCCCTCCATGCTCCTAGTGAGGCTACCCATCTCCTCAAACAACCAGAGTTTTTTCTCGCTTCGAGGAGCTGCTAGAACATCCTGAAAGGCAAGAACGCGGAGAAGTGAAAGCACGACATTCTTAAGTTCCTCGTTTTCTCCGAGACCTTCCAGCTCCAGCTGCACAAGGCTGCCGGTGATGCTGAAATTCGTGTGCCCGTTAAGCAGGTTACCATGTTCACCCCCGCACCACGGTTCAAGGAGTGTCGCCAGATCGTCGAGCATGCTGGCATTCAGGTCGTCCTCCCGGAAGTATTTGATGAAATCTTTGTAGTCCCCAAGAAGCTCGAAATCCTCAGGGCGCATCAGCGAGTAGAGGTAGCGATTCGCCTCACGCTCAAACTTGGGGTCCTGAATGAAGTCGAGCATGTCCTTGCGCGAGACGGCATCCACCTCGGCATCTGTGAGATCACGCTTAAACGCCCAGAATGCTGCTTTCTCATCATAGTCGCCCTCCTGCCCCTCTTTGTATCGATGGAAGAGGAGAGCCTCCATAAACGCACGATCCGCGGCCTCGGGATTCGTATCGATAAAGGCCTGCAGGGAATTCGACATAAAGCTCTCCACCGTCGTCGCAATGACAGCCTTCATTCGAACAGCTTTATCACCGCTGAAGCCGGTCATAGCGAAGATGATGCTCGCCATATTTGAGATGTCCGAGGCCATCAGTGGTGAACCGTTCGTGTCGAAGAGATTCAGTCGATACGAGCCATTGACTGACAGCAGAAGCGACTTTCCGCCCAAGAGACCAACCGTTACGCCATATGAGTTTCCTGTTTCGATGATAAGAACGCGATCCAGAAACGGATACATCTGAGTCAGCAGGTCATTGCAGAACGCTGACTTGCCAACACCTGATGAACCGAATATGCAGGTGTGCAAAGGTCGCCCGCCTCGAAAGAGCGACATCCCGACGAGAGATTTCCCCTCCCCCTGGTAAAGGGCCATCGGCTCCTCCTGGTCGCCCTTGAACATAGCGGCAAAGGGAAGAACTCTCGATGCTAAAGCAGGATCGATCTCCAGCGCATACGGGGTCATCTTCTCGCCATGATAGCCCGGCAGAGAGGCATAAAAGAAACGACGCGCCTCAATGGGGAGCGATGGCTCGTAGACGGTAGCCCCACGCATCATGGCGAAGTTCATGCGCACCTCATCGGTGCGGCTCAGCAGCGTGTCACGATCAGGTGCCCAGAGGTGGACGACGAGGACGATCGACGAGATACCGCCGGAGCTTCCTTTCAGCTGAGAAATTGATGCTTCCAGCTGTTTCAGGTCGTCAGCCCCGCGCACACTCGGCTTTTTCGCCTGATCCGCTCTCATCCGGTTGTAGCGGGTCTCCAGCTTGTCTAGCATCTCATCTTTCGACTGAGAGCGGATGTTCACGGTCACGGCCACATCCTTATGCGACGTCGCCAGCATCTGGGAGCACATAAACGGAAAGGAGTGGGTGGGCGTATCCTTGAGCACCAGGAAACGATGGTAGCGCCCATCATGGTAGAGCACCCCATCATCCACGTGGACGGTGGAGCTGGGGTAAGCGGCATCTATGTAGTCCTCCCCCTCCTCGATCTCGAGATCCGGCAGACCACCGCGCGGGACTCCGCCGAGCGTCATGCGCACGGCATCCCGCAGGCCACGGGTGTCAAGGAACTGGAGACCGCCGCCAAAGCTGCGGACGAGAGACTCCAGATTCCCTAGAAATCCCCGCATGGAATCAACAGCACCCGTCAGGCGGCTCGTCATGTTCCGCTCACTGCCAGCCACCGTGAGGGCCTCGCTGCAGTAGACGATGATCCGGCGATTCCATAGCTCATCACGATCCATGGCGCGGAAATACCGGTCGTGATTGACTTGGCGCACGTGCTTGTCGAGGCGGGTTTTCCCATCCGCCTTGCCGTAATAGCTCAGCTGATGCACGTAATCGGCATTGATCGAACTTTTGATCTGGAAGAAGTATTTCTCAGGGATCGACCCGATGAAGGATTCCCATTTGTAGAAAAATTCGTTCTTGGTTTCCGCCGGGGAGTTTTCCAAGGACGGGAAGGTGATTTCAGCCCCGATGGCAACCATGACGTTGGGTAGGTCGCCGTAGAGGATCACGTCATCCTCGATGATTGCGGAGGGAGGGTTGGCCATACGAGAGTAGAGTGGCCCACAGATGCCCCGGCGTCAACCGTCGCTCGGCACGCTGAAGCGAGGCCCAGAGGTGCTTGTCTATTGACGAAAACGCTTGGCGATGAAGTGGGCGTTAGTCTTCGAACTCAGCCAGTCCGTGAAATAGGATGAGGGCTTATTATTGATAAAGCGCCGCGCAAAGAAGAAACAACCAATCGCAATGGATGGACCTACGATCAAGCCGAGGATCAGCTGTCCGGCTCCATACAGAAGGCCGAGGAAGACGATACCGACGACAACGCCGAGAATGACGACACTACCTGCCGAGAAATCCATGCCGATGAGCTTTCTTTTGGAGGTGATGCGCGGGTGAAGGCGGACGTCGAGTTCTGAGGCCATGCGTGGAGTATAACGAAAAAAGGCGGCATGCGCGAGAACACATGCCGCCTAGACAAAGCAGATTAGTGATTAGTTAGCACCGCCAATATTGTTAAATCCCGTCGTATCCGCGTCAACTGTCAAGCCTTGCCCGAAGACCGCCGCCCACACTAGAGAGAAAACGATAATGCACATGATACCAACGATCATCTTCCAAACCACGCCCATGTCTGCACCGCCTTTATTCTTGGCAACGAAAAACTGCCACGCAATGGCAGCCACAGCCGCGACGAAACAAATGATAAGAATTAGCGCAAATAAGCCGCCAAGAATGGCGCGAAAGTTTCCGAAGTTGAAATTACCGAAGCTCGTAGCCGTCTGCGAAACGAACAGCGAAGAGGACTCCATGAGAGAGAGAAGAGTGGTGGACATAATATTTTCGGGATAAATATGGTTGTTTGAAATTGGTCACTATGTAACCCTGAAGCTGGAGGCTATCACGAATGGACAAAACCTTACAAGAAAAAAGTAGCGTTAAAAGTGAACAAAATTCCGTTTCTCTTAAAATAGCGCATCTTGAGGAACGCTTCGCAAAGATCGAAAAGGTTCTCGATGCGAGCATTCTTGGGCAATCGCACGTGTTCCCCCCCCTGCTGCGCTATCTACGCCGGGGTGAGGCAGGCCTGACACATCCCGGCCTGCCGCGCGGTTCTTTCGTAGCGCTGGGTCCCACCGGTGTGGGTAAGACAGAGACGGTGAAGGTGCTGATCGAGGAGCTGTGGGGAGATCCTCGTGCTCTCGTGCGTCTCAACATGTCGGAATACAAGACCCCCAGTGATATCAAACAGTTCCTCGGTGGAAATGAGTCCAAAGGCGACCTGCAGAGGCAGCTGGAAGCCTCTGGCCCGAAAGCGAAGATCCTTCTCCTGGACGAGCTGGAGAAGGGTCACAAATCCATTTTCGACCTGCTGCTGCAGATTCTGGATGAAGGCTTTATTCGCTTCCATAACGGGGACGGATGGTCCTTCCGCGAGATGTATATCTGGGCGACGTCAAACATCGGTGCGGAAATGGCGACCAAGGGCGACAACCCAAACCCCATCACCATGAGCCGCGCGCTGGAAGCAGCCTTCCGTCGGGAGATGCGACCCGAGATCGTTGAGCGTTTTAACTGCCTGCTCAGCTACATGCGACTGCCGACTGAAGCTCAGCTGAACATCGCGGCCCTGTTGCTGCACCGTGAGCTGGATCGCCTGAACGAAGCCTGTGGCACTGAAATCACCATCCCGAATGAGGAGATCGAGCAGGAGCTGGTGACCTTCATCCGGCAAAAGGGCTACACAAAAGCTCTCGGTGCCCGCCGGATGCGCAAGACCGTGCAGGATAATGTGCAGATGGCTTTCTACACAGGCATTGCCGACGGCTTCACAGATGGAGTGCTCCGGGCCCGGCACAATGGCTTGTTCGTTGAGAATCGGGCGCTCAGCCAGGCGCAGGAGGGAGCCACCGCTGAAACCCAGCTGATCTGAAGGGAAACCGCGCCAGGTTGGGCGCTTTCACTGAAACAAGATGGAAGTGGCAAGCGCTCACATGAGACTGCCGAAGCAAGCGCTCAGGGCTTCTATTGTGGGACTGAAGTTCCCCTTCCGTGATGCGTATCGTGCCTGCTATGGACCAGCGACTTCAGTCGCGGATCGCGCCAAGTCGGGATGGCTGGGCTTTTGCGTGGGACTGATGTCCCCCATCCATAGCTCGCACCGTGCCTGCTATGGACCAGCGACTTCAGCCGCGGATGGCGTCTGGTTGGGGTGGCAGGGCTTTCGCGTGGGACTGAAGTCCCACCTCCATAGCTCACATCGTTCCTGCTATGGACCAGCGACTTCAGTCGCGGATGGCGTCTGGTCGCGGCGCCTGGCTTGGAAGCAAACGACACCGGGCACCGATGAGACAGGGTCAATCATACAGCCTCAGTCTGTGCCTTCTTTCCCAGCTCTGCCTGCCGACATTGAAGACTCCCCACCCTTTTCCCTCCGGGGAATTGCTAACTTCTCATGAGACAATCCCGTCACACCACACGCCATCGTCGGCCGTTTGCCCTGGATGCCATCTTGCTCGTGACGGCGCTTTACTCGCTGGTCACACTCATTTTGCCGAGCGGTATCGCGTTTCGGATCAAGCAGGAACACCTGCGCCATGACCATCTGCCCATCTGGGCTCTGACAAAGACAGCCCCGTCAGCCTACCACTTTGATTCCCAACTGAGCCTCTCAAAGTCGGTGCTCGAGCTACCGGGCCTGGACACCGAAAACGTCGCGACTCTGCACAATGGCTTGCGCATCTGTCACCAAGGTGGACTGGCCCTGACCGGCCTTACCCTGCCTGCCTCAGCACTGAATGGCACGGATTTCGTCCTGCGCACCAAGTTTCGAGAACACGAGAGGATCACAAACTACGCGGTCAGCTTCACTCCTGAGTCAGGAGCGATTCGGGTCTCATCACCATAAACTCGGCCGGGCGAAATGATCAAACGCGTCAGTCAAATCCTCTCATCTTCACCTGAGAGGGCGCATCGCATTCTCTGTCATCTGCTCTTCTGGCCCATCCCCCTGAGCCTCTGTCTGCAGGATGCTGATGTGTATCTGCTGATCCTTCATCGCATAGGGGAGCCACTCCGGGTGGAGGGTTTTCCAGCCCTCCTGACAAGTGGTTGGACTTGTGCCATCTCCTTACTCGCCATTCTGCTGATCTCTTTCCTGCGGATCCTTCTTTCGCAGAAGCCGGCGCTAATCTCGCTGGCCTGTGCCCTGCTACCCTTTCAAGCCGTGCTCAACCTCCACACGATCACGGGGCAGGATGCGTCCCATGGAATGCGCCTTTACCTTATCTTTGCCCTCCTCTATGTGAGCGCTCATCAACCGCCGCTGGAGGTCAGGCAGCTGCGTATGATCCGCCGCTATGGGGTGGGGGTGCTCTCCGTTTTTTTCCTGGCTGGAGCACTCGGGAAGCTCACGCCCTCCTACTGCAGCGGGGAGGTTTTTTCTGCGATCTTTCTCCATGATGACCGCTATCCTGTTTTCACCTGGCTTCAGGACACCTTCGAGGCGGATACCCTTTCGCAAATCATGCAAGGCTTCAGCCTCGGAACCATCGTCGTGGAAGCTATCGCCGCTACCTGTGTGCTCTGGAGATCACAGCGTCTCGCGCAGGCATTTCTCCTCAGCGTGGTGCTCTCCATGCTCGTCCTCCTGCATCCTGCGCGGTTTGATGTGATGGCTATCCCGATGTTGTGCCTCGTCGCCGCCTCGTTTGTCGCTGATGCGGCTCTGCGCCGACCCGATGCCGTCAGCGAATCAATTCGCTGGTCCCCGG
This sequence comes from Verrucomicrobiota bacterium, assembly GCA_020627905.1. GTDB lineage: Bacteria > Verrucomicrobiota > Verrucomicrobiia > Verrucomicrobiales > DEV007 > Arctic95D-9. The sequence goes on from JAHDFZ010000156.1 coordinate 8,158, forward strand.
CATGACTGATGCGAGCTACGGACGTGCAAATTCATCCGCACAGGCGAAAGCCCTTCCGCCCCGAACAGATGCAGTCCGCGACTCAAGTCGCTGGTCCATAGCGGGAACGATGTGAGCTATGGAGGTGGGACTTCAGTCCCACGCGAAAGCCCTGTCACCCCGGCCGGATGCCGTCCGCGAATCAATTCGCTACTCCCCGGCGTGACTCATTCGAACTACGGACGTGCAAATTTCTCCGCACAGGCGAAAGCCCTTCCGCCCCGAACAGATGCCGTCCGCGACTGAAGTCGCTGGTCCATAGCGGGAACGATGTGAGCTATGGAAGTGTGAACTCAGCCCTCCAAGAACTCTGCCAGCACTCTCTCCTGCACGGCATGCATTTTCTCTCTCGGCTGATCCTCCAGATCGTCGTGCCCATGCAGATGCAGAAACCCATGGATCACATAGAGCAGCAACTCGGCTTTCGTGTCGTGCTTTTGCGACCTGGCCTCTCGCTCGGCCGTGTCCAGACTCACCAGAATCTCTCCATGCGGAAAAGTGATCACATCCGTGGGGGTGTCATCATCGAGAAAGTCTTTGTGAACCTGAGCGATGGCTTCGTCAGAGATGACGCTGATCTCAATCGCTGTCAGTTCAGGGAAATCACTATCCCCAGCCCCTTTCTCAAGAGCGCAGCGCTCAAGAGCCTTCTGCGACTGTCCGCAGAACCACGCCCAGTCATCCTCATTTAGCCGCTGGGTGTGGTCGAAAAAGTCAAGAGTAGGCAAGTTCATAGGCGCTGCAGACGGCACGATTACGTTTTAACCTGGGTTTTCAGGCCGTGTGTGATGGTTCCGGCCGGGGCCGCCTCGGCTTCATCCTTCTTCTTAGCTTTTTTCTTCCGCGCAGCTTCCCCATTCTTCCCGCTGGTTTCATCGAGCTT
>JAHDFZ010000157.1 GCA_020627905.1 Verrucomicrobiota bacterium
GGCCATTCGTGTCGTTTCCTTCGACCCTCCCACGATTATTGATGAAAAAACCTTCTCTGGGGGATCAGCGACCGTCATCGCCGCACTCTACGATCGGCAACAAAAAAACTGGCACTCCGCTTTCAAGATAAGCAAAAACCCTTCGGGTAAAGTCAGCTTCAAAACGGATGAACGTAAAATGCAGATGAATGCCAAATTTCACATTCGCAACTCTGTTCGCAATCCTATCCTGGCGGAGATGAAGGAAAAGCTAGAAGCGGCCACTGGCGGACGCTTCGAACTATAACGCTAGCTTAGCCACTTTAAACAAGCGGTCGACGCCGTTGCCCCACCATCAGTCTCCCTTCTGCTTTATCCCGCAACCACATGCTACGAGACTGCGAGAAATAGATTATCCGGCATCAACCCCCACCTACCACACTCCACTCATTTAGATGCGCAGTCGGAAACCCAATAAATCTTACAATTCGCCTCCCCTCCCACCAGACCGGATACCCTGTCAGAATGAAATCTTCCCTAATCCTTATTGGTCTACTTCTTTTCCTTTTCCTTCACTCCACTTCAGCCACCCCGCAGGAAAGCGATACTCTCATCCACGAGGGAGCTTCCTACCCAGTGTCGGGGTTCAGATTTTCACCGGAGCTAAACAAGAAGCTTTATCGGCTATCTCGCAATGACGAGCGATGGATCCGCGACTCCCGGCTGTGGCGGGGCTACTCAGCAGTCCTACAGGTGCGCGATGGCCGACTCTATCTGATGGGGGTCAATTTCAACTGTGTGGAACCTCGTCCAACACCAGCGCAGATCCTCGGCTTTGACATACCAGACAAGGGTAGGCTTGCAGCTGAGTTCACCGGAGAACTCTTCTATGGATTCGGCGATTCCTGGGGATACATGCACAGCTCATCAGCGGGAGAACAACGCAAGCACATCAGGAAGTTCAGCTTCGCCGAGGGTAAGCTGACTGGCATCACGACGATCAAAACCAAGAAGCCCCGGCAGATCCTGAAAAACCAGATCGCCAGGGACATCGAAATGCTCTCGGAGATCCTTGAGGAAGTCGACGCGAATGATCCGTTCAGCGCGGAGCCCCCAAAAGTCGACCGTTCCCTGCCCGCTGGCTAAAGAGACTCTACGTAAAAGCTCTGATTGGCTTGAGGAAGGGCAAGATCCCTGAATTGGAAGTCCCGAAGACCTTTCCGGCAGAGCCACTTGGATTTGGAAGTTACCATGCTGCACAAAAATACACTTTCCGCAGAATCCTCAAAGCAGATGCTCAAATAGTCGGTTATTTACCGATTTCAGTTAATCAATCGCAGTGATATCAGCTGCCTCGCCGCATGTAATCTCGCCCCCTTATGATCTATCTGATATACGAAGCTTTTCCTAGAAAACCCTTGATGCGACGCGCTTCAGGCGACATCATGATCGGCAGAAAGGCTCGCGACACCTGTTTGCGGGATGATACAAATACCTACTGCTCGGGGAGAAAAAAAGCGCCACAACTTAACTCATGTTATCAGACGAAATAAATGACGCGCAACGCTTAGTCCGAACAGATGCCTATCAAATGTCCATCGGGGAATTGGTAAGCATGTATGAGGCTGAAGAGATAAAGATCGATCCAGAATTCCAGCGACTCTTCCGTTGGGAAATTAGTCAAAAGTCGAAACTGATCGAATCGATACTCCTTGGAATTCCACTTCCTCCAATCTTCGTATATGAAAAGGACGACGGAAACTGGGAGCTCGTAGATGGCCTACAACGCCTTTCAACAATTCTGGAGTTCATGGGACTTCTGCATGATTCCGAAGGTATTTTGCAGCCGCCACTCATATTGGATGCTACAAAGTATCTTCCATCGCTTCACAACGTCGTTTGGGAGAAGTCCGACCAGATTGATGCTGTCGCGGAAGAAAATCAAATGCCTCTAGAGAAGACAGAACAACTAGCCGTCCGTCGAGCTAGAATCGGTGTAGAAATCTTAAAGCGCCCGAGCGACAACCAAACAAAGTTTGATTTATTTCAGAGGCTGAATGCAGGAGGCACTTTGGCCAATGCGCAGGAGCTACGAAATTGCATTATGCTCATGATTGATCGTGGATATTTCCTAGCAATTAAAGCTGCTGCGGAGTCCGATCCGTTCTTAGAGGTGGCAAAGGTATCTTCCGCGCAGAAAGAGAAGCAACGACACATGGAGTTAGCCGTTCGATTTTTGGTGCACACGCTTGTCCCCTACGACGGGACTCTGGACGTCGAAGAATTTATTGACGACGGGATCATAAGTATTTTGGGAGAGGTTGATCAACAAACTGCGCTTTCGATTTTGAGGGATACATTCGAACTTTTGCAAACTGCTGCTGGCGAGAATGCCCTGCGCCGTTATGACGGTGCAAACCACATCGGGAAAGTTGGTCTCATTGCTCTGGAGGGAATCGCGGTGGGAGTCGGAAAGAACATAGCGGCGATTAAGAAACTAAGCGACCCCGCTTCCTTCGTCCTCGAGAAGTCTCAGACATTTTGGCGGGAGGATGGAACGAGCGATTTCACCTCACCTGGAATGCGAGGAACAACTAGGATTCTTAGGACAGTGCCATTTGGTGAACAATGGTTTAAACCATGAGCAAGCCTTACTCAGAAACAGACCTTTCACAGCTTCTCACAGATGACAGAACGTGGAGGATTCGTGAAATTTCCGATCTGAAGGGCGCTATTCGACGGGCAGACACACTGACTCAGAGGGTTCTACTTCGTGGGCTTGTCGCTATTTGCTACGCCCATTGGGAAGGTTACGTGCGAAACGCATCCACGAAATTCCTTGAGCATATCGCACTTCGAAAATTCAAGTATGACCAGTTGGAGAGACGAGTCACCCATAATAGATTCTTGCCACGCTTAGCGAAACTTGCGGCCACGAAAGGCGGCTTCGCCGAACGGTGTGAATTGGTTAATGCTATTCTCGACTGCGGGGAGGATCGATTCTCTCGGCTCGACGCCGATCTCATCAACACAAAAGCCAACCTAAATTACGAGATATTTTCCGAGATATGCAGCGTCTGTGGAGTTTCGATTGAAACCTTCTCTACACACGAAACATTCATCGATGTCCTGCTTCTCAAGCGTAGGAATTCGATCGCTCATGGTGAAGACACATTTGTTTCCATCGACGATCTTGATGAGGTTTCCGCGACTACTATTGAATTGATGCGTCAGTTTAGCCACGCGCTTGAAAACCAGGCATGTTCTCGGTCTTTCCTTTCTTCATCCTAAGATCTTGGTGCGATGTCCCAAAAAACTTGAACCAAAATCCCGAATTGTATAGGCTGGAGTTTTTAACTCCCTCCCCACATCATCGGCTATACGGACCCGTAGCACGGCGATTCCAGCACGCCACCCATTACCTTTTCGATCTTTTCGGACCGTCGGGATAACGGATGGACATCATTGCTTCTCCAGACTGAGCACTCCCTTTTCTTCGAGCCACGCATCCGTCATCGCACGAGGCATGATCGAATTGCGTTTCATCCGCCAGTGACCTCCGGCTTCGACCTGCCTTGTGGACTTCCCCTCGACCCATGCCCAGTCTCAGCAGTTTCCGGAGCCGTGTTTCGGAGTGCCCCTTTGTTTCCAGTAGCAGAGCCGGACACGTCTCCGTATCCAAAGGGCTAATTCACAAGCTTCTGCGAAAGCAATGCCAAGACCATCGTAACTAAATGTGCCTCGCACGTAGGTCTCCAGTTCAGCGATCACCGACTTCGGCGAATGGCCTTGCGTCCTTCTCGTGATCTTCCTGACTTTTTGATCTGAACTTCTTCCGACTTCCGGAGACCTCCCGAAGCGTCGGCCCGGCCAGGTAAGCGCTGAAACCTCCACCACCCAACCACTGCATCTACCTTAACGACTGAATGAAGCGACTTCGCTGTGTTACCATGGCCGCCATAGCTTCAGCGACGGCGGGTGCCAGCTTTTTCCATCACGTAGGCCTCTTATGCAATTCTTGTTCATTGGCTGGTAGCTTTCGCATAACCTTCCCTCCCACGATCGATCGCCCTCACGCGGTTGGACTTTGGTAGTCCTTTGTTTATCTTGGTTCATTCTTATAGACAGGGGACTTGAACCTCTTCTGGTTTCAGTGCATGCTGAGCACACATAACGCAGCTGAGCGACTCGCTACCCGCACAGTAGTTTGGTTCTATAATTTCTAGAACCTCACCGCCCTCATCAAACTGGCGCCGCCGGTAGCGGATGCCAATCCTTTGACGTTAGCAGAGACGGCGATGAGGAGTGCAAATTTCGATCGTCAAAATGAGGAAGTTTGAACTGACCCAAAGAGAAAGGCGCTGGATGAACTCGCTAGGCATCTCCTTAGCGGAAGACTACAATCTCTTGCTGAAGACGGGCTTGGTTAAGGACCACTTTTGCGCACTGGCACAGACTTACCTTGGACGAGCTATCTCGTATGTTGACGCGATTGGAGCACTTGATGGCCGCTACGCTCGCCTACCCGGCTTGGTTCTCATTCGGGGATTCTATGAAAACTGTGAGCGAGGCATGGAATTCATGAAGGAGGGTGATCCGATCGCGCCAATCAAAGCGCCTTTAGCGGTCACCTATGAAGTAATGAGGACCTACGCTGACTTCAAGCGGATCCTAATGCCGACGGATGAGGTCCTCGCTCAATGGGAGACGATTGTCAACCAGTGGAGCGACAAAGCCGAGTCACGGTTAGATGCAGAAGATTTCAAACGCTTCAAGCGGCATGGTGCCGCAATGAAGTCGCTTGAGCAGATCGCGACCGCAAACGGCCACGAATTTGAGTATGATTTTGTCTACCGCAGGGTTTCAAAGTTTGAACACAATCTTGACCTTCTTGTTCGAGGATTGCCTTCAATCGGCCTCGAAGGAGGGGATATCGAGTCCACACAGGATCTTTTCGATTCCATCGCCGTGAACGGAGTGCTTATGGTCGCCTGTGACATGCTTGGCATTTGGCGTGCAAAGATCGAGGGACACTTCCGTCGAGTCCCGCAAATGAACGATGAGCTGAGTGAAGGGCTTGACGGCTATGTATCTGTGATCCCATTGCTTCGAGAGAAGCTCTCGGAAGACCGCGGTTATCTGCTTTCAAAAGACGAAGAGAGATAACAACCTACGGACAACAATAAAGGGTGTAGTCAATTTGAGGAACGAGACCTTGGACAACCGAAAGGTCGGCCCCGACCCATAGTTGAACAAGCCGGACAATTTGAGTGCCGCGCTCGTATGCGTTTTGTGTTTGTGCTCGCGCGTCTAGAGCACAGATTTTGCCGCAAGGATTGGCTGAGGCCGTTGTGCGGTCCTTTGGCAACATCGCGCGCTCTCATTAACGATCTGTCTTAATAAGCTCAAACACAGGCAAAATGTCTAACGCTCTGTTCAATCGCTTGCGCCGAGCGTTCCAATGTAGGCAACCAAGTCCGCAAGGCTCTCTTTTGGAAGCTGACCGAATGACGCGGGCATGAAGGAGTTCCCTAGGACGGGTCCGGCCTCTTTGATCTCCTCTTGCGGAATGAACTGCGTAGCTCCGCCCATGTAGGCGATGGTTTTGCCGCTTTCTGTCTGTTCAGCAAGGAAGCCCTCGACCAACGAGCCGTCGGTTTTCTCGACACGGTAGAGGCTGTAGCCGGATTCGATGGCCTCGTCCGGGGCGATGATAGCAGTCAGCAGATGCTCAAGTTCACGATTTGCAGACCCATCAAGAGCTGGAGCCAGTTCCTGCCCCTGGTCACCGACTTTATGGCACGCTAGACAGGCATTAAAGATCGCCTGCCCTCGTGTGATGTCACCCGGATGCGAGCGGATGTATGCCGCCATCTGCTTCACCTGCCCCCCGGACGCGGCCTTGCGCTGCTGCTCTTTGGACCGCAGAGATGCCAGCAACTTCTGAGACTGCTCGGTGGCGGCGATGCGGTGAAACCGCTCTGCGGAATCGATACTGAAGTCGTTCGCTTCGATCTTATCCTCCTGCCAAAGCTTTGTGATAAGCTCGACCCCGGCGCGGCTTTTACTCAGGTTCTCGATCACCTTGACCCGATCGGCTGCCACGGCGTCAGCGAGGATCTCGCTGACGATCTGTTGAGACCTGTCGGCATTGACCGTAAATAGAGATTTTAACACGGAAGCCCGCATCGCGAGATCCACCTCGGGGTCGGCAGCTACCGTCGCCATACTGCCCTCAAATTCCCGGGGTGACTTCGCCCATACTTGCTGTAGCGCATTGCGAACTGATTTGTTCTTCAGATCGAAATCAACACCATCGATCAACCTTCCGGACTCGGGCACTGGATACTGAGCCAGCAACTTCAACGCCGTGACCTTGCGATTGGGTCTTTTGAGAAGAGCGGAGACCGTCGCATCCAATTCCCTCCCCAGCTCTTCTCTCGGCATGTCAGAGATGCGTGCGAGCGCAGCTCCTGCCACTGCGGGTGCACTACCCGGAGCTCTCAGGATCGGGCGAACGATGTCGGCACTGGTTGGCGCCCGCAGAAGATCAGCCAGGGCGACAATCGTGTGATGCCCTAGTGAGATGCCGTCACCAAGATCGAGATGGCTGGAGATGATTTCACTGCGCTTCGCAAGGGGCAGATCGGCGGAAACCCAGATCAGCGTGTCAGCCGTGAGCTTGCCCCCACGCTCCAGCAGAAACTTAGCGAGCATCTCACTGTGTCGCTCGAGGCCCTTTCTCGCCAAGAATCGCTCAAAGTTTCTTTCATAGTGCTGGCCCATAGCGGTCCCCACTGCTTCCGGGCGGCATGCAGAAACAAGTATCGAAAGGCCTTTCTCGCTAAGAGAAGGCTGATCCGAAAGTGTGCGCAGCACCTGAGATCGGACCATAGCATCGGGGTCTTCAGCAACGCGCATAAGCAGATCAGCGATGTCCAGATCAGTTCCTCGCAGAGAACCGACCGCCCTCGCCGCCTCCCTCCGCATGTCACGGTGGTAGGATGCTAAAAGCTCCTGCACGGTAGCGGTTTTGAGTGTTCCGAGTTCTTCGATCGTCCAAAGGGCTGAGAGTCGCACGTGGATGGGCTGATCCCGATCGAGAGCGATAGCCTCTATCTTAGAGGAAATCTGCTTTACATCCCGCGCGACAATCTGCTCCCAGGCAGTGCGCGATTCCCAGAGATTGTCAGACTGTAGATGCTTGAGCAGTTGATCTGCCGTGGCTTTCGCAAGATTAGGAATCTCTCTTTCAGTTTGGATCTCATGAGTAATCCGCCAGATACGCCCATGCTCCTTATCCCTGTCAGGGTGAAGGTTGGAAACCTCATTGTGAGAGACGATTTTGTTATAGAAGTCTGCTACGTAGAGAGCGCCATCTGGACCAAACTCCAGGTTCACAGGTCGAAACCAATCGTCTTCAGAAGTCAGAAAATCCTCCATGTGTTCTGCTTCGACGCTTCCGTCTTCGTTGCGAACAATTCTCACGGCGTTTATCGCGCTCGTGATGCTATTCCCGATGAGAGCTACGTTCCCCCATTCTGCCATCGGGAAACTGCCGCCCGTATCATCAGCAAACTCCAAGGCAGAAATACCGGTTCCACCCACACGGAAGGGTAGCTTTGTATTCAGAAGTGGTTGATAGCCACGAATGGGTGAGGAAGACACGCCCCGAGTAGATGTGCCTGGTTCCCAGGGCATAATAGATCGCCCGCCATCGTTGGCCTCGGTGCCATACCATTGCCCATTCCCTCGCAGTTGGAGTCCCCACATGTTGTTGGGCCCCTTGGAGATGACCTCAAAGTTCTCGTGATCCAGAGAGAACCGCACCTGGCACGATGCATCAACTCGATGCTGCTGCCCGGACTTGACAGCGGTAACAAGGCCCTTATTCAGGGCTCCCTGAGAGAAATGCACATCCCGCCCTGGAGCACGGACTAACAGGTGCCCCATGGTGTGAGTGTCCGTGTAGCCAAAACCTGTCAACACTGGCTCCATTGTATCACTGCGGTCATCTCCGTCGGTATCTCTCAGGAGGAACAGCTCAGACCCGTGGCAGACATAGGCACCATCGCCATGGGGCAGAATGCTCTGTGGTAGCGAAAGCCCATCCGCCCACACATGCAGCGGCTCCGTTGCCGGTTCAGACGGAGTGCCGTGGATGAGAATTTTGTCGATGCCCTTGGTTTTAAGCTGGTAAAGATCACGCACGCGCCTGAAAGCGGGATGGTTCTGCTGCTTCTCTTCATCATCCATCAGTTCGAGCAGTTGCTTCCACGAGATCTCATTGACGGGATCCATGGGATACATCTGAGCTGTCTGAGTCCAGAGACGCCCCTGAGCATCGAAGCTGATATCAATCGGGTTGATCACTCCATGCTCTTCGGAAGCCACAAGCTCGATATTGAATCCCTCCGGCAAACGAAACCCGGCAAGCTGCTGCTCAGGAGAAAGTGCTCTCGCGCGAGTTGATTCCGTTTTTCTCTTTCCGGAATCGCGATTGAGGACCGATTCCTGGGAAGACTTCTCCCACAGGGGGGCGTTGGGAGATCCCGGGAGTTCACGCAGCTTGACGTCTTTTACGGATACCTGTGTATGCCCCCCTTTGTGGATCTGAAAGGCGATGATGCCGTCGCGCGGGATCGTCTCATCCTGCTCTGTATAATCGGTGACGAGACGATCATTGATCCACACCCGGATGCGCCGCCCCTCGGCCAGGATCCGGTAGTGATTCCACCCATAAATGTCGACGGTTTCGCGGATAATGGTTTTGGACACCGGTTGGGCAATGATTTTCCGCCCCCGACCTTCATCGTAGATACGGCCGAACCAGCCACGCCCACAGTCGACTTGGTAGCCTTTCACGTGGAAATCCTTCCCATGCCGGAGACTGCGGATCTGAATCCCACTATTCACCAAACCCGTCTCGGGATCACCGGCGCAGCGGATCCGCAGCTGCAGCTCAAAGTTCTCGTATGATTTGTCAGAGACGAGG
>JAHDFZ010000158.1:0-7716 GCA_020627905.1 Verrucomicrobiota bacterium
CTGCCGCATGCCGTGCTCTCCGGTCCACGAGCTCACGCTCGCGGCTACATTTGCCGGCGACGGTAACGGCGTGGATTTGTCCGCACGCCAGCCCTGACTGCCGCATGCCGTGCTCTCCGGTCCACGAGCTCACGCTCGCGGCTACATTTGCCGGCGACGGTAACGGCGTGGATTTGTCCGCACGCCAGCCCTGACTGCCGCATGCCGTGCTCTCCGGTCCACGAGCTCACGCTCGCGGCTACATTTGCCGGCGACGGTAACGGCGTGGATTTGTCCGCACGCCAGCCCTGACTGCCGCATGCCGTGCTCTCCGGTCCACGAGCTCACGCTCGCGGCTACATTTGCCCGCGACGGTCACGACGTGGATTTGTCCGCACGTGAGCCGTTGTTTGCCGCATGCCGTGCTCTCTGGTCCACGAGCTCACGCTCGCGGTTACATTCTCATAGCCACGGCAGCCGGGGACCTCAAGATCGTGTATAACCGACGCCTTTCTGATCCACGGCTCCGCAAATCGAGAATCTTCGCAAAAATAGGTCCCGCTCGTGAGAAAGCGCTTGCGAAGACTAGTTAAAGTTTCTTAAATAAGCGGACCACCACTCAACTCTCTCGTTTCCTTTGTCTCAAGGCCCTCAGCAGGGCGTCTCGCCAGCGAATTCGGGGCGAGCCTCTATTTCAGGCTCGATCCCTGCGCCTTCTCGGACCCACTGGTCTACGCTTCCGTCGGACCGACAGGGGGGAGTTGAACTCTCGGGCTTCCCTGGTGATGAGATCCTTTCCTCAGCGGCATCTGCTAAGTCGACTCCTTTTTCCCTGCTGGATTGCGCGCCCGTGCCCATGGTCGTTCTGGATGGCATGCAGCGGGTGGTTCATGTCAACGAAGCCGCCGTGGGCCTTTTCGGCGGACTGGTGGAGACGGGGCAGGCTTTTCTCGAATCGATCAAAGCGATCTCATCCCCTGACCAAGCGGCAGAGAATCAGAAGTCATGGCTGACTCGCTGCTGGGCGCGTCGTGAGAGCTTCGAGATGGAGTTTGCCAGCTCTCATGGTCAGGTCGAATTCATCGAGGTGTCCTGCCGCCAAACGGATGAGGGTTATGGTCTAGTGACGCTATCCGATGTGCGCGGTCGGCGTGAGCTGCAGCAGCGCATCCAGCTGGGTTCACAGAAATTTCAGTCGCTCTTTCATGGAAATGATGACGCGGCTCTGCTGGTGAATCAGGAGGGAAAAATCCTCATGGTGAATGACGCACTGGCCGAGCTGATCGGTGTCCCTGCCTCGCAGCCCGAGCTGATGGAGCTTTCGCGCTGGCTGAAACCAGTCGATTCAGCGGATGATTACCGCCTGCGCATCCGTGTCGGCGATAAATGGAAGTCTCTCCCTGTTTTTATTCGAAAGACAGAGGTCAAGGCCTTCGCCGCGGCTGATGGACCTCTCACGGTCTACTGGATCACACGGGTGCGAGACCTCGCCGATCAGGAAGTCGCCCGGGAGCTGGCGCAGAAGCTGGGAGGGATCCTTCATGTGATTCCTGATCTCGTGCTCCTGGTCGATGAGCAGGGGCTGATCGAGGACTATGCTGAGCCTGATCACCCGATCCCCGGCCTGGTGCCCAGTGACAGCCATCTGAAGAGACCTCTGGCTGAGCTTTCTGGATCGATTGCTGAAGCTTTCGTCTCCCGCGATGCGAGTCGGGGAACGTTCTCAGTCGATGGCTGGCAGGTTGCTTATGGCCCCTGCGGTGAGGGGCAGTCAGCCCTGCTGGTGCGGGAGCTGGCTCCTGCGTCTGCCGATGATAGGGCGTGTGAAAGGGCAGCGGAGCGTGAAGTGATCGGTGCGCGAGCGAGCCGACACTTTTTCCGAAATCAGCTGCAGCACGTGACGGGCCTATTTGCGCTTGAGAGCTTGGACGCGCCATCTGCTGATTCTGAGTTGGCCGATGAGAAGTGGCAGTTGCGGCTGAGGGCTGTTTCTGCTCTGCGCCCGGATGCTGGTGGGCGAGTCGATTTCGTTGCGAGTTTTGTGGAATTTGCCCAGAGCCTTTCGACCTGGTTTCAGGCCAGGGGGCAGACAGTCGAGCTTGCTGATGAGGACTCGCAGGAGAGCCTCTGGCTGGATGATGCTGATCGCGCACTTTCTGCCCTCCTGTGGATCGGTGAGATCGTGGGTGCCGTCCTGCGCAATACCTCCTCGGATACGGTGAGACTGCGCTTGCGAAAGGCTTCGGAGATCGGGTATCTCCAGCTGGATTTTTTCACCGACCAGACTTTGTCCCCGTCCTTCATCGGTCATGACTCTGCTTTCTCTCTCCTGGCCGAGAGCCTCGGGGGGCAGATGCGGTTCGCGGGCAGGACAGCGCTCATTCCAGATGGAGAGCTAGGCCTCACCATGGCGGTTCGGTTTCCCATCAGTGACCGAGAGATGGAGCAGAAGGAGTCGTCAGTTTAGAAGGAGGGGACATTCAGAATTATGACTCAGCCTCCTCCGAGCTTACCGAGACTTCGTGTCGTTGTGGCTGATGAAAATGCGATGTCGGCGCGCCTGATCGCCCAGGCAGCGGAGGATGTAGGCTTTGAGTGTCTGGCGGTCGTCGATACGCCTGAGGAGATCGATCCCTTCATCAATGAGTTGCAGTTGGCCGTGGTGAGCGCTGACTTCGGCGAGGCTTCAGGTGGGATCCAGTTGGCTGCCAGCTTGCGGGATCGGGCAGATATCCCGACTCTCTTCGTCACCGGCCACTCTCTGGATGAAATCGAAAGCGAGCTGCTGACGGTCCGTCCCGTCGGGCTGTTACGGAAGCCCTTTGGCAGGGCCGAGATCGCTACCCAGCTGCTGGCCATTGCGGAATCGCGCAGGCCGCAGCAGGACTCGCTGCAGTCGAAGCTAGCGAGCCTGCGAGGCGTGCTGGATGGAGTCGATCAGCCGATTGTCGTTAGTGATCTGGATCAGCGGATCGTCCATATCAATCGCTTCGCAATTGAGAAGCTGGGCGTGGATCTGGAAGAGGTCCAGGGGGTTCCTTTCTCCGAGTTCTGGGATTCGCAGGATACCGAGGGCCGCATGAGTGTCACGGTATCGGCGCTCCGTGATCTGCATGGCCATCGGCTCGGGCAAATGCATGCCGTCTCCTTTGCAGAGGAGGACCTATCAAGAGTCGATGAGGAGAGCGGACTGGATGACGAAATGCCAAAGTCACGCTCGGCTGCGCTGGATGTGCTCCGAGAACTCTCGCAAAATCCATCGGTGAATAAACTGCTCGCTCCCGGAGGAGGGGTAGCAGTCGAAGCAAAGCCTGCCCCTGAGTCGGCTCCAGCACCGGCTCCCGGGTCTGAAGAAGCCGCCTCCAGTGATGGGATCTGGATTCGTATTTCGGTAGATCTCCTGATTCTGGGTTCCAGTGCGGAGGCTCAGAAAGCGTTCCCGGCGATTCAGCGCGAAGGCGTGTTCTCGCTGGGTGATTTTTTCTTCTCGATCGGCTGGTCAGCGACGCTGCCGAAGGTGGAAAAGTGGGTCCGCCACGGGGGCGACGATTTCTCAGGGGGGGATCTGCACGATGGGGAGCGGGGGCAATGGTATCGCCTGAGCGGTGAGCGTGAGGGGCGTGTCTATGTCATCCATCTCGAGAGCATCACGGCAGAGAAAATTGAGGACCTGGAGAAGCGCCGTGCTGAGCGTCTGGAGGGCCTCGGTCTGCTAGCGCGTGGTTTTGCCCATGACTTTAACAACCATCTGACGACACTCACGGGGACGATCAGTCTCGCGCGTGAGATGCATCTGGAGGATGCGGAGCTGCATGACCTGCTGACAGATGCGCAGAAGGCGGCTTCTCGCGCGGGGAATCTGGTGCAGCAGCTGATGACCTTCTCACGCGGTGGTGAGCCTGTGCGCGTGCGGACTTCGATCGAGTCGATCATCCGCAGCCTGCTAACGGATTATCGACTGCGCATGCCGGATATCCGGTTTCAGTTTCGTCGCTCCGACCACGAAGTATTCGCAAAAGTGGACCCCTCTCAGATCAAGCGTGTGCTCGATAATCTGATCGAGAATGCGGTCGATGCTCTGCCGAAAGATCAAGGTGTCATCCTCGTAGGCTGCAAGCGCGTCTCTGCTACCGATCTGATGGCCGATCAGGGAGGGCTGCTCAGTCGCGAGGATTACTTCCTGATCGAGGTGATCGACTCAGGAGAGGGAATCTCAGCGGAGAATCTGCCGAAGGTATTTGATCCTTATTACACGACCCGGAAGGATCGCAATGCCTCCGGTATCGGATTGACCGTTTGCGAGTCCATCGCCAAAGCTCATGGTGGCTTTGTTAGGCTTCAGTCAAAAGTAGGGAAAGGGACGATCGCCACCTTCGGTGCGCCGCTAGGTTTTCTAACGGAGGAGGATCATGCAGGTTTCGCGGGGGACCCTCCCAGCATGCCGGAGATCGAGCATAAAATCCTCGAACTCTCGATGGAGTCTCCAGGGCGCATTCTTGTGCTGGAGGACGAAGCCTCCATCCGTCGGCTCATCGCAGCGACCCTGCGTCGGGCCGGTTATGAGGTGGTTGAGACCAGTGATGGAGCAGATACCGTCCGTCTCTTTCAGCAGGCTCGGGATGAGAATGCTCCCTTTCGCCTCGTCATTTGTGATCTCACAATCGAGCGTGGACTAGGCGGTGTCGAAGCCATGCAGGCGATACGCGAGATGGATCCACATGTGCGGTCGATCGTCTCCAGCGGCTACTCAGATGCCCCGGCGATGGCCCGCCCTCGGGAATTTGGCTTCACGGAGGTCCTGCCCAAGCCTTATGCGCCGAGTGAGCTAAAGGCGCTGGTCCATCGCGTGCTGGAAGATTCCTGAGCTGGGATTTCTTCTAACCCCGAATTCTCTTCCCCAGCTATGGAATCGCGACTTCAGTCGCGAAACCGAAAGCCCTGCGCTGCGAGCCAGATGTCGTCCGGGAATAAATTCCCTTCTCCCCAACTCACTGATGCGCTGCGAAGTCTGCCCCGGCAACAAGTCCAGGCTTGGAAAAGCATGCGTCTCTTGCTATGGAAACACTCATGCCTCCTGTCCTCTTTCTGAGCTGTTTCGGTGCCTACCTGATCGCCCTCGCTATTTTTGGTTCCTGGTTTGCCAGGAGACAGCAATCCGGCGATGAATTCCTCCTCGGCGGTCGTTCCTTGCCCCTGTTCCTGACGCTCGGCACGACCGTAGCGACCATGGTGGGCACGGGATCGACGATGGGTTCGGTAGGAAAGGCTTATTCTGCAGGATGGACGGCTTCCCTGTTCGGTGTCGGTTCCTGCATCGGGGTATTGCTCACGGCATGGTTGTTTGCCCCTGCCCGGCGTCACCGCTTCATGACGATGGCTGAGGAGCTGTCCTGCTACGTCGGCGGCAGCGCCACTGTCAGCCGCATTGTCGCTGTTTTCACTTACCTGGCGTGCGTCGGATGGCTGGGTGCCCATATCCTGGGTGGGGGATTTTACCTGAGCTATGCCACGCAGATCGATGAGGGGCTGGCGATGACGCTGATCGCCATCGGTTTCGCCATTTATTCCACTCTCGGCGGCTATCGAGCAGTGGTGTGGGCCGACACGATTCAGGCGGTGGTCCTCTTCTCGGGATTTATCATCACGGCATGGTTTGCCTTTCAGTCCATCGATGGCATGGCGGGCTTGTCGAAAACTCATGAAACCCTGCAGAGCGAAAGCGCGAACGCGCTGTTGGCGGGGCTCAGTCTGGTGGTGGCGATTACGGTGAGCATTCTCGCCACACCATCCTTTCGGCAGCGGATCTACTCGGGAGACTCTGTAAAGTCCGTGCGAGCCGCGTTCGTTGGCTCAGGCATTATGGTGCTTCTGTTTTGCCCGCTGCCCTCCATCATCGGCATGGCAGCGTTTGCTGAAAATCCCGATCTGGAGAATGCCGATACAGCGTTTCCATTCATGGCGACTCAGATGCTCCCTCTCGCTCTGGGAATCATCACTCTGATCGCTGGTCTCTCCGCCTCTATGTCGAGCGCCAGTTCAGATGCCATCGCCGGGGTGACCACGCTGGTGCGAGATCTTTACGAGATGGTCATGAAACGCGTTCCTTCGGCTGACCGGGTGGTGCTGGTCTCCCGCGTAGCCATGGCATCGACCACCATTCTCGCTCTTGGCTTAGCTCTGAGCGCTGAGGATATCATGAGCTACATCAAGGATATGATCTCGCTCTTCATCACGGGGATGTGTGTCTGCGGCCTGCTCGGAAAACTCTGGCCCCGCTACAATGCGCCCGGTGCCGTAGCCTCTCTAGTAGCAGCCTTCGCGACCGCTCTGCTGTTCCGGTTCATGCCCGCGTGGAATGACCTGTGGGGCGGCGCTGTGATTCCTGCTCTCCTCACTGGCGCTGTCGCCGGAGTGGCTGTCAGCCTCATGACCAAGCCGGAGGGAAAAACCCTCCAGCAGGCAGCTGAGGAGCTGGAAGCGAGACGGTCGGCCATGAGCTGACAGGCGATGATGTTAGCGGGTCTGTAGCGTTTCGATGGCTTTAAAAACGTCACCAGTTGTGATGGGGCCGGCGTTTAGCTCGATAGGCTCACCAGCAGGATCTGCGGGATAGAGCAGATAGAACGGAACGCCCACCTGATTGTGCTCCTTCAGAATAGCGGTGATGCGGGGGTCCTCATTCGTCCAGTCAGCTGTCACGAAGGCGATATCGTTTTTTGCGAATGCCTGCTGGACTTTCTCAGTCTTAAGTGTCGTTCGTTTGTTTACCTGACAGGTGATGCACCAGGTCGCGGTGAAGTCTACGAAGACGGCTTTCCCTTCCTTTCTGTTTTTCTCGATCGCTGCTACGAAATCAATATTCGCCTCTGCTGAGGGGCGCTGCTGCGTGGAGAAATACCCGATCACCAAACCGGCGACGGCGACGGCAACGGCTGCGAGTTTTGCTTTTTTGCGAGTGCCGGCCGATTTATCGAACCCACCGTAGCGGCCGAGCAACCATGCCGCGATAGCGAAGACAAGGGCAGCACCCAGTGCCAGTTGAAACCCCTCGCTATTGAGTTGCTTAGCCAGCACACTCGCCAACCAGATCGCGACAGCGAGCATGGGGAAACCCATCACCTGCTTGAAGGTCTCCATCCAGCCGCCAGGGGGGGGGATGACGTCCAGCAGCTTGGGGAAGGCGGCAAAGATGAAGTAAGGCGAGGCCAACCCCAATCCGAGACAGCTGAAGATGAGGAACATGATCAGAGGGGGCTGCGCCAGGGCGAAGGCCAGCGCCGGGGCCATCAGAGGAGCCGTGCAGGGGGTCGCCATCAGCACGGCGAGAGCCCCACTCCAGAAGCTGCCGCTGTAGCCTTCCTTGTTGGCGAGGTCTCCGCCCACATTCGTCAGCCCGGTGCCGATTTCAAACACACCGAAAAGACTCAACGCCACGACGACCATAACGATCAGCAGCCCGAGAACGAAGAGAGGCTCCTGCATCTGGAACCCCCAGCCTACATCAGCTCCCCCCGTCGCAGCGCGCACGATGAGAATCGTAGCGGCGATCGCCCAGAAAAAAACGAGGATGCCGAAAGCGAAGATTGAGGAGTGGAGAAGAATCTTGCGCCGATCTTCCCCCGCCTGATTTACAAAGGTGAGAACTTTGAGAGAGATGACCGGGAACACGCAAGGCATGATGTTGAGGATCAAGCCTCCGAGAAAAGCAAGAACCATCATGCCGAACAGACTGTCGTC
>JAHDFZ010000158.1:7728-8908 GCA_020627905.1 Verrucomicrobiota bacterium
GAGTGGGAATGACCGCCACGGTGTCTGCCCCGGCCTGGGCGTTCTCCGGTAGGAAAATCTTCGGAGCGATCGTTTGAGGGCGGCTACTCACCCAGATAGCCTCCTTGCCAGTCGCGCTCTGCCAGGTGAGGAGCCCATCGAAGTTGGTAATGGGATTCTCTTCATTGTAATACTCAAAGCGAGGCGAGGTGACGACGATCTTCCCGTCGGCAATCGAGACGGCAGGATCCTCCGGCAGATGGAAAAGACTCCCGGTGGCTGGATAGAGCGTCACCTTGTCGACGTCGCTCAGTGGTTCAGCTCCTGCGGCAGGTGTGATGGTGACTGACACGCTGTCCGCAGCGACAGCTAACTCCACTGGCCAGTCAGCGAGTTCGGGTAATTTCTCGACGGTCGACTCCATCCGCTCTGCATGGGGCGAAAGGGCGGTTTCTCCCACCGTGATCGTCAGCTCGGTAGGCTCCAACTTACCGGGGACGCAGGTGCCGGGGTCACACATGAGCCACTCCGCCGAAGCGGTGAGGGAGAACGAATCACCGGAGAAATTCTCTGGAACCTGGATGGCTACCGGGTGGAGCACAGCATCCTCATAACCGAAACCGCCTTCCACAAAACCACCGCCAAAGTCGGTGACGAATTTCTTCGGGGTGGGAAATCCGGTGGGGGTTACGCGAAAGCCATTCGGAGCATCTACAGTGATCTGGGTCGGCTTTCCTGCTTCTCCCCCATAATACCAGTAGGTATGCCAGGTCGGGGCGATTTCGAATTCCAGCCCTAAGAGGACAACATCACCTGGAGCCACGCTGGTATGAGAAGCGATCCAGCGGGCCTCCACCGCTTCAATGGTCTTTTTCTCGGTTTCCAGTGCCTTGCTGATGGGGGAGCAGAAAAGGAGGGCGACCAGAAGCGAGCGCAGCAGATGCGGATAAGGAAGTGACATGAGGATAGAGAACACAGGAAAGCGAAAGTGTTCAATTTCAGCGCCTTCCTGTCGAAGGAAATATGATCAAAAAAGGCTGCAGGAGCGAATGAACGCCGATGCAGCCTTTAAGAGACCGTTGAAAAACGATGTAAACGATGATGAGAAAAGATATGGGAATGACTTTTATACAGCTGAAGGTTGATTGGCAGCTCTCACCCTTCGGGCCGCACCCCTGATTCCGTCTGGCTGCGTTCCTCG
>JAHDFZ010000159.1 GCA_020627905.1 Verrucomicrobiota bacterium
GGTCGGGGGAACTCCCAGTAGGGACTTCCATATCCCCTGGGTATTCCGGAGAGGGCAGCTTGTTTCCTCGATCCATAGCCATCTGGAGAGTCGCATCCGTGATCGTCTGCACGTTTTTCAATTCCTTCATAGCTCTCGCCTGGGTGAAAAATTTAGGAAACTGACTTCCACCGATCGTAGCGAGGATCCCGATAATCGCTACGACTACGAGCAGTTCGATCAGCGTCATAGCTGACGTTTCACGTGGGGAGCAGGAGATTCTGATATTCATGGTTAGGTGAAATGATTATTTGGCTCTATTTTAGCGAGCCAGCGGAGTCAACGTCAAGGACAGTCGTCAGAAAAGGCTCGCTTTTTGAAATTCAGTTTTCAGCAGATCCATATCGTTTTTGGCAACATGATCACTTGCGTGCCTCGCGATTGCGCGTAAAGAAGCGGCACTATGCCAGTTGCAACACCCAAACAGTTCGAAGCTATGCTTGATGCCGCGCAGAAAGGTGGATACGCCTACCCTGCGATCAACTGCTCAAGCCTCACCACGATCAACGCCGCTCTCAAGGCGTTCGCGGATCAAAACTCGGATGGTATCATCCAGTTTTCCACCGGAGCTGGCCAATTCGCATCTGGCCTGAATCACAAGAACCAGGTCCTCGGCACGATCGCGCTGGCTGAACTTACTCACCGCCTGGCAGAGCAATACAACGTGCTGATCGCCCTCAACACAGACCATTGCCGCCCGCACGTAGCACCTGATTTCCTCGATCCCCTGATCGAAGAGACCGCTCGCCGCCGTGCTCGTGGAGAGAACAATCTGTTCCAGAACCACATGCTGGATGCCTCAGAGCTGCCGCTTGCTGAGAACATGGAGATCTCTCAGAAGTATCTCAAAACATGTGTTGAGCACGAGATTGTGCTCGAGGTCGAAGCTGGCGTCGTCGTTGGAGAAGAAGAGGGCGCTGCAGGGACAGAAGACACTCCTGAAGAGTCTCTCTACACAACGCCAGAGGACATGATGGCCGTTCATGAATCTCTTGCAGACATTGGCCGTTTCACTTTTGCAGCGACCTTCGGAAACGTGCATGGACACTACAAGCCAGGTGCTGTGAAGCTGCGCCCTGAAATCCTGAAACAGGGTCAGGAAGCTGTCATGACAAAATATGGTGCAGATTCCGAGTTCGACCTCGTTTTCCACGGTGGATCCGGCTCTACTCTTGAGGAAATTCGTGAAACGCTTGGTTATGGTGTGATCAAGATGAACGTGGACACGGATACTCAGTATGCATTCACGCGCCCGATCGCTCATCACATGTTCCAGAACTACGATGGCGTGCTGAAAGTTGACGATGAGATCGGAAACAAGAAGGCCTATGATCCTCGTGCCTACCTCAAGGCAGCTGAGGAAGGAATGGCAGCCCGCATCGCCGAAGCTTGCGATGATCTGCTCGCCACCGGCAAGTCCATCGCTGGACAGGTCTAGTCGATCACCATTCGAATTTAAGAAACCCGATTCGGTTCGCACCGGATCGGGTTTTTTTGTGTGACTGTTCTTAAAGCCGTAATGAGCCGCTTGCGCCAACTGTCACGCGTAGCCGCGACCGTGAGGTCGTGGACCGAAAGCCTCGCGATGCAGAAAAGGGAGCTTCACACTCGCCAGTCCACTCCCTAGCTCCGCGCGTTTACACGCGCGGCTACATGGTTGCGCATTTTTTCACGCGTAGCCGCGACCGTCAGGGCATGGACCGAAAGCCCGGCGGCTCAAGAGAAGGGAGCCTCGCTTTCGGTCATCCACTCCCTCCTTCCACGCGCTGACACGTGCGGCTATGCGGTTTGCTTGAAAAAGCTGGACTCATCATCTTCCATTCCCATCAATGAGCCATTTCAACGACCCTCCTGACTCGCCGTGGAAAACGATTTCAAGATCGTCAATTTATGAGAATCCCTGGATTCAAGTAACAGAAAGCCGAGTGATCACCCCGACTGGCACGGATGGGATCTATGGGCTCGTGCATTTCAAAAATCGAGCCATCGGAGTGGTCCCAATCGATTCAGAGGGGAACACATTTCTCGTCGGGCAGTTCCGCTATGCCCTCGGTTCCTATGAATGGGAAATCCCCGAGGGTGGCTGCCCGGATAACGAGCAACCACTTGCAGCAGCTCAGCGGGAGCTGGCAGAGGAAACAGGCTTGCGAGCTTCGCATTGGGAGGTGCTGCTCGATGACATTGCGCTCTCCAACTCTGTCAGCGATGAACGATGCACAATCTACGTCGCCACCGGGCTATGCGCGGGTGAAGCATGCCCGGATGAAACGGAAAAGCTGCTGGTCAGAAAAGTCCCCCTGAAACAAGCCGTCGCGATGGCGCGCACCGGCGAGATTACGGATGCTGTGTCCGTCATGGGGCTGTTGGCCTGCGCTTCTTACCAACGCGAGGCCACAACGGAAAGTTGAATCGAAGCGAGGAGAATAGACAGCGCAATCCCGCCTCTAGGTCCATGTGGTAAAATCGATTTCATCGGTAAAGTGATCACCTCCAGTTTATGAAACGTCTTTTTCTCACTCTTGCCGCGCTCATCGTTGGCGCTACCACCAACGCTCAGGATCGACCGAACATCGTCTGGATCATCGTCGATGATATGTCTGCTGACTTTTCCTGTTATGGTGAGACACTCATTGAAACACCCGCGGTCGATGGTCTCGCGAAACGCGGAACGCTTTTTACCAATGCTTATGTCACGGCGCCGGTTTGCTCGACCTGCCGATCAGCACTCATCACCGGCATGTATCAGACATCGATCGGAGCGCATCATCACCGCTCCGGGCAGGGCTCTATAAAGATCCATCTACCTGAGGGTGTGCGCCCTATCCCGGCAATCTTACAGGAAGCCGGTTATCACACTTCCATAAGCGGCAGCCCTAACACCTTCGAGAAAAAATTTAAGCAGAAGCGCTTCGGGAAAACGGATTACAATTTTGAATGGGATCAGGCTATCTACGATGACAATACTTGGCGCACCCGAGAGGATGGACAACCCTTTTTCCACCAGTTTCAGCTCAGCGGTGGCAAGAAGCGAGGCCAGAGCCAGATTACAATCGAGCGCCTGGCTCAGCAGGCAGAGCTAGAGTTCGGCTCCCGCACAAAAGCAACGGATGTCGTCCTCCCGCCTTACTACCCGGATGCGCCCGTCCAACGACACGATTGGGCTGCTTATCTCGATACGGTTCGCTTTACCGATCAGGAGGTAGCTCAGATCCTACAGCTTCTCAAAGAGGACCAAGTTCTGGAGAATACGTTCATCGTTTTCATGACAGACCACGGGATCAGTCATGCTCGCGGCAAGCAGTTTAACTATGACGAGGGATTGCACGTGCCGCTGGTCATTGCCGGCCCGACTGTCGAGTCTGGAAGCGTGCGTGACGATCTCGTCGAGCATATCGACCTCGCCGCATTGTCACTGTGCCTAGCAGAAGTCCCCCTCCCGGCGTCGATGCAGGCTCAGGATATCCTGGCTAGTAATTACCAGGCACGAGAAGCAGTCTTTGCCGCTCGTGACCGCTGCGACGAAACGGAAGATCGCATCCGCTCGGTGCGAACACAGAGATTCAAGTATATCCGTAACGGTATGCCCAAACGGCCACATTTGCAGCCTTGCGCCTATAAGGATTCAAAAGCGATTTACGAAGAGCTCCGAGCCCTGCATCAAGCCGGACGATTGAAGAAGCTACAGGAACGAATCCTTTTTTCGCCTGAAAGGAGCCCTGAAGAACTCTATGACCTGCAGAAAGACCCATTCGAACTGGACAATTTAGCAAAGAAGCCAGGCCATCAGAAAACGCTTTTGGCAATGCGGAAACGCCTCGATGATTGGATCCTCGAAACTGGTGACATGGGTCAGCAGAGGGAATCTGAAGAGCAGTTCAATGCGAGCATGGAACTTTATGAAGAGAATTTAAACCGTCCTCACATTGCCCCCGCGCACAGACAGGTTGTGCTGGATAACATCAAGCTCATGCGACAATGGCGCGAGGAAGGTAAGTAGCGCTACTTTCAAAGAGATAGCGCTTCTCCGGACCAGAACCCATCCATATCCACAAGGTTACTCTCGCTGCTACATTTCTGAAGGAATATCCCCCCCGGAAGCCGCGTCCCGTGAGGGCGTGGGATGAAGTTTACCCGCTGGCGAAACACAGGCTGCCCTTTCGCCAATCCACGGCGTTACCGCCGCGGCTACATTTCTGAAAGGAATCCGCCCCCCGGAAGCCGCGTCCCGTGAGGGCGTGGGATGAAGGATGCCCACTGACGAGACATAGGCTGCCGTTTCGTCAATCCACGAGGTTACCCTCGCGGCTACATTTCTGAAAGGAATCCGCCCCCCGGAAGCCGCGTCCCGTGAGGGCGTGGGATGAAGGTTACCCGCTGGCGGAACACATGATGCCCTTTCGCCAGTCCACGGCGTCACCGCCGCGGCTACATTTCCAGTGGAACTCCGCCCCCTGTAGCCGCGTCCCGTGAGGGCGCAGGACGAAGGATGCCCACTGACGAGACATAGGCTGCCCTTTCGCCAATCTACGAGAGTAGCCTCGCGGCTACGGGTGTGATCATTATTCACCTAGCGCCTCACGCACGGCGCGGAGATAACGGATCACTTCTTCCCGCCGATTGAGAGGGATATCACTTCCTGAGAGGGCCGCTTCCTCCGCACGAACGAATTCGGCAGCTGTCTCCTGGAGCGTGCGCTGAGGAGCTTCAGACCGTGAGGACACTCCTGAGGCTACGTCCCGGAAGCGGGATGAACCTTCCTGAGAACTGGCTTGCCCACGAACGTTCCCCTGTAGCTGGGCCTCCTGATTCAGTGCCATCTCGGACGCTACCAGAGGAGCAGATCCCTCTCCTACACCTGTGCCCCCACTTCCCTGCCCTGCCGCATTCGACTGAGAGGAGTCGCTCTCACCACCCGGAGTGCCCGGGCTGGTGGCCCCTCCGGGATCAGAATCTGCAGCAGGTGCACCCTCCACCCCGGGGATCGGAGGCAATGCCTGTCCAGGAATGGGAGCTGTCAGGGTGAAGGCACCCAGGCCGGCAGCGGGCTGCGCAGAAGCAGGAGCTGCATCCGGGGAGACTGATTCCACGCCAGGCACCGGAGCCTGCTCCCCTTCGGCTGTTCCGGCAGCTCCATCGGCTGGCGCCGGATTGCTCGTCTCACTGCCTGGGACTGGCGGTGAGGTGTCGCCACTCAGATTCCCGGACGGAACGCCGTCGCGAGCGTCGTTTCCTGTAGCGTTCCCCTGCCCACCGGAGCCATCTTCTGCGCCGGGCGCACCTGCTGCTCCGCCTGCAGGAGCTGGTGCCGTGGCAGCTCCCGGGACAACCGGCACTCCCTGCGCTTGCGGCGCTAACATGTCCTCCAGCACAGATTGGCTAAGCCGCGGAGATGGCGTGCTCTTAGATTCAGCCTGTCCATCCTGCGTTGCAGAAGGACGTTCCCGCTCGCCGGGCTCATCTTGTTTTGTCTTCGCACTCCCGCTCTCTTCAGCATTCTCGCGCGCGACGTCGGCAGCCGTCTGCCGGATCTCGTTGGCTGTCTGCTCCCATGCCTGTTTCGCATTCTGCCGCCGCTCCAACTCCTCAAAGTGGCGGGCGAGAGCATTCATATCGCGGGATGCTGCCCCCCACAGCTGACGCTTCAACTTTCCAGCTGCGTTTTCGATGCATTCACCGAACGGCTTTTGACGATCGTCAGGCTGCACGGCATCTGCACTGGCTTGAAACGTCTCGATCAGTCGCTGCTCATGACTTGGCGCTCGTTGGTCAAGGCCAAACACCTCGGCCAGGCGGTCTGACTCAATGGTGGCCCGCTGCGGATTCCGATCAGCCACAGCATCCGCCAACGGAGCCGTATCCGTGTATCGCTGCATCGCTGTCAAAAGCTCAGGTGACGCCCATACCTCATCCGCCGAGGCTAACTCATCTGCCAACTGATCCAGAGCAGCGGCCCGCTCCTCTGATGCATCGAGGAATTGCCCTAAGGTAATCGCCTCTGCTTTCTCAAGCCGTTCAGAAAGCTGTCGCAAATCCTGTCGAACGGCATCGAGAGCAAGCTGCTCATTTTCGTCAAGATTGAGCTGCTTCGCAAAGACAGCTACCTGCTCGTCGGCTCGTTGCAGAGCCGGCTGCAACGAGTCCACCTGGCCCTGAGTGAGGGTGGTTTCCCGGAACGAAACAGGAGGTTTCCCGACGGGGGTCAGCTGAAGGGCCAAAAGGGCAATCGGCGCAAATGTGAGCCACCAGCGCTTTGGCATAGGGAGCAACGCCCCGAGCCGCGAGCGCACCTCCTGCGCCGCCTTAACCGACTGGCGGAGATGCGCAGTCATCCCCGGTGAAGAATCTTCCACCTGGAGAAAATCCCAGGATGAACCCAGTCGATCCTCCTGATCCGCTAAGCGATCCAGCTGGTAGAGCATGGATCGGCGATCGAGGACACCGCGCCCCCCTCGCACAACACAAAAGCCCAACCAGAGAACGATACCTGCTCCCAACCAGCCCCACTCTGCCAAAGCCCCCAGCTGTGCACGCCGAATGACGAACCAGACAATCGTAAGGGCCACCATGACCGGAAGCCACGTTGCCTCCACCGCCCGCAGCGCCCCTTGCAGGAAACGCCGCCGCGAAGCTCTGCGCGACAAGTCGCTAAGCGTATCTGTAAAACCAGCCAGCTCCATTTCAGAGGGGAAATTCAGCGATCATTACGCAGCGGGTCGGCGGCGAGGACCCGCTCGATACGATGCCTGACCTCCGGATCATCTAACTCCGGCAGGACTGCAAGCAGCGCAGGCCGAGCAGAGCGGCCCATCGTGATCAATCCCTCCGTAGCAACTTCCCGGTTCTCCCAATTATCGTCAGCCAGGGCGGTCAGATAGATATTGAGCTGTTCCGTCTCCTCCGCGGTCAGGGGCTTCGGTGCGAAAACCATCCGGTCGACATCAGACGCAGTCACCACGGCATCCCCAAAGTCAGTCTGGATCCTCCATTCGGTCTGCGGCAGGGTTCCACGAAGCACGGTGCCATCCTCCAGAGTCAGTTCGAAACCTCCTTCTTCACCAAGAGCTCGGATTTCGGCCACCTGATCCGCATTGACCGGCACCTCCCCGGCACTCGTGCCGATTGCGATCGTTTCCGACTTCGATGTTTCTAGCGTCCCCCGAAAAGAGCTCCCCGTTTTCGTTTCGACCCGGTCACCAGAGTTGAGAGAGGAGTCCGATGCGCGGGCGTGAAATGATACGACCTCTGATATGGGGAATGTCACAGACTGGGAGAAAATGGAAATCGTCGCATCCAGCTCGCCTTCGATATTGGATGACCGAGCAAGAGCGAAGTCTCCAGCTGCGATATCCATGCCGCTTTTCGTCCGATTGATCGAGCTGATCACATCCCCCGGAATCTGAAACGTCCCGTGGCTATTACTCGCCTTGATCACTTTGTCAGGGCTTAGCTCATCCACACGGAATATGGACCCGTCGTTTAGCTCGACGATGCCACCATCCTGCGCCCAGTCGCCGACAGGTCGCAGCTGCACACTGAAGCTGTCCAGTTTTCCGAGTGCCAATGGTGCTACGCCATTCTGCGCAGCAAAGATTTTTTCATCGAGCGCCATAGCCCCGATGATGAGCTGTCCATCGGCCAGGAGCACCCATGACTCGTCATTTTCATGCCCGAAGGCGATTACGTCTTCAACCGCTGTTTCCACCGTCCCCAGGCGATGCTTCATGGTCAAGGTCGCTGTGTCCAACCCTCCTCTGATCGGGCTCTGATCAGGCAAGCGGAGCAGGGCGCTGGCACCCAGCCCGGCAACTTCGTCCGACAGGAAACTTAGAGTTCCCCCATATAGTTCGGAAAGTGCCTGCGGTCCGCCAAGGCTGGTTGGTTGGTTGATGACCTCGCTCCCAACTTGATCTATGTCCCCGAACAGGTGGCTCGTGATCGCGGAGAATTCGACATCCAGCTCACTCACGGACGCCTCGATTGCGGCCTTGGAAAGAGCGTGGCGAAAGGATTTCGACTCTCCCGGCTCCAGCTCGATTTGCGTGATCACAGACAGAGAATAAACACTCGGAGATGAGATCGTCGGCAGGAAACGACTACCCGGCGCGGTCAGGGTATAGAGGAGCGCGTGATCCCCACCCGAGGGCTTTGGCTTGATCACCAGCCCTCGCTCCCCCTTCTGCAGCAGCTTAGGCTGGTCCCGACCGGTATCCGTCTGCAGCGAATCCATACTCGCAGAGAATTGCGATTTCAGTTCCGCATCAAATGACAGAGGCACATCACCATCATTGCGGAAGGTCTCCGTGTAGTGCACCCCCTGCTTCTGGTCATCCACCGTGATTTGGCGAAACACCGTTAGGTCTGGATACTGAGCCAAACGCTTCCCCGGCAGATACAGAGTCGCTGCATCAGGAGACATGCGCAGACGCTGCGCCTGAAATGCCTCGCCATCGATGATCAGGGCTGAAGCCGAATTGAGGAAGCCGCTTTCTGAGCGGCCGATCGCTCCATTTGACTCGACATTCCACCGCAGCCCCAGACGATCCATCCGCGCACCGAGAGCGCCTGGCACCATCTCCTCTTTCGGGAGGAACGCTCCGAACTGACCAACCGCCACAGATGAGATGAGTAAGGCGAAACAGACGAACAGGCGCGGGCGGAACATTTGTTACTTTCGCCATTGGAGAGCGATATTTCAACACTCCTTTGGACGCAGTCGAGCCATCCGCTAATTGGCAGAGGGGTGAAGAGATGACTGACTGACCACGCTATGGGACTGCGACTTTGGCCAGAGCGACAGGGCTTTCGCCCGTGCGAATGATTTCTCACGCCCATA
>JAHDFZ010000160.1:0-6467 GCA_020627905.1 Verrucomicrobiota bacterium
CCTTCGGGCCGCAGCCCTGATTCCGCCTGGCTGCGTTCCTCGTTGCTCAGGTAGCTATGGCTACCATCACTCCTCGCGCCTTGCCAGCCGAAAACAGGGTTGCGGTCATCGCTCACCTAGTTTTTCAACGGTCTCCCAGGCGCTCACGAAGCACTGCAGGACTAGCGGCCAAGCTTTTGCGTGAGGGACTGGGAAGTCCCTCTTCCCGAGTTTGCTTCGATCACGCCAGAGGGAATTCCTGCTCCCCTATTCCAGAGACCGGATTTTCACGTTGCGGAATGCGACGACGTTACCGTGATCCTGAAGGGCGATGTGTCCTGTATCGAACTTACCGAATTTCGGGAATTTCTTGAACTTACTGGCTGCCACCTTGGCATCCCAGTCTTCAGAGCCTTTGACGTATTCCACCATCTTCACTCCATTGAGGTAGTGGGTGCACTTCTCTTTGGTGATGACAAGGCGCATGGTATTCCACTCACCCCATGGCTTAATGGCCTGCTCTTCCGACGGATAAAGTGCATACATGTAGGCGGTTTTGTTTTTTTCCTTCTCGTAGGTGGCATCGTCAAGGATCTGCGCCTCCGGTCCCGTCATCCATGGCGCCTTCTCTGTCTCCTGCACATGAAACATGACCCCGCTGTTACCTTTGTAGGAGATTTTGAAATCGAGCGTGAGCTCGAACTCACCAAACTGCTCCTTTGTGACGATGTTCCCGCCGCCTTTCTCTGTCAGGACGAAGTAGCCATCTTCCACTTTCCAGAGTTCGCTCAGGCCTTCCTCGCGATAGTTTTTCCAATTCTCGAGGGACTTGCCATCAAAGAGCAACTGCCATCCTTCAGCCCTCTCTTCGTCAGAGAGCTGGTTCGGAGCATCCGCCTGGAGAGCGAGCGGAAACAGAGCAAAAACGGCAGTGGCGATAGCTTTGCAAAAGATAGACTTCATATGGCCTACTTAGTCAGTCCTCAGGTGGAAAACAACGAGAAATGGCGTGATCGCTTGTCCGTCATCGCGTGCTTTCGGGGTTTGACTGGTGTGCTTACCGTTTATGCATGAGGTTTGGTTTCAGCTTTTTATCAATCGCCCTCGTGCTGGCATGTTCTTTCCCCGTCCCGACGGCACGGGGAAAGACTTCAAACGCTCCGAAACATCTCATCTTCATTATGGCGGATGACCTAGGTTGGGGCCAACTCTCGAGCGCAGGGCACTCCGAGGTGAAAACACCTCACCTCGATGCAATGGCTGCCAACGGCCTGAATTTCCGCCGCTTTTACTCAGGGGGAGCTACCTGCTCTCCCACACGCGCCACCTTCTTAACCGGCCGCTACAACGATCGCACAGGGGTGCAAGCCCATGGATTTCCGCGTCGTCTACAAGAGAAAACCATCGCACAAGCTCTTTCGGACGCGGGTTTCCATGTCGCCCATTTCGGGAAATGGCACCTGAATGGCCTCCGCGGCCCGGGCGTGCCGCTGCTGGCGTCTGACACCCATCATCCCGGGGCCTTCGGGTTCGACCACTGGGTCACTACTTCCAACTACTACGACCTCGACCCGATCATCAGCCAACAGGGCGAAGTCGTGCAATGGCAGGGCGACTCATCAGAGGCAACCGTCGATGCAGCGCTAGCCCACCTGAAGGAACAATACCAAAGCGGCCCCACCTGCACTCTCATCTGGTTTGGCACCCCTCATTCGCCCATGATCGCCCTCGAAAAGGATCGGGCGCAGTTCGACCATCTCCCGGAGAATGAGCAGCATCAGTATGGAGAAATCCTCGCTATGGCTCGCAGTATCGGCACCGTTCGATCCACGTTGCGCGAATGGGGTATCGCGGAAGAGACCTTCCTCTTCTTCTGCAGTGATAACGGTGGGCTGAAGGGCTACGGCAAGGAAACGAACGGAGGTCTCCGCGGCTATAAGGGCAGCCTTGATGAGGGCGGGGTCCGAATCCCCGCAGTTGCTGAGTGGCCCGTCCAGATCGCGCCCGGAGGCGTGACCGAGCGCGTGAGCTCGACCGTCGACATCGGAGCGACGCTGCAGGAATGGTATGACCTGGACGAGTCTGCCCTGCTTCCGCAAGACGGCCAATCCCTGTTGCACTGCCTGGGAACCCCTGACTCTGGGCGCACCGTTCCTCTTTACTTCCGACAAACCGGCAAAGGTGCTCTCGTCACCCAGCGCTGGAAGCTGCATTTCCATCTGGCAGCCGAAAAAGTAACGGAGATCTATGATCTAGAACGCGACCCAGCCGAATCAACCAATCTCCTTCCTTCATTGGAAAGCCACCTGTCTCCATTGATATCGAGCTATTGGACGATGAACGAGAGTGTCGAGCGGTCGATAGCTGGCCTCGATTATCCCGAAAAGGCGGTGCTTCCGCAGCCTCCAGATCGCCATTGGGGTGAGGATGAAACATACCGTCAGCTCCTCCCCATGCTGCTGGAGATTCCCTACTACAAAGAGCACTACGAACGCTCTCTCCGCGCTGGGAAGCGTGCCTCAGAGCAGGCAAAGAAAGTGCGGAAAACAGCCGAACAGAGATAATCCCGGAGCAGGGCGACAGGAGAAAATCCCCCACCCCTCACATTTCGCTGGAGTTTTGGTCCAGATTCGAGAGTATGGGGCGATGGCTTTAGAACCAAAAATCTTCAGCGGTTCCGCGCACCCTGAGCTCGCGGATGAGATCGCCAATTATCTCGGCTTGCGCCGTTCCGACGCTACCGTGAAACGCTTCCCCGACGGCGAAACCTTTGTGAAGATCAATGAAAACATCCGCGGCCGAGATGTCTTCATCGTGCAGCCTACCTGCCCTCCGACGAATGAGAACATCATGGAGCTGCTCATCATGGTCGACGCAGCGAAACGCGCCAGCGCACAGCAGATCAACGCCGTCATCCCTTTCTTCGGCTATGCTCGCCAGGATCGGAAAGATCAGCCGCGGGTGCCGATCACGGCGAAACTCATCGCTAACCTCCTGACCGCAGCCGGCGTAAATCGCGTCCTGACGATGGACCTGCATGCTGGCCAGATTCAGGGCTTTTTCGACATCCCGGTCGACCACCTCTACGCCATGCCAGTGCTGGTCAACTACGTGAAGCAGAAGAAGCTGGCGGAGGACCTCATCGTTGTCTCTCCCGATGTCGGGGGGATGAAAATGGCCTATGCCTACTCCAAGGCCCTCGGGACAGATCTTGCCATCGTGGCGAAAAACCGCGTGAGCGCCACTGAGGTGCAGGCTCTCAACCTCATCGGCGATGTCGAGGGCAAGAATGTCCTGATGGTTGATGATATCTCAGAGACAGCCGGCACCCTCACCTCGGCTGCGGGCTTACTGAAAGAGCGGGGTGCCAAGCGAATTTTTGCGGGTGTTTCGCACGCCGTGCTCAACGAGCAGGGGCAGCAGCGCATCATGGACTCACCGATCGAGGAGGTCATCACGACCAACTCCACCCCATTCGCCGTTGGCGAAAAAGTCACGGTCGTCACCATTGCGGAGCTGCTCGGCGAAGCCATTCGCCGCATCTATGAGGGGGAATCCGTGACATCTCTCTTTGACATCGGGTAAATCCCGTCTACATTCCGCGCCCGTCCCAGGAGGCATGCTGGATTTGATCAGCGACAAACAACTTCGGGACTGTTTTTTACCCAAATTGGAATTATGGCAACGAACGCAACTCTCCAGGCTGATAAGCGCGAAGTGAAAGGAACCAGCGCATCTAAGCGTCTCCGTCGTGAAGGCATCGTCCCCGGCGTCGTCTATGGATCTAAGCAGGACGAATATGCGATCCAACTCAACGCGAAGACTTTCGCTGACGTTGCCAAGAAGCAGAGCAGCACGAACTTCCTCGTGAACCTCGAGATCGCCGGTGCTAAAGAAAAGACAAAGCTCGCTTTCGTTCAGGAGATTCAGAAAGAGCCCATCAGCGGTCAGCTTCTCCACGTCGACTTCCGCGCCGTTAACGAAGGCGAAACGATCAACGCCGTCGTCCCAATCGTCCTCACAGGTGAGCCGATCGGTGTGAAGAGCGGTGGACTTCTGGAGCAACTCGTTCGCTCTATCGAGATCTCCTGTCTCCCTGCAGACCTTCCCGCCAGCGTTGAAATGAGCGTCGAGCCTCTTAACGTCGGCGATTCTCTAAAAGTGGCGGATCTCGAACTTGGCGAGGGAGTCAGCACTCGCCTGAACGGTGACGTTCTTGTAGCACTCGTAGCTCAGACTCGTGCATCTGTTTCTGCCGGTG
Source organism: Verrucomicrobiota bacterium (assembly GCA_020627905.1). GTDB lineage: Bacteria > Verrucomicrobiota > Verrucomicrobiia > Verrucomicrobiales > DEV007 > Arctic95D-9. Next base: position 4,241 of record JAHDFZ010000160.1, read on the forward strand.
CTTCTGGTGGCGGTGATGCTGCAGGCGAGGCTGCTGCAGCTGAGTAAGCAGCTCCGTTCCTTCAAACCCAAGGGTAATTTCATCCTAGGTTCAATTTGCAACGCCGCATCCCATGGGATGCGGCTTTTTTCATGCCTAGGGATTGCCCGAAATGTCAGCCAGATTCGTAAGCTGGCTGATATGCTACAGGAAACCACTCGACCTCTGACAGAACGGAAAACGGGAGCCCTCTACGCCGCCGCCATCGCTGATACGCTGGCCATGCCGGTGCACTGGTATTACAACCGGGCCGCCCTGGAGCGCGATTATGGATATGTGGAGGACTTCCTCGCGCCGCAGAATCCGCACCCCGACAGCATCCTCTGGCGCAGCAGCTTCCGCCCCACCTCCTCAGATACGAATATTCTACACCCCCCGCATGCGGCAGCCTGGGGGCAGAAAGGCACTCACTATCATGGATTCCTTCAGGCTGGTGACAATACCCTCAACTGGCAGCTGGCCCACCTGCTGGCAGAACAGCTGTCTGAGCATGGCGAATATGATGAAGCTCGATACCTCCAGGCCTACCGTCAGCTCCTCGTCACTCCTGACACTCATAACGACACTTACCTGGAAGAATGCCATCGCGGCTACTTTGAGAACCTCGGGCGAGGAAAGGCGCCGAATGATTGCGCAGTCATCGAGAAACACATCGGAGGCTTAGCGATGCCGCTTCCCCTGGCGATTTTCTACGCTGAAGAGCCGGAGAAAGCTCTATCGACCGGCGTGAGCCATCTAGCTCTGACTCACGCCGGCGAGGAGATGCGCCAGGCGATGCAACTCACTGTCGAAATCCTCCTTGCCACTCTGTCTGGCCGCTCCCTGCGAGAGGTCATCGATGAACGATTCGCCAGGCAGGACTCGCGCTTTCTCCAGTTCCCCCTGAAAAAGTGGCAGACGAAACCAGATGGCGAAGTGATCGGTCGCCATCTCAGCACAGCATGCTACATCGATGAAAGCCTCCCGGCGGTCCTCTACCTCGCCTACAAGTATGCGGGAGACTTGGAAAAAGCCCTCATCGTCAATACAAACCTGGGCGGTGACAACGTTCACCGTGGCATCGTGCTCGGAGCACTCCTCGGTGCCGAGAATGGTTTTTCATCAATCCCCACACGCTGGATCGATGGTCTGAACACTCCGCCAGTGATCTCTTAACGATTCCCCTCGGTCGGTCGGAACACGAGGACAGCTCGATAGCGATGCTGCACCGGCTCATGCTCCAGCCATGGCTCCTGAAAGAGGTAATACCCGCGCTCTTCATAGAACAGGATTTCCCGCCGGATCACTGGCTCGAGAGCCTCAAACCCTGTCGTGTCGTCCACCCACTCGAGCTTTCGTTCAAGCCGACGTTTGACCGAGCAGAATCGGTCGATCAGCGCATCTTCGGTTTCCTGGATATTTCGTAGGGCTGTTTGACTCATCTTTTCGCTTATCGCTACGTCTAAGAGACCTCAGAAAACACACTTTTCTATGCCTTCACCTCCCCTTTCACCCATTCATCTCGCGGTCCTTGCCTTTGGAGTGACAGCAGCTCTCACTGGACTGATCTGGTGTGTGCAGTTCGCCATCTACCCGGTCTTTCGTCAGGTGGGGCCAGAGGCTTTTCCAGCGTTCCACGCTGCCTATTCACGCGGAATCTCGATCGTCGTCATTCCCCTGATGCTGCTTGAGGTGCTCACGACGGCAGCACTCTGCCTCATCTGCTTCCAGCGCGGATTCATTGCGCTAGCGGTCACTATCGTCGCTCTGCTTGGATTCATCTGGCTGACGACATTCGTCGTCCAGGTGCCGCTGCACGCAAAGCTGTCCCAATCGGGATGTGATCCGGCGGTCATCAAACAGCTCGCCACGAGCAACTGGATCCGCACAGGCATCTGGTCGGCGAAAGCTGCGCTCCATGCACTGCTCCTGATCCGCCTGATGCCATGAGTCTCGTGATCGTTGGGGTAGACCTTGCCTGGGGATATCGAAATCCTGACGGTCTCACTCTGTGGCAATGGAATGACTCCGATCCAGCGATGACGATGCCGGATCGCTCTTCCACCAGGCTGGTGCAGGGCGATGCCGCTCTCATCGAAGCTGTCTCAGAAGCTATTGAGTCAGCAGATACCGTCCTCGTAGCGATCGATGCCCCCGTCATCTGCACCAATTCGGAAGGAGCACGCCCCGTAGATAAGGAATGCTCCCG
>JAHDFZ010000160.1:6477-8834 GCA_020627905.1 Verrucomicrobiota bacterium
AAAGTTCGAAGCGGGCTGCCACCCTACCAACCGCCGGCGCTGCCAGCGGCCATGGAAACTGGCGGCAGAGATCGCAGCTCAGATGAGCCTGGAATACGAAACCAACTGCACAGAAGCCAATAGATACCTCTTCGAAGTCTACCCGCATGCCGCACTCGTGGAGCTGCTAGAGCTGGAAAAAACGATCAAATACAAAAAGGGCCTCGTAGCAGATCGTCGCAAAGCCTTTCGCTGCCTCCAGAAGAAGCTCGATCTCTTCCTCTCATCCTTCGCACCATGGGTCCTGAAAATGCCTGAAACGAAAGCTCTTTTCCAGGCAACATGGTCAAAAGGCACCGAGGACCAATTCGACTCCGTCATCTGCGCGTTGATTGCCTGGTGGCATCATCACCATGCGGGCGAAAAAAGCCTTTGCCTGGGGGACAAAGAGACGGGAGAAATGGTTGTGCCTTTTCTGAAAGACCAGCCGAGGTGCTTTCAAGCCGCTTCGGATCAAAACACAGGGACAGACTAACAAAGCCCCCCCGAAGAACCGTTTCTCCACTCCCTCTGCATGCACGATCCCTCCCCTGAACGCCCGCCCAGGAGTGCCAACGAATGGGGCGTGCTCGTCATCCTGAGCGTTTTCTTTGCGTTTCTAATGACCTGGGAGTTGGCCCGCGACTTCAGCTTCGAGAAGTGGAGTGTTCCGATCTTCTTCGCCAGCTGGATCATTCTCCTGGTCATTCACGAATTCGGACACGCCATCATGGCTCTACTTGTAGGCTGGCGCGTTCGCCGCATCTGCATCGGCTCAGGGAAACGCTTTTATGTAAAAAACTGGATCCGAAATATCCCGATCGAAATCCGCGCCATCCCGCTCTCAGGGTATGTCCTACCCCAACCCACCAGCATGCAGGGAGTCCGCTGGAAGTCTTTCCTCATTTATGCTGCCGGCCCGGGAATTGAAATCCTGATTGTTCTCGCGCTACTGGCGATATTTGGAAGTGACCGCCTGCTGAGCCCCCCGGAAGACTTCATCATCCTCAGCACTCAGACATTCTGCGTAGCAGCAGTCTTCGGCTCTCTGATCAACCTGATTCCCTTTCCTCACCAGACAGACAAAGGGGAAGCCTGGACAGATGGTCTCGGCATGATCATGTGCTGGCAGGTGCCGGATGAAATCTATCAAAAGCAGATCGAGGGAGCCTGATCGCTCGCAGAATCAGCGTATGATGGCTCCTGCGTAGCCGATGACACTGGAGGGATCCTGCGTCACTCGATCGCTTGTTTCATACGCACAAAGCTCGACTTTGTGAGGCACCTGCGAGTGTTTTAACGCCTCGAACAACGCGACGATGACTCGTATGCCACAGATCGTCATTTGCGACTCTCGCGCCAGATCTCGTAAAGACGCCATGTCACTCTCTCGAATGCAGCGGAGAGCAGCCGTATCGAGTTCGCGAGCTTTTTCTCTCTCGAAAAAGTGGTTCATATCTGATGACGCAATGATCAAAGGAGCTTCCTCACCCTGTGCACGCACAAATTCGATCCATTCGTCTATGACGACTCCCAGCTCCTCAATCCATGTGATCTCTGAGGCACCCAGCACGATAGGGGTTAACATGAGATCGGGATTCTTTGCATAGAGGAATGGCAGCATCACCTCGATGCCATGCTCATCAGCATGAGCCTCAGCATCGGCTTCCAGGATATCGATCCGCTTGCGGAAGAAATCTGCGGATTGCTGATCGATTGTCACCGCCCCGTTCGGGATCTCCCACTCATCAGCAGGGCTGACAGACCAGTCACTCCCGCGTCCAGTGTGCTTTGGACAGAGTATAAGCACGCGCCTCGGCACTACCGCCCGATTTAAGGTGTGGCTAATGATATCTCCTACATATCTCCAGCCGGAATGGGGAAGGATCAGCCCTCGGACAGACTGGGCCTCAAATAGATCCTCCTCACCCCGCAAGTTAGTGAAATAGGTCTCAACAGCATGCGAGCATTCAGTTTTGCTACCCGGATAGAATATGCCGGCGGCAGATGACTTCCGCACGTTTTTACGCTTCTCCGCTCGTTCGGAGTGCTCGCCAGCGGCCTGGGCGTCCTTAGCATCCAAAACACGAAAGGCAGTGACATTCTTGACAGCCTGGTTCTGCGTCGCATTCTTGATTTGCTCGAGAGCCCGATCCCCTCTCTTATCCGGTGTTACCCAGATCAACGAGAGCCCTTCGTCAGTCTCAATGGCTATCGCCCCACGAATGAAACTGCGCCACTTCTGAAAATCGTCACCCAGATCTATAGCGATGGGATGATAGAGCAGCGAGAGCTTCCTGATCTTTAGTGACTGTTCCGAGCCCCGAAGACTTTCCGCT
>JAHDFZ010000161.1 GCA_020627905.1 Verrucomicrobiota bacterium
ATTTCATCACCGCCAGCAAAGACGAGCCTTTTCTCGTCTATTATCCCATGATCCTCACGCATTGCCCATTCGTGCCCACACCTGATTCGGCAGATTGGGATCCGACGAGCAAGGGCTCGCCCACCTACAAAGGCGACGCCAAATACTTTGGCGATATGGTTGCTTACATGGACAAGCTGATCGGTCGCATTGCTCAGCATGTTGCGGATGAGGACTTGGCGGAGGACACCATTCTTCTCTTCACTGGTGATAACGGCACAGACACCCCAGTTGTATCGCAGTGGCAGGGGCGCCAGGTGTTTGGAGCGAAGGGGGAAACAACCGATGCAGGAACCCGCGTCCCCTTGATCGTCCAGGGCCCTGGTGTGCAGCCGGGGAAGGTTTATGATGAGTTAGTCGACTTCAGTGATTTTCTTCCAACGCTTTGTCAGATTGCTAACAAAGAAATTCCGCCAGGCATTGATGGCCAGAGCTTTCTGCCGCTGACAGCCGGGGAGGAATACTCTCCGCGAGAGGCCGTCTACAGCTGGTTCAGCCGCAGTGGAGATCCCGAAAAAGCGAAGGTTTTCGCGCGGAATCAGGAATACAAACTCTACGCTGACGGAGCATTTTTCCACATTCCTGAGGACCCGTTGGAGGAGAGCCCACTCGAAGTAGATTCGCTGACAGATGAGCAGCAGAGTATCAAAAAGCTGCTCGCCCGGGTGATCGAGAAGCATCAGCGTATACCTGCGCAGTAATTCCACCCAGAGTTCCGCGAGAGAAGGGGCTAAAGAAGCGATTGACGTGTATGCATGTTTTGCTTGAAATTGAATGTATGACAGAAGTGACGGTCCGGATAGAGGATGAGTGGGTCGCAGCAGCGAAACGGCAAGCCGGAGATCAGGGGATTTCGATGAATGAAATCCTGCGTCAGGCAATCGCAAGAGGTCTGGGCGCGATCGATGAGCCGGTTCGTAAATTGAATCTGGACAAGTAGGCGGGAGACTCTCCCGATGGCTTTGGCGATGATTGGGATGCGTCAGTCGCTATCTTCGATGAGATCGATAAAGAGCTTTGGAAGTGAGGTTGATGCTCAGGACCGATATCTGCGAAGGTTGAAGCGGTGCCGAAAATCGATGAATCATACCGCTGCGGCTGGGAATCGCAGCCTCGTGCCCTATTCGTGTCGGAAAGTTCGGTGCGGGGCTTAGTAAGGTGCTTATGGATCACTCTTTCTCATCCCTGTCGCTGCTTCGGCTGGCGCGCGAGCTCGCATGACTCAAGGGGTGTCGTGCTTCTGGAGGGAAATGCCTAGCCTTAAGGAGCTGATTTTGCTACCTTACGCCCGCTGTGAGCGAAACTGCCAACATCCTCCGAGAAGATCTCCACCTTCAGCCTGAGAGCTGGAGCGTGCGCATGCGCCTTGTGGAGATGCTGGTAGATCTTGGTGAGCATCACGAGGCTACGACGGTCATCTACGAGGCGCCCAACACATTCCCCGACGAGGTTACTCTGCAGCGTGCCTTTGAGCTCACGGAGCAGCGGGTGAAGCCGGAGTGGTGGAGGCAGAAATTAGTCGCCTTTCTCCAGAATGGGAATGAGTCAGCCCGGTCTCATGCCATCCTCTGCCGGCTCTACCTGCACGGCCATCAGTTGGAAGTCGCCAAACGACACTATGACGAGGCGGTGCGTCTCGATGACTCCTTCCGACAGAGATCGCTGGAGCATCAGCTCGGTTGGGGAAAGGAAGCGATCACCAAGCAACTGACCTCAGGAGAGGTGGCCAATGAGCCGAGCATCGATGGCGAGAAGCGTCGGGCAGCGAAGTCACCTCCCTGTCAGGTTAGGCGTGGGTCAAAAGGTGAGTCTGCTTCCATTCCTGGCTTGATGCTGGCGACTGTCGCTAAGCGGGATCTCTCGGCGGATGGAGAGGAAGCAGCCCCGGCTAGCAGGATCTGGAACGATCGCAATATTTCGATCAGTGCCGCAGCGATCATCCACCTCATCCTGTTCATCTGGATAGCCAATCTTGTCGTCAGTAGGCCGGCTGAACCTGTCAGTCGAGTGACCGCAGTTGCTCCGGCCGTTATCGATGAGATCGAGCCATTCAAGCGGCAGGAACGACGCCCGGATGCTCCTGAGCAGGCGGCAGCGCTCCCGAGCTATGCCAGCCAGTCTGCCAGCCCTGTGTCACAGCTGGAGGCTCAGACGGATGCGGTCTTTGACACCGCGATCGATATCCCGACGACCACCAGCACAGGCCTGGCGGGGTTCACTCTCGGCGCTGACTTCGGAAGTATGAATTTCGCAGGAGGCGGAAAGGAATCCGTCAGGTTTTTTGGGTCCTCCGGTGCCGGTGATCGCGTTGTTTTTGTGGTGGATGTATCCGGTTCCATGCTGCAGCGGGACCGTGGCAGCAAGGTGGATCGGTTTGAGCTGATGCTCACTGAGCTGCGCTCGACGCTTACGTCGCTCCCGCGAACCACGAAGTATCAGGTCATCTTTTTCGCCGGGCCCGCGTGGTTCGCTGGGGATTCTCCTGAGCCATCGCTTTGGAAGCAGGCGGATGGCCCGGGACTCTTCCAATTCCGAGGAGGAGACGACAGTAAGCTGCCTTTTCGTGAGCTGAAAGTTGCCTCGCCCAGCAATATCAGGGAGACCCTCGAGGCCCTGAATGAAGTCCGAACACTGTTCGGCACTGATTGGCGTGCTCCGCTGAAAATGGCGATGAATCTGGAACCGCAGGAAATCTTCTTTCTGACGGACGGAGTCATGAGCCATCAGGGCAAGATCGACAGCTTCATTGCCGAGTTGGTTGCCTACGGCCAGAAGAAAGGTCGGCCGAGGATCAATACCATCTGTCTCATGGCCTTTGATGCGATGAAGCCTCTGCAGGAGCTGGCAGAAAAGACGCGGGGGGAAGCCTCCCTCGTTCTTGGAGATGGGGAAACCCTTCGCGGCCTGGCGCTCGATCAGTTTCTACGGGAGAAGCGGTAGCAAAAGCTTAGGGCGGAACGTGAGAGACGCATTCAGAAGCCCTGATGCCGAAAGCCGTGACAAGACAAAAGCCAAACACTAACGGATCACCGCTCCCTAGACGCAGCCACCTCCGCCCTCCGGGCGAGTTGCTCTTCCTTGGTCAGGACGACACCGGCCTCATCATTCCGTCGGCACTCGTCATCGCAGTAGATGCCGCTCTCAGCTGCGCATTCATCGCAAACAAAGATTCTCGCATTGCAACTTTTCCAGGCGCAGTTGCTGTATTCGGAGTGCTCTTTTCCACAGCTGCGGCACTCAGTAATCAGCCGGCGGGATGGTGTATGGTTTATCTCGACACCAACCCGTTTATCGAAGACATAGCAGAGGCCGTCGAATCCATCGCCTTTCACCTCTTCGTCTTTTCCGTAGGTCACGATGCCGCCTTCCAGCTGATAGACATCGTCGAATCCCTCATTTTTCAGGAAGCCGGACAGCTTTTCGCAGCGGATGCCTCCGGTGCAGTAGGTGAGAAGCTTTTTGCCCTCAAGCTGCTCACGGTTTTCCTCAACCCATTGCGGAAAGTCGCGGAAGTTGTCAATATCAGGGCAGAGAGCACCCTCGAAGCGACCGAGATCGCTCTCGTAGTTATTCCGTCCGTCAATCAGGACTGCATCTTCTTCCTGCATAGCGGCGTGCCATTCCGTGGGGGAAAGACGGGTGCCGCTGGTTTCGTTCGGCGAAAAGTCCTTTTCCCCAAGTCCCAGCGTGACGATCTCCTCGCGAACCTTGATCGAAAGTTTTGGGAAAACGTGCTCGGGAGAGGGGTCGATCTTAAATTCGATGGCTGCCGAGCGCGGATCATCGCGCAGGGCCTTCTGATAAGCATCGGTAGAGTCGCGCAGACCTGATACGGTGCCGTTTATACCTTCTCGCCCGATGAGGATTCGTCCTCTTAGCCCCAGCTCTTCACAGAGAGTTCGATGCTGCTCTGCGTAGAGTTCAGGGTCCTCGATGTCAAAATAGAGGTAATAGAGGAGGATATCGAAATCGTCCGAATGCGTCCCTAATCGACGATCGATGGTCGAGCCTGGAGGAGGGGACGGACTCATGGCAGTTTAGGAGCCGCTTTCACGCGCGCTTTTGGATCGCCGCGCTATTCAGCAGGCTTCGGCTTCGGTGTTGGTTTGGGCTGCGGAGCAGGATTTTTCTCAGGCTGTGGCTTCGGCTTAGCAGCTGGCTTTGGATCCACTCTTGGCTTGGCAGCCGGCTTCGGATCCGCTTTTGCCTGTGGTTTCGGTGCTGCCTTCTTCTCGCCCGCTGTTGGAGCAGGTGACTTCTCCTCGGCTGGAGCCGGAGGAGGTGTCGGTTTTTCCACTACGGGAGGTGTATCGATATCGAGCAGCCGCATGCGATTTTCTGCTAACGAGATGAACTGATTGCCAGGATACTGCTGAATCGACTGGTTGTAGTTTTCTTTCGCTTTTTGAGGGTCGCCGCCAGCGGCTGCCAGGTCACCAAGTCGGATAAGTGACAGCGGGTGGTAGGCTTCTGTAGCGTCCTGCTCAAGGACGAGCTGATAGCGCTCGGCTGCCTCTGTGAGCTCACCGGATTTCTGGGCGATGCTGGCGAGGATGAAGTGGGCCTGGCCGACCTGTGAGTGTTCCGGGTGATTGCTCAGAAAGGTTTCGACCGTCTTCGCCGCGTCGTCTGCCTTGTTCCGATTCAGCAGGATCTCTGCTTTACTGAGGATTGCGTTCCCAGCTGGGACGGTGCCGGGGAAGTCGACGGCTACCTGATCCAGTTTTTCGATTTCCCCTGTGCTCACTGCCGCACTGAAAGCCGCAGCGGCTTCTTTTCGCTGCTGCTCCTGAATCTGCGTATAGACGATGAATGCGCCGATGGCTACAACGGCCAGCAAGGCACAGATGAGGAGAGTTTTCCGATTCTTCTCAAGTGAGGAGACCGCTGACTGCGAGTGGCTCGCGTGCATAGCAGTTTCGAGATCGGTAGAGGTAGGGGTGTCAGACATGAGAAAAACAGGTCGCAATGCGTTGTATTTGCTGGAGCTTCATCCGCCAGCAGGATTTTATCCGTGCATCAAGACGGCAGAATTTCAACCCCAACCTTTCTCCATCCGCATAGGAGAGAAAAGGTTAGGTAGCTCGGAGAGGGGAATAGTTACCCTCCGACTGCTGCACGAGCCTCGTCTGCCAGTGGCGTGGACAGGTAGCGCTCGCCAGTGGAGCAGCCGATCGTCACGATGAGCTTTCCGGCATTCTCGGGCCGCTTGGCGACTTCGAGGGCAGCACAGACGTTCGCTCCGGTGCTGATACCGCCGAGGATTCCCTCCTCCTTGGCAATGCGGCGCGCCATGGCGAAGGCATCATCATTGCTGACCTGGATGCACTCAGAAATCTGCTGCTCACCACTCTCAGTCTTCAGGTGGAGGTTGTCCGGGACAAATCCTGCACCCGTGCCCTGGATTTTGTGGGGGCCAGGGGTCAGCTCTTCGCCGGAGAGGGTCTGAGAAATGACCGGTGAATCCACCGGCTCGGCTACGATCACCTGAATGTCCGGGTTTTTCGCCTTGAGCCCCTCGACGCAGCCGGTGGCCGTGCCGCCGGTGCCGACGGCAGATACCACGATATCTACCTTACCGTCTGTATCCTCCCAGATTTCTTCAGCAGTCGTGCGGACATGCACGGCTGGGTTCGCGGGGTTGCTGAACTGCTGAGGGATGAATGAATTCGGTGTCTGAGCAGCGATTTCCTCAGCTTTGGCAATGGCGCCTTTCATTCCCTTTGGCCCCTCGGTGAGCACGAGTTCAGCGCCGAGCAGAGCGAGCAGAGTGCGACGCTCCACGCTCATCGTCTCAGGCATGGTCAGGATGAGCTTGTAACCTTTGGCCGCACAGACGAATGCAAGGGCGATCCCGGTGTTTCCAGAAGTAGGCTCGACGATGACTGTCTCGGAGGTGATTTTGCCCTCGGCCTCTGCGGCCTCGATCATGGCCATGCCGATGCGGTCCTTCACGGAGGAAAGAGGATTAAAAAACTCACACTTCAGAGCGATGGTGGCTTCTGCTCCTTCCGTCACGCGGTTGAGCTTGACCAGTGGTGTGTTTCCGACTGTATCGACGATGTTTTCGTAAATTTTTCCGTGAGCCATAGTGGGTGTTTTTTGATGTTTCTGTATGAAAAGCGCTGTAGCGGTAAGGCAAAAGGGCTGATGCTGCAATGGATTTCCTAGAAAGGAAACGGACGTGAGTTCCACAACGTTGGCGATTTTTTCGGAAAAAAAAGAACGGTGTGATTTGCCAATTAAATCAATCTCTCCTAAAAGGACGAAAGAATTCCGCCTCAGACCGCGTTCCAGCTCGTCGACTGCGGCAAGTTTTACAAACGCATGAGTGACATAGCAAAGAATTGGGCACCGAGGTTTTCTGCTGGCGGGGAGAGTCCGTTGCGCGTCCACCTGATCGGGGTTGCTGGCTCCGGTATGAGCGGTCTCGCTGCGCTGTTTTTGCAACTGGGGCACCGCGTGTCGGGCTCAGACCGGGTCACTTCCGGGGAAACGGCGCGACTGGAGAAGGCTGGCTTGATGTTCTCCAGCCCGCATTCGGCTGAGGCCGTGGCGGACGCGGATGTTGTGGTTTATTCCAGCGCCATCCGTCCGACCAATCCAGCACGAGCCGCCGCCGAGGCGAATGGCATCCCGACCCTACGCCGGGCGGAGGCTCTGGCCGCCATCATGCTCGGCAAGCAGGGCGTCGTCGTTGCAGGGACTCATGGGAAGACGACCACCTCCGCCATGGCCGCTCATGTGCTGAGGGTTGGTATGAAATCGCCCTCGCATTATGTAGGGGCAGAGATCCCCATCCTCGGGACGAATGCACGCTGGGATGAGAAGGGCGATCTCTTCGTGGCTGAGGGCGATGAAAGTGATGGAACTCTGGTGAATTTCCACCCGGAGCATGCGATTGTGCTCAATATCGAGGCAGAGCATCTGGATCATTATCAGGGTGGCCTGGAAGAAATCGAAGGGGTGTTCGCCACCCTGCGGGACCAGACGGCGTCCAAAATCATTTATTGCGGAGACGACGCGAACGCGCGCAAAGTATGCTCGCCAAAGAGTGGCAGCATTTCTTACGGCTGGTCAGAAGGGCTCGACTATCGGGCGACCAATCTGACGCCGAAAGGTGCAGGGACAGAGTTCACCATCGAGGTGCGTGGGGAGGAACTTGGCACCCTGCGATTGGGGATTCCGGGTCGGCACAATGTGCTGAATTCACTGGCTGTCATCGCTCTGGCGCTGGAAACAGGCGTAGCTTTCGACAAAATCGCCGATGGTCTTTCGTCCTTCCGCGGTGCTCGTCGCCGCTTTGAAGTGAAGCATCAGGCGGATGGGATCACCGTTATCGATGACTACGGGCATCATCCGACGGAGATTCTGGCTACTGTCGAGACTGCGCGCTCGCAGCATCAGGGGCGCATCATGTGCCTGTTTCAACCGCACCGCTACAGCCGCACGCAGTTGCTCCGCGATGAGTTTGCCACCTGTTTCGATGGCATCGATGAACTCTGGGTGACAGATGTCTACGCTGCTAGCGAGGACCCGATCCCAGGCATCAGTGGTGACACGATAGCCCAGGCCGTCATGGCTGAGGGGCAGGTCGATCATGTGCAGTTTCATCCTGATCTGGAGACTCTCCACCTAGTCGTGGGGAATCGGTTGCGGAAGGGCGACTGGCTGATCACCCTGGGTGCCGGCAATATCCACGAGGTCGGGACGCGTCTGACCCGGGATCTCACGGAGATGAGCGTGCTTATGTCGGTTCTGGGCGAGCCAGGAGCGAAAACTCGCCTCTATGAGCCGATGAAGCGTCATACGACGATGAAAGTCGGTGGGCCGGCACAGTTCTGGCTGGAGCCGACAACGGCAGCAGGGCTGGCGCGCATTGTCAAACACTGTGCTGATAGTGGAATCCCACTACGCGTCATTGGCCGCGGCTCCAACTTGCTCGTGCGGGATGGAGGGATCGCCGGGGTGGTGGTTCATCCGAACGGGGGAGAGTTTTCCCAGATCGAGCGAGTGGGGGATCATCAGCTGAAAGCTGGGGCTGGTGTCAAATTTAAGGCCCTGGCTGCTGCTGCTCAGGCGGCCGGGCTGGCGAATTTCGAATGGATGGAGGGCATCCCGGGAAACGTGGGAGGCAGTCTCCGCATGAATGCAGGCGCTATGGGTTGGGAAACCTTCGATCAGGTCGTGTCGGTAACAATGGTCGATGCTGAGGGCGAGATTTTCGAGAAAGAGAAATCCGAGATCAAGCATTCCTACCGCAACGTCCCGGAGTTGGCCCTGAACGTAGCGACATCGGCCGTTTTTGAAGGGGTGCCGGCAGAGGATGCAGCCATTGCGGAGAAGATGGAAGCCTCAAAAAACAAGCGCCGATCTTCGCAGCCAGTGGCCGCCAGCGCAGGGTGTATTTTTAAGAACCCCGAAACCATCGGTGCTGGCCAGCTGATCGACGAGATGGGGCTGAAAGACACCCATGTAGATGCTGCACGAGTCAGTCCTGTGCATGGAAATTTCATTGTCAATGAGGGTGGGAAAGCGTCTGCGACAGATGTTCTGCAACTGATCGAGCGCATCAAAGAAACCGCAAAGACATCGCGCGGGATCGAGCTGGAGACAGAGGTCCAGATTATCGGCCAGAATCGCCCAATCTGAGGCGAGGATTCAACAAACCTGCGAGCCTGAAGATTTTGTCTATGTTTTGCGGGCAATAATGCCGAAAAAGCCCCGTAATTACGTGGTTGCGGACGGATATGGGAGGATCGATATTCTCTCATGAAGAGGATTATTCA
>JAHDFZ010000162.1 GCA_020627905.1 Verrucomicrobiota bacterium
ATTGGCAACTCAGGCACCCGGCTGGGTCGAACCGCTGCTGCGCGCTCGCATAAGCGTGCGTCGAGGTTGGAATTCCCGAGGAAGCGGTTGGGCTAGTTCTGTGACGGACGAAGGCTGGAAGGGGTTCAAAGAGCATTTACTGGAGGCCCGAAAGTTTGCTCAGCAGGCAGTGGATGAGGGTGCGCCTTTCGGGATGGCTGAGCAGCAGCTGATCACCATTGCAATGGGGTATTCAAAAAACCCTGACTCAGAGTTCAGGCATTGGACTGCTGAGGCGCTGGAGAAAAATCACGATCTCTACCCGGTGATGAGGAGTGCCTTTTGGGCGGCGTTGCCTCGATGGCATGGGTCGCACGAAGAGATGATCTCTCTCGGAGAGCAGATGTTCCAATCCGAGCGCTTCGACTCTTTGACCCCATGGGGCTACATTCATGCACTCAGCAATGTCACTACGGATCGGCCCGACTATATGGGCTTCCCAAAAGATCGGAGCGTTTACGAGCGGCCGGAGGTCGTCGAACATTTGAAACAATTATTTGGAGGAATGCGCGCGAGTGGCGTTTTTGATGATGAGGTGGCGAGGCGTGCCATTGATCGTTATGCGGCGATGATGGCATTTCGATCAGGTGATTTTGATCACTTCAAAAAGGAGTTCACAAATATTGCTAACGATCCCCTTTATTGGGCACCTCAGGACTACTTCTCTCGTGATGATCTTTACCAACTGCGGGCAATCGGTGGCGGAGCTGCCTGGGCGGACGAGGCTCATTCCTACATGGAGAGTATGGATTGGGAACAGGCTTTGCAGGTTCTAAACGGAGCCCTTAGTGGTATCGAGGGGAGCAGCTCGGCGGCTGAAGGAGGGGCGGCGACGAATCGATATGAACCGAAGTTGCGCGCTCGACTCGAGTGGCAGCAGGAATATGAAAAGGGCAAGTGGATGAAAATTTTAGGGGCTGATCATTTCGCCAAGGAGCTATGGCAGAATGTTCATGGAGAATATCGAGAGCAAGACTCGCGAATTGAGATTCAACCCGGCGTAGGGGAGTATGTGATAAAATTCTATCCCTTCGTCGGCGAGAAATTTGAGATAAAAGCCTCCTTCACGATTAAAACCAAAGTAAGTGCCTACATTGGTCTGGGGCTTAGCGATGAGAGCTTTCAGAAAGGCCTTTACGCTCTCGTAGGAACCACTACGAAAAAGAATCGATACCTTCCGATTGCCGGAAGAGCTCCGGATTATCAGGACGTGAAAGGCGAAGAGCGCATTAGAGAGACATTTGATGGAGAGCGTAGACACCTACATTTTCGCTATGACGGCGGCTCCGTCACCTTCATCAATGCAGATGGATCTGAGTCACAAGGTGATCTCTCCAAGAAAATCCGAAAGTCTGCTGATGGCGACCTCGTGCAACTTGCCCTTACCGGGTTCCGTGTAAGCGAAGATGATGAGCAAATCCGATATGAATCGGTTGAAATTCGGAAGCTCGACGAGACACCCGTAGTCTCGGAAAAGAAAGACGAGTCAGAAGGAGAAAAGAAGTGATCGCTTCTAGGCCAATGCACCATTTGACTTACCTAAATCCGCGCAGATGCTTCTCCTACCATGAAACGCTTATTCTTCCTCTTTGCCGCCATCACTCTCTTTGCATCCGCCGCCTTCGCAAAACCACCTGTTTCTGCGGCTGACGCAGCGGCGATTGCGCAGAATGATCTTGTCATCCGCCAGCTCGACGGGCGGGTCTACATCACGGAGATGGTGCTGAAGAAGAAGACGATCTCAGGTCAGCCGGAGCATTGGGAGATCTTCTGGTCTGAGCGGTGGGACGCAAAGATGAAGGGCAAAAAGGAATTCGGCCTGAAAGTGATGATGGACGGGTCCTATCAGCGCTTAGTCCGCTGACAAATCTGCCTTTTCAAGAATTTCGTCCAGACGTTTCCGGTTCGCTCCTAGGTCGGAGTGTCCGACTCGTGATTGCGAGCGCAGCTGGATCGTGGACTCTCCTTCTGCCTTCAGCAGGTATACATCATCTGTCCAGCCGCAGATGGGGGTGCGGGCGGTGTAGTGGAGGAACTCCGACGTTCCCGAGACTTTGCTCGTCCGCCCCAGGTCCTCAATCACTGCCTGCAGGGCAGTCCAGGCAGACACCTGCTCCTGCTCGCTGGCGAAAGTGAGACTGCTGGTCGCTACGTTGGGTGTCGTAGGCAGATCGCCGAAGGTTTCGGGTGTGACGACTGACTTCGGTCCCGACTTGTAGGAATACCATCCGGCAAGCCGGAGTAGGATAAAGGAAAGGGCGACAAAAATGATCAGGGTGAAAAGCGCGGACTTCATGCGAAGGCGTTACGCTTTTCCCCATCCGGAGTGCGCCTGCTATTTGTGAGAATAGTTGAGCACCCAGCTCCGCCC
Organism: Verrucomicrobiota bacterium; assembly: GCA_020627905.1. Classification (GTDB taxonomy): domain Bacteria; phylum Verrucomicrobiota; class Verrucomicrobiia; order Verrucomicrobiales; family DEV007; genus Arctic95D-9. The sequence goes on from JAHDFZ010000162.1 coordinate 2,411, forward strand.
ATCATTGGCGTATAGGGTCACGCGGGTCTGGTTGTTTGAGATGGGGCCGCTCACAGGAATCTGCTGCGTGCCCAGAAACACCGTGCCCACATAGGAGTTCCCCTGCTTTCTTCCGGAGAAGAAGAGGATCGGGGTCGGGGCTGGGAGATAGAGCGATCGGCTGTTGCCCTTCGCGATCAGTCCATACATCTGACCATTGCTGCAGTTCCAGTAAGAGGCGTAGCGACCAGCTATCGCTTTGCTGGCGATGCCCGTGACAGCTCCGGTGATGAGGGCAGTGAGTGCCCGGCGGCGAGAAACGAACGTTCCGTTCATAAGTGATTTCCTTTTTTGAGATCAATAAATGCGGTAGGCGAGTTTCCGGGTTCTGCAAGGTAAGCAGGGCTTGCGAAAATGGAATTGGTTTCTGCGGAATCTTTCAATCTCCTCCCTTAAGTGAGACTTTTTCCTGTTTCGACGGTTGGTTTCCTTTATGCTAAGAACCATGATGCCATTCGATCTCCGCTGTGTCGCCATTTGTGCCTTTTCCGCTATCTGCTTTTTCGCTGCGCCCGTTTTCAGCCAGGAGGAGGAGCCTGCAGAAGATGGTGAGGCTGAGGGGATTGCCGGGTTCTGGGAGGTGGAAACGAGCTCTGGCCGTTTTGTCGCCCGGCTGGATCGCATCTCGTCCGTGAGCGAGCATACCTACGTCATCGACGGATCCGTGCAGGTCACTGAGTGCACCGTGGACACAGTGGGGTCTGTGACGGCACGATTTTATTATATCGAGCCCTACAACCCGGAGACAGGCATCGCTGCTGTCAGCAATGCTACCAATCGGGTGCGCGAGGTGGCGGGGCGTCTGCAGGGGCGTTCTGAGCTAGATGCCGGGGCTACGCTGGTGACGAAACACTATCCGGACACCACCCACGCGAGGACTTCTGAGTATCGACTGCGCTCGAAGGCGTCGATCCGGCAGATCTATGACCACGTGATGAAAGTCTGGGCGATGGAGAAGGGCCGGGGCGACGCGAACCGCCTGGTCATTCGCAAGGGCTGAGGTCTTGTTTGCGGTGGTGTGGGCGGGGGCAAATTGTCCCTTGCTCATCGGGTTCTCTGCTCTAGGATGCCGCCCTTTAAGCATGGATAACCAAAAGAACCCGAATTCCCGCCCTCAGAAAGGCGGCGAGCGTCCTCAGGGACAGCGATCAGGCGGCAACAAAGGCCGAGGTCGCAATTCTAAAAACCGCCCACCAGCGATCAAAGCGACTGGCTTTGAGAAATTCCTCAAGGCGATCACTTTCGGTGCCGTCGATCTGACGGAAAAGCGCATTCTTGCCGCTTCTCGGGAGCGTGCAGAGCGCGAAGTCGAGCGACTGGCTGAGCCGCGCATCCATGTGGGGAATCTGGCCTACAGCGTCGGTGATAAGCAGTTGGAAGCTGCTTTCAGCGAATACGGAAAAGTCAGCTCGGCTGAAGTGGTTGTCTTCAATGATACGAAGCGCTCGAAAGGCTTTGGATTCGTGCAGATGAGCAGTCTTGTTGAGGCGCGGAAAGCGATTCTGGGGCTCCATGGTCAGCAGCTTGAGGGCCGTCGTCTGGTGCTGGCAGCAGCCAAAGGCGAGCGTAAAAAGGACTCAGATGCCAAAGGTGAGCGCCGTGGACGTGGTGGTAAGCGTGGTGATCGGAGCGAGCGCAGTAGCGAAGGGCGTGGAGAGAGATCAAGAGATGGTGGCCGTGAAAAGCGTGGCCGCGAGCGTTCCTCAGGTGGCCGAAACAAGCCTTCGGACCGTGACCTGCGGCCTAAGCCCCTGGAGATCGAGACAGTCACTAGTGAAACTCTCACCGTGACCGGTGTCGCCAAAGACGCGACAGAGCAGGATCTGCGCGACGCGTTTTCTGACGTTCTCCCTGCTGAGGGCGTCACAACGGTTTCGATTGCCGAGGCAGGGGAAAGCGCAGAGATGACCTTCGCAAGCATCGAGCAGGCGCAGAACGCTCTGGCCCGCATGGACGGAAAATCTCTTATGGGGTCTACGCTCAAGCTGACCAGCAAATCATAGCCTCTCCCTCGCGCGCATATTTCGTGGTGGATGATTTGTCCGCCTCCTGTCTGAGGCAGCTCTCTTTGTGAGCTGTCTCTTCCGTTTTGTCTTTTTGATCGCTTTTTGAGTTATGGAAACCCCCGATGGAGTTCTTCTAATCGATAAAGGTCAGGAGATGACATCTCATGATGTCGTCGCCGTGGCCCGGCGCACGCTGCAGACCAAGAAAATCGGCCATTGCGGCACGCTCGACCCGATGGCAACCGGCCTGCTGATCCTCGTGATCGGTAAGGCTACCAAAATCCAGGATCTCCTGATGTCTGAGGACAAGGAGTATCAGGCTACCATGAAACTGGGTCAGACCACCAATACGCAGGATGCGGATGGCGAGATCGAGGAGGAGAAGCCTGTGCCAGCGTTGAGCGACGAGGAAGTGGCTGCCGCCTTTGATAAATACCGTGGCGATTTCTACCAGACGCCGCCCATGGTCTCCGCCATCAAAAAGGATGGTGTGCCGCTTTACAAGCTGGCTCGCAAGGGGCAGGTCGTCGCCAGAGAGCCACGTTTCGTTACCGTTCTGGCCCACCGGATCGATCGCACTGAGCTGCCGGAAATCGACTTCACGGTGCGCACGAGCAAGGGGTTTTATGTCCGCACCTATGCTCATGACATCGGGCAGGATCTAGGGTGTGGAGCACACCTGACAGCCCTGCGGAGGACTCGCTCCGGTCGGTTTGATCTGAAGCGCTCCGTGACTTTTGAAGAGTTGAAACACGGTGATCCTGACGAAGTGCGATCAAAGATGCTCAGTCTCGCCGAAGTATCACGGCTCAGGGGGTAGCAGCAAGTATGGAGACGACCCGAGCTGTCAGTGACCTGCGGGCCTCCCGCGGACCCTTGCACTGCGCTCTCGGCGTGTTCGATGGACTGCATCGTGGGCATCAGGAGGTATTGCAGCTAGCTGCTGATGGGGCAGCTGCCTCGGGTGGAACGCCTGTGATCGTCAGTTTTGCCCCTCATCCCATCGAGATTCTTCGTCCCGCTTTTGCGCCGATCCCCATCACGCCGCCGCAGCAGCAGGCAGAGGTCGTGGAGCATTATTTTCCAGACTACGAGATCGCCTTTATTCCTTTTTCGGAAGAACTTTCCCGCCTGGAGGGGCAGGCATTTCTCGATTGGTTGCAGGAGCAGGTCGGTCCTCACCAGCTCAAACAGATCGCGGTCGGGAAGGATTGGGTTTTTGCAAAAAACCGCTCCGGTTCCTTTGAAACCCTCGTCCAATGGGGCGCGAAAAATGGCGTGAGCATTGATGGCGCATCGATCGCGAGCTGGGAGGATGAGCGGATCAGCAGCACGCGAATTCGCGAGCAGATCCTCAAGGGAGAATTTGAAGCTGTCGAAGAGATGCTCGGCCGCCCTTTCAGTCTGATTGGCGAGGTAGTGCATGGACAGGCGCTCGCTCGCACCCTCGGATTTCCGACGGCGAATATCGAGATCGGGTCGACAATCACTCCGCCACGAGGCGTCTACGCTGTCGAGTCGCGGCTTCTTGCGGATGGGGAGGCATGTCCATGGATGCCAGCGGTCGCGAATCTCGGGTTTCGGCCCACCGTAGCTGATGGCGCACCCGCGCTCGTTTTTGAAGTGCATCTGCTGGATGCCGATCAGGATCTCTATGGGGAGCTCTTGGAAACCCGCTTCTGTCACTTTCTTCGGGCCGAAAGGAAGTTCACCGCGCTGAACGCCCTGAAAGCACAGGTGCTGGCCGATCGTGAGGCTGCGCATGCCTTTTTCGCCCCCTGAAAACGGGGGAAGCGGAACTTCAGCAGCCAGGGACACTGACCTGATTCCGGAGGCAGGGTCTCCAGAACCTGCCATTGCCTAAGCTCGGCTGCTCGAGCCAGATGTCGCCCGCGAATCAATTCGCTGTTCCCCAATTTGAGCGATGGAAACAGAAACGCAATCGCACGCGCAAGCCCTGTCACGCAATCCTAGTTCACTGCTTTCCCCCGCATCAATCTTCCTAGCTCTCCATGAGACGCAGGATCTCCGACAACTTAGCCGCGCTCCACTGCCCTGGCGCATTGATCTGGCTGAGGTAGCCGTAATTTAAAACAGAGCCAAGACTCGCAAGGGTGACCCGTGATATCGGGCCAAGTTCACCCATGCCCATGGCGGAAACGAGAGCGCCGGATTCTGTCATGAACCGGACTCCATCGCAAAGCTTCCCAAGGTCGGCTCCATCATGCAGCCGGTAGGCGACCTTGATGATGGAGTTCGGAATCTTTTCCTGCGTCTCTCTGAGCGCATTCCAGTCTGTGTCCGGGGTGCGTTCAAAGTCGTGCTGTGAGAGAACCACCCGATGGTTTTCACTCAGTGATAGAGCTAACTCCTGAAAACGACTGTCCGATAGGGAGGCGACTTCGATATCGAAAAAGCATTCTTCATTGCTGATCTGCTGCCTGATTGTTTCATAAGCGTCCAGGCGGGACTCAGGGGAGAGATCATTCTGTCCTCCTTCCTCCGGCATGCGGACCGTGAAGAGAGCATGCTTCCCGACTTCGCGACAGCGCTCGGCCATGGCTGCTAGTGCCTCGATTTTGTCAGGCATTTCATCAACGCGAAACTCTAGGACCTCTGCAGGTGTGATCGCGGGGCTGTTGCCCTGCAGGAGCTTAAGGTCGATCGGCTGCGTGACGGTAGCCACCGTCAGTGGACGGGAAGAGTCGATAGCGATCATGAGTGGTCCTGATACTGCAGTTGGTAGAGGTGCTGATAGGTTTCACAGCGGGCGAGTAGCTCGCTGTGAGGTCCCTGATCGACGACTCGGCCATCGTCGAGCACGATGATCTCATCTGAGTCGAGAATGGTAGAGAGGCGGTGGGCGATAGCGATGACGGTTTTTCCTTCGCTCAGTTCCTCGATCGCAGCCTGGATCAATTTCTCTGATTGAGAATCGAGAGCTGAGGTCGCTTCATCGAGCAGGAGGATAGGGGCATTCCTCAGGATGGCGCGAGCGATGCTGAGGCGCTGCTGCTGGCCGCCGGAAAGGTTGCAGCCTTTGTCCCCGAGCATGGTCTCGTAGCCGTCCTCCAGATCATGGATGAACTCATCTGCATGTGCCAGGTGAGCCGCGTGCTCGATCTCTGCCTGCGAGGCATCGGGGTTGCCATATCGAAGATTGTTAGACACCGTATCGTGGAAGAGGAAGGTATCCTGGCTGACGAGGCTGATCTGGCTCCGAAGACTGTTTTGCTGAAGGTCGGTCAGGAGTTGATCATCAAGTTTGATAGAGCCGCTGTCGGGATCGTAGAAGCGGAGGATGAGAGACAGGATGGTCGATTTGCCGGAGCCACTTTTCCCGACGAGGGCGTAGCGCTTTCCTGCTTCGAAATTGATCGTTACATCATGGAGCGCTGCTTTGGAGCGTTGGGCATCGATCGGGTAGGAAAAGCTCACATCTGCGAGCTGGATGTTGCCAGTGACCTTCTCCAGAGGCTTGGCATCCGGAGAGTCGGCTACCTCAGATTCGGCGTCGATGTATCCGAAAACACGCGCGGCAGCCACGTAGCATTTCTGAACCTGCACTTGGATGCGGCTGAGCGTCTTCGCATGCGGGTAGATGCTGATAAGGGCAAGATTCAGCGTCATGAAGGTGCCGGGGTGCATCTCCGTGAGCCAGGCGTAGACCATACCGATGGAGATGCCGAGCGAGCCAACGATCTCAACGAGCGGGCTGGAGATTTCCATCGCCTTGCGCCAGCGCATGATAAACTTAACGATGCGCAGACTGCCTTCGTTGAAACGGTTTGTCTGGAACTCCTCCTGTCCCATCGCTTTCACGAGACGGATGCCGCCGAAGGTTTCGTGAAGCGTGACAATCAGGCTTTCTGACTCCTGCTCCTCCTTGCCGCCTGCTTTGCGCACTTTGCGGCTGATGAGCGCTACAGGCAGGATGCACAGAGGAAAGACCACCAAGGCCCCGAGGGCGTAGAGCGGATCCATGAGGATCACCATGACAATGATCGAAACGATAGCGATGGGGTGTTGGATGAATGCCGAGATGAGCTGCGATCCTGCATCGGCAGACGTTCTTGTCTGGTTTGCTACCGTCTGAATCAGCTCCCCCTGTTTCACGCGGGTGAAGAACGAGAGAGACTGATTGATGAGACTGGTGAAGCACTCCTCCCGTAAGCGGTGGAGCACGCGCATGTTTAGCCACATCATGCAGTAGTTGTGGAGGAACTGGAAGACGCCTCGCAGGAGCAGGAGGGCAGGGATGGAGAGGCAGACAATG
>JAHDFZ010000163.1:0-3855 GCA_020627905.1 Verrucomicrobiota bacterium
GGGATCTACCGAGGCGAATCTGGAAAAGATTTTCACCCTTCTGCATGCGCTTGGCCGCTGCATTGTGTTCATCGATGAGGCAGACCAGGCCCTGGGCAGCCGCCAGTCCGGCAGTGGCGACTCCGGTGTGTCGGGGCGCGTTTATTCCATGATGGCGAAGGAGATGAGCAATCCGGCTAACCGAGGTCGCATCCTCTGGATCTTAGCTTCCTCTCGGCCGGATCTCATCGAGGTGGATCTGAAACGTCCCGGACGAGTCGATGTCAAGATGCCCTTACTTCCGGCTTCTGAGCCAGAAGAAGTGTATGCTCTGGTGCGTGCCCTGGCTGGGAAGCATGAAATCGACCTGCCAAAGGAGCTGCCGGAGCAGCTTGGCCAGTCGATGCCGAGCCTCGTTACTCCCGGTGCTGCGGAGGCACTGGCCATCAAGCTGTATCGGCAGGTGCGCATCGACGGCTTGGCTCCGATTGATGCCCTGGCAGCGAATCTGGAGGATTATCAGAATCCGATCCCTGTCGAGATCCTGGAGGAGCAGATCCAGATCGCCATTGCCGAGTCTACTGACGTTTCCTTCGTCCCGGAGCGTTATCGTTCGTCATAAGACTCAGGCTTCGGGCAGGATTCTTCGCATGTAGGGACAGGAGCCCCTGCGTCCGGAAGGACGAAATTCCTGTCGTCCTTTCTCTAGCCTGGGTGAAAGGAAAAACGGCGCGCAAGTGAACTCCCGGTCCCATACCTCGCATCGTTCAAGCTGGGGAGTAGCGAATTTATTCGCGGTCTTCTCTGCCACGGGAGAAATGCCGAAATGTTACCCCTAATCCTCAGGCTGGCTGACCGTGCCCCTGCAGGAGCGGATCCAAACCGCACTTGCTGAAACTGCCGACGTTTCCTTTGTCCCGGATCGTTTGCCGTTCGTTTTGAGACTCGCAAGGGCTCAGGCTTCAGGCGGGATTCTTCGCATGCAGGGACGGGAGCCCCTGCGTCCGGAAGGACGACATTCCTGTCATGCTTTCTCTAGCCTGGGTGAAAGGAAAAACGGCGCGCAAGTGAACTCCCGATCCCATAGCTCGCATCGTTCAAGCTTGGGAGTAGCGAATTCATTCGCGGCCTTCTCTGCCACGGGAGAAATGCCGAAATGTTGCCCCTAATCCTCAGGCTGGCTGACTCTGCCTTCTGACCGTGCTTCGTAGGCATCGATGATCCGCGCTACCACCGGGTGACGCACGACATCGACCGCCTCGAACTGGGTAAAGGAAATCCCTTCAACATTCGAGAGAAGATTCATCGCCTCCAGCACGCCTGAGCGGCTCTTCGGGCGGAGGTCGATTTGCGACGGGTCTCCGGTGACGATGCACTTGGAGCCCTCGCCGAGTCGAGTAAGAAACATGAACATCTGTTCCCGACTGGCATTCTGTGCTTCATCGAGAATGACACAGGCGCGGTTGAGGGTGCGCCCTCGCATGTAGGCGAGCGGAGCGATCTCGATGAGATTCTTCTCTACAAATCGGACGGCCTCGTTCCCATCCAGCATATCATTCATCGCGTCGTAGAGCGGACGCAGATACGGCAGCACCTTTTCTTCGAGAGCTCCTGGGAGGAAGCCAAGAGCCTCGCCTGCCTCTACCGCCGGGCGGGTCAGGAGGATACGATCGACCTCACGATTTTTGAGAAGATCGAGGGCGAAAGCCATGGCTAGATAGGTCTTGCCTGTTCCCGCAGGACCAATGCCGAAACTCACATCATGTGACTGCAGAGCCTCGATGTAGGCACGCTGCGTGCTCGTGCGAGGCGTCACGGGAGGCTTGGTGCCGCCTGCCAGGAGCTTGGTCTTCACCAACTCATTAAGTGGTTCACCTGCTGGAGAGGCGTTTTCCTTCGCGTTGTCTGTTTGAGCGGGATTCATGGTGTCGCTGTGATAGCGGAGAGAATAGCGGAAGCTATGTGGGGTGATTTCTTCGCCGGCGCGGCGGGACTTCTCTAGGTCATCAAGGAGACGAATCGCAGCACTCACGGGATCCTCCTCCCCCTGCAATCGAATCCAGCCATCCCTGCTGGTGATGGTGATCCCTAGAGCCTCGGCGGCCAAAGGGAATAAATCGGACCGATTCGCAAAGAGGCTCTGGAGAAAATGAGCGCTCTCGAATCGTCGCAGATGGTCTGTCGGGGTATTCCTATGAGAAGCGGTCCAGTCGTCTGTGACGGAGTCTGGCTGATTTGGGTGCTCTGGCTGCGAGATCTGCATAGGCAAACTAGCGGTAACCGTAGACCAAACCCCAGTCGATCGTCTGCTTCTGCTTCTTTTGGGCGTTGCCAACCGTCACGCGAACGAAGTAAGTCGCTGTGCGATCAGGCAGCACCCGGGCGCCAGCGAAGTAACCGCGCTGAAAGTTTTCGATCGCGACCGGCTTTCCGTTTCCATCGAAGACATCTACCCGCACGGGTTGCTTCTCATAACTCGTGCCGGCCCAGAACCAGTATTCATTCCCCCGGAATAACTGGTGACGGATCAGGAGAGGTTTCCCTTCTTCTGTTTCACCGGACCAATTATCCTCGCGCACGCTGAAGCCTTCTTTCACATAGGGTGTGGCAGCTTCCAGTGCCATGGAGATAGCTTCATTGACGTAGGCCAGGGCGATGGTAGTCGTCGTCAGCACTACGGCGGCCCAGAGGTAAAGCGGGCGAAAGACTCGGCACGTGGTCATTGGATTCTTCAAAACAGAGAGTCGAATTTAGAGATAAAACTGTTCCAGCATCTCGGCACTCAGCTGCTGAACCTGAAGGATCTGGTCGGGATTGAGTGGGGCGTTCGCCTGGATCACATCATTCATGTCGGCCAGGCCGGTGGAGAGCTTACGCAGGAAGGAAGGAGCATTGGGCTTCTGGCTCATCGCACTTACCAGGCCTTCGAAGTGGTTGATCAGTCCCGGCTGATTGAGTAGTTCCGCTTTGTCATTCGAGTAAGACGTAGCGACGACCTGCGTCACGACCTGCGTTCCGCGGAGCCAGCCACCGAGGCTCACCAAGTTCGAGAGCTCATCGTCGCGGAGTTCTTTCATCGTCTCACGCACCGTCAGTTCAGTAAGGTCAAGCTCGCGGCGGACGCGGTTCCAATCCTTGTCACCGGCTGCCTCGATGATCGAAAGGCAATGGGGACGCACAGAGCTCGCCAGCCCCAGGCTCTCTGAAAGGTTGAGCACACGGCGACCGATCGTCTGGATTTCTGCGGGCGACTTTGCCTGCACGGCGACAAAGCCATCTGCGATGAGGCAGCCGAACTGCAACGCGATCTGCCGGCGGTCCTGCGATTCGCTTTTTGGTTGCTCGACGATCGCCTCTTCCCAGTTCGGCTCGCCCAGCTTATCGAGCACGGTAAAGATCTCTGCCGGAACGGGGACGACGACTTCGTTGATCAGTTCACCAGGGAAAGAAGCGAGATCCAGAGGTTCCACTTCGTTCGCATAGGCACTGATCGCCATGATGCCGAAAAGCGATAGAGAGAGAGAAAAGGGGGATTTCATAGGAAAATATGACGAACAACACGGCCGTCTCAGGAAAAAGATAGGGGTGCTCAGCCCCTAGGTCAACGGCGATAGCTGGCTGCTTTTTGTGATAACTCGGCTCTGAAAAAGAAGAAAGGCTGGATGCACAAAGCAATCCAACCTTTCCTCAAAACACAAACAGACACGGGAAATATGGAGGCTTTCGGGGTGAATAGTCAATACTTATTTACAATCCAATTTACTTTGAAAAATTTTTGTCCCGTTTGATCCCCTACGCTATGCGGCCCCGAAAATCGCATCTATTGGTGGATTTCGAATATGGAATCGCCTCGATGCCGCGCAAGATTGAGAGATG
>JAHDFZ010000163.1:3865-8661 GCA_020627905.1 Verrucomicrobiota bacterium
AATCCATGGACCGGGATCGGTAATCCCTACACTCGCTTAGAAGTAATCGACCGCCTGCATGCCACGCTGAATCGTGGCGAACCCATCATCGCTGCGGGGGCGGGCACGGGAATCAGCGCCAAATTTATCGAAAAAGGAGGAGCTGATCTCATCATCATCTATAACTCCGGCCGATATCGCATGATGGGGCATGGCTCTATCGCGGGCATCATGGGTTATGGGGATGCAAACGCCGTCGCGATGGAGATCGGTGAATATGAGGTCCTCCCAGTCGTCGAGGAGATACCGGTGATCTGCGGGGTGCACTGCACGGACCCACGGCGGCGCATGTGGCATTGGCTTCTTCAGGTGAAGGATATGGGCTTTTCTGGAATGAACAACTTTCCCACCCACTCCATCATTGACGGTGACTTCCGCCAGCAGTTGGAGGAGACAGGAATGGGAACCGATAAGGAAGTCGCGACAGTCGCGCTCTCTCGAAAGATGGATCTTTTCTCGATCGTGTATGTCGCCTCTCCAGAGGAAGCGAGGGCGATGGCCGAGGCCGGGGCTGATGCGATCATTGCCCATGTCGGATGCACGGTGGGCGGATCGATAGGGGTGACCGATGCCGCGATGAGCCTGGAGGCAGCTGCAGAGGCAACTCAGGCGATCATTGATGCCGGCAAATCCATACGCGACGATGTCATCTACCTCTCTCATGGCGGACCTATCGCCACGCCGGAGGATGCGGCCTTCATTAACGAGCAGACAGAGGCGGCTGGTTTTGTGGGTGCCTCCAGCCTGGAGCGTATGGCCGTGGAAGAATCACTGACTTCTCTGACCAGGGAATTTAAGTCGATCCCGCTCGGGTCAATCTAGCAGACGTTTCATAATTGCATGACAGGAGATCCATACGTTGTTGTCGTCGGAACGCTCGACTCGAAGGGGGAAGAGCACCAGTATGTAGCTGGCCTTCTCACAGAATGGGGATGCAGCGTGAAGCTTGTCGATGTTGGCTGCCTCGGTGATCCTAGCGTCACTCCCGACATTTCATTTCAGGAGATTGTGCGTTCCGGTGGTGCGGAAGCTCGGCGTCTGTTGGGCGAGAAAGACCGGGGGAAAAGCGTGGGACTCGTGTCGCAGCTAGCAGCTGACTACATCGCAGAGCTCTCGCGCACTTCGAACCTCGTAGGGATCATTTCTCTTGGTGGTGGGGGTGGGACAGCGATCGGCACGGCCATTATGCGGCGCTTACCCATCGGCCTGCCTAAGGTCATGGTGTCAACGCTGGCCAGTGGGCAGACGTCCCACTATCTTGGGACAAAGGATATCGTGCTTTTTCCTAGTCTTGTCGATGTTTCAGGATTGAACCGCATCTCGAGGCAGGTGTTTCGTCAGGCAGCGGCGGCTCTTTTCGGAATGGTCGAGAGAGGAGCCGATTCTGCGGAAGTAAATGAGGATAAGCCGCTTATCGCAGCATCCATGTTCGGCAACACGACCGAGTGTGTGGATCACGCGCGGATGCTTCTCGAAGAGGCAGGCTACGAGGTGCTTGTCTTTCATGCCACGGGAGCAGGCGGGATGATGATGGAGAGTTTGATTGCTGAGGGCGCCTTTGCTGGTGTTCTGGATCTGACGACTACCGAGCTTGCAGATGAAGTCGCCGGCGGGGTTCTCTCCGCTGGGCCTGACCGTCTAGGGGCTGCTGCCGAGAGCGGTGTGCCTACGGTCATCGCTCCCGGATGTCTCGATATGGTGAATTTTGGGGAGCCGGAGACGGTCCCTGAGCAATACGCAGACCGGCTTTTTTATCACCACAATCCCCAGGTAACTCTCATGCGGACCTCCGTAGCAGAGAGTCAGGATCTGGGCGCTCGCATAGGCGCAGCTGCGTCTGCCTACACTGGGCCGGTATCGGTCCTTTTCCCCAGGCGTGGCTTGAGTGTCATTGGTATGGAGGGTCAGGCTTTTTACAATGAGGAGGCAGACGGTGCACTGCTTGAGGCGCTGAAGGGATCGCTGAAGAGCGATAAGTTTTTGACCGTTCTCGATCATTCGATCAATGATCGAGAATTCGCCGCGGCGGCTGTCGATAAATTACTATCACTTATAAAAATTAAAGACGGAGGACGATGAATAAACAGGTGAAACATTACGGATGCTTTGAGTTTCATGGAGATATCTCAGGAGAGCAGATCGAGCAGTGCTTTTGCGAAATGAACTCGATGTTAGGGGAGATTCCTGGGCTATTGGATTTCCACTATGGTCCCTATGAGTCTGGTGAAGGTATGAACGATGGGTATACTCACGGCTTCATTATGACATTTGATTCTGCTGCCTCTCGTGATGCCTATCTGCCTCACCCGAAGCACGAAGAGGTGAAAGACTTTGTCGTTCCGAAGCTCAAGCGGGTCGTCGTTTTTGATTTTGTTATGCCTTGAGGAGCGTTCATGGATCCGAATTATATAAACCCCCGACTACCCAGTGTCGCACACCTCCGCGAGCATGCGAGGAAGCGGATGCCTGGATTTGCTTTCGACTATCTGGAGGGAGGGTGCAACACCGAGCGGAACCTGCGCCGGAACACCGAAGAGCTACGCGAGGTCCTGCTGCGGCCGGAATATCTCAAGGACTTTGAGGGAGCTTCTCTCGAAACGGAAATCTTAGGTGAAACCTATGCGGCGCCTTTTGGGATCGCGCCGGTAGGCCTTCAGGGGTTGATGTGGCCCCGTGCCACGGAGATCCTGGCAGAAGCTGCCAAAGTGCACAACATTCCTTTCGTCCTCAGCACGGTGGGCACGGCGAGTATCGAGACTGTATCCGAGATCACGGAGGGCCGCGCCTGGTTCCAGCTGTATCACCCTGCAGAAGATGACCTCCGGGATAAGATCCTCCAGCGTGCAGCTGACTCGGGGATGAAGGTCCTCGTGCTCCTTGCCGACACTCCGACTTTTGGATATCGTCCGCGCGAAATAAAGAATGGCTTGTCCATACCACCGAAAATGTCGCTGAGTAATATCCTGCAGATGGCGATGAATCCCACGTGGGCCCTGTCGCAGCTGGGTGCTGGTATTCCGGAATTTAAAACCTTGAAGCCTTACATACCGAAAGGACTCAGCATGAAGCATCTCGGGATGTTTATGAACAAAACCTTCTCTGGAAGGCTTAGTTCTGACCGCATCGCGGCGATTCGAGATCAGTGGGATGGGAAGCTGGTGGTGAAGGGAATCACCAACCCTGTCGATGCGGCTAAGGCGCTTGAGCTGGGAGTAGATGGTCTGATTGTCTCGAATCATGGAGGACGTCAGATCGATTCCGGGCAGTCTGCTGTGGCGTCTCTGGCTGATCTTCGGGATGAATTCTCCCGGAAAACCACCCTGATGATGGATAGTGGTATCCGAGAGGGCTCTGACGTCATGAATGCTGTCGCCAGCGGTGCTGATTTCACCTTTCTCGGCAGGACATTTATGTATGGCGTGGGGGCCCTCGGGCCGCAAGGTGGCACGCACACGATTGCTCTGCTGAAAAAACAGGCTCAGCAAGTGATGGAGCAGCTCGGGTGTGAGAGTCTTTCTGAATGTCGGCAGCGCCTCATACCGGCTGCCTGATTTCGGGAGGCTATCTGAAACACTCCTTGAAATCTGATCGCTGGTTTCCTACCCTCAGGGGGAATCAATGAGTGAAGATCTATGTGCGGTTGAGACCGATCGGGAACAGATAAGCAACGGTTCATCCTGGCAGGTCATTCGCTCTCCCCAGGTCAGCGAAAAGCGCACTCTGCTGGCCGATGCGCTCCCTTGCCCCGAGTTTCAGCCGCTGGGGATTGCTCACGCTGGACTGATGGAGGCGCATTCGCCATTCGAGGTCTTTCGCACAGACACCTCGGGCACCTTCATTCTCGCTTCGCTCGATGGCCACGGGCATGTGCATGTAGAGGGGCAGTGGCGAGAAGTTTCCCCCTCTCAACTGTGTTTCCTTTCTGCGTTTTCGGATACAGGGATTCGAGCTGTCGGTGGCATGGCCTGGCGTTTCGTCTGGATTCGCTATCACGAATCTCGCAAGACAGCGCCGATCCTCTCAGCCGATAGTCCCGTGATTCAAAGCTGCGCGGTGAATGGTTTTGAGCATGCCTTTTCCGGGCTTTATGAGGAGCTGAATCAGGCAGCGCCGTCCCCTGTTCTGCTGCATTTGTGGACGACGATTCTGCATCGGAGAGTGCAACAGTTTGCTCAACCTTATGCGGATGGGGATCGGCTCTGGACCTTGTGGCAGCGGGTAGGCGAGGCACCGGGTGAATCGTGGGACCTCGCGCGGCTCTCTCAGGTAGCCGGTATGCAGCCGGAGCAGTTGCGGCGCGAAACGAAGCGGACACTCGGGATGAGCCCGCTACAGCAGGTGACTCACATTCGCATGCGCCTAGCTACAGAACTGCTGGTTCAGACCGGGCAGACGATCGAGGCGATCAGTGGGCAGGTGGGCTATGAGAATGCGTTCACGTTTTCAAACGCCTTTAAGCGGACCACCGGCCGTCGCCCCAGCGACTATCGGCGCGTTTGAGTCGATCATTCCGGCGTGGTTCGGTATGGAAAACTACATCCACAAGTGGATTTCAATCATTCTCGGGACGTTTCAAAAGGTTATCGTATGGTATGCAGAAGAAATCCCCCCTCAGTCACTTGCTGGTCGGTGCAGTCCTGTTTCTGTTTTCTAGCCTGATAGCTGGACAGAGCAGCGCTTGGGAGCCCCTGTTCAATGGGAAAGATCTTTCCGGCTGGTCTGGAGATCCAGCTGTCTGGAGCGTCGAGAACGGTGAG
>JAHDFZ010000164.1:0-965 GCA_020627905.1 Verrucomicrobiota bacterium
AAACGATGAAAATCAGAATCGATCTTCTTCGTGCAGCCGAAGTCGAGGACGATGAGATTGTCCTCGGCATCGATGAGGAAGTTCCCTGGGTGTGGATCCGCGTGGAAGCGCAGGAGCTCATGGATCTGAAAGTGATAGAAGTCCCAGATCAGCTGGCCAACGCGGTCTCTCCTTTCGGCTGTCAAACCCTCCTGACCGGCCCACTCGTCTAGCGGAGTGCCATCCATCCACTCCATCGTCAGCACCTTGCGGGTAGAAAGATCGGGATAATAGCTAGGAAAGCGGATGCCCTCGAGATGCTGCGAACGAGCGCTGAGCTCCATCGACTGCGCAAGTTCCTGCGCGTAGTCCGTCTCCTCCAGCAGGCGCTCGGTGACCTCTTCCAGGTAGGGCTTGATATCCCGCTCTTTCACCCCCATGACCTGGAGAGCCATCGGTTTGATGAGAGCCAGGTCACTGGTGAGGCTGGAGGCTACACCGGGATACTGCACCTTTACTGCATAGTGTTTCCCATCTTTGGAGGCCTTGTGAACTTGACCAATGGAGGCACCGCTCGCGGCCTGGCGGGTGAAGGAATCGAAGAGCTCCAGCGGGTCTTTCCCTAACTCCTGACGGATGGTCCGCTGGACGAGGGGGAAAGAAAGAGGAGGCGCCTTGTATTGCGCCTGGGCGAACTGCTCCTGATAGGCTTTTGGCAAAAGATTATCATCGATGCTGAGCATCTGAGCCAGCTTCAGAGGTCCACCCTTTAGCTTGGCAAAGGTGCTGTAGACTGTTTTCGCATTTCTTTCGTGGAGCGCTTCCTCGGCGCGTGGATTCCGAGCCAGCTTCTCTCCATAATGCCGGACGAAATTTGCTCCCACCTTCGCACCCGCACCAGCAATGGCGGCAGCACGGCGTGCACGGGTCTCGGGAATGTGGCTTTGTTCAGGCATCGCTCCCACGCTTACGGCCATTGGGCTCGT
>JAHDFZ010000164.1:975-4274 GCA_020627905.1 Verrucomicrobiota bacterium
AGACGCCTGTGGATCTCTACGAGCCACAGGAGGAACCTTCACCATCAGACGAACCGCACTTGGAATTTCTCGGTTTGAAACCGGAGAGAGATACGCGATCACCCGCGAGGAATCTCAGGAGATCAAGCCCGCTACCGATGACGTTCGATTGCAGCGCCTCGAAGGCTAGGCGAGTCGATTTCTCGACCAGGGCATCTGTTTTTTCAAAGCCTTCGCTTTCATCGTCGAGGTAATACTGGATGAGCCAGAGCACATGCCCGAACAGAAGCTCGGGGATTCTCTGCTGCAGGGGTGCCGGCATGGTGAGTTCATCGGAGTTGTGAGCTTCATCGATCTGTCGTCGCAGTTCATCGGCAAATCGACGGCGCATGGCGCAAAGCTCTGTGTCCTGGCCATTTGTTACCTTGGAGAAAAGAGATCGCAGACCGTCGCTGAGATCGATCCAGTTTCTCCGTGAACGCCGCGCAGGGAATCGAAGAAGATAAAAAGAACGGTTTTCGAGCACCACATCAAGCACCTGATAGCAGAGGGTCAGGTATTTCTGCTGAAAGCTGAAATCGTTGAAACCATTGCTATGGCGGGCTAAATCGATAGCCCGGGTCATGTGGTCAGCCCAGAGCCTGCGTTCCAGCACACTGAAACTGGCGAATCGTTTAAAAAACTCTGATTCAGGAGTCTCCACTGATTCGCAGAATGCGAAGACAGAGGGTGGGGGGTGACCATGCCGGAGCAGGTAGCCTTGGTAGGCGGTGAAGAATTGATCGTCTGAGTCCAGCATAATCACCCATTGACTACGACGGAATTACTTGTCGTGGCTATGGAAATCAGGCTCTTTGCCTTCGTAAGCGCGGTAGAGGTCGAAGATCGCCGCTTTGACTGCCTCGGCCACTTCAGCTGATGGATCCTGCTTGGCCTTCATAGCAGCGCGAGTGAGAGTGTGGGCGGCTTTCAGCTGTTTGACATAGGTCTCGTCATCGTCGCTGGGCTTGATGCGCTGAGCGAGGAAATACTCGGCGACGATCTCCATGATCTTTTTGCAGTGATCTTCTTTCGTCATGATCCAGCGGGTGGCCTGATTGACGCTGAGTGGATCATCTTTTTTGATGAGTTCTGCCATCTGAACGTTCGCTTTGGCGATCGTTTCCTGAGCCTCAAGCATCGTCTCAAAGCTGATCTGATCAGAGAAAATCCCACATGGGACCTGACAGTGAGCTTCGGCTGATTTTGGAGCGAGAAGGGAAATGGCGAGGGCGCAGAGCGCTGCGTATTTCAATGTTCGTGATAGAATCTTCATGGTGCTAGGAATTACGAGCACAAATCGGAAAAGTGAACAGAAAAGTGCTAAACGTTAGCCCGCTGCAGAGAACTGCCGAACGAGCGCACCCCATCTTAATCCTTCGACTCTACTGTCGAAGAGGGGTTTGACTGAGTCGATCTGGCTCCTGAGTTTTTCGAGGAAAGCGGGTGATGTTTCAGCCTGATAGAGCATTTCCGCCAGTTGGGTGATGTCACCCACTGGGAAAAGGCCGGCATAGTCCTGGCCCAGCAACGCCCTGGCGGCGGGGATATCACTTGCGAGAATGGGCGTCCCTGCTACGACCGCCTCTCCATACACACGGCCTCCGCCTTCGAACTCTGAGGATACGACGACCAGATCAGCCGCCTGCAGCCAGGCGTGCGCCGTTCTCGGCTCGACTTCTCCAATCCACCTGAACCGTGGATTCTCCCGAGCTTCGCTTTCGTAGCCGTCGTGGTAGGCGTGTTCCAGCACTCCTCCGACATTGACCACGCGAATCCGCGAATCGCTAGGAAGATGTCGAGAGGCGGTCGCCAGATCCAGGGGGCGTTTGATTTCACGAGCATGGCCGCAGGAAACTGCCAAAAAGTCGTAAAAATTCTGATTGATCTCTGGAGATGTCGTGTGAGGCAGGGGCTCGGCTGACTGGATAATTGTCGTAACCTTGCTTCTCAGCGAGGCGGGCAGGGTTTCAGAGGCCAAAGGGTGCAGCGCAACGATGCGGTTTATCCTTGCGAGGGCTGTCATGCTCTTGCTGGATAACTGCGGATAGATATCGCTTCCTGTCAGCACGCAGACCCTTGAGGGCGGATGGTATTCGTCGGAAAGCGCCTCGACGACCCGATAGGCGACCTTTTCAGCGTGAAGCAGCACCAGCAAATCGTAGGTTTCTAAAGAAGGGAGAGGCCTGTCTTAAAGGCAGCAGCTCGGAGGAATGTCCTAACCCTTCGAAGATTGCATGCAGTCTCTCAGCCGTGCCTCGATTCCCTGTAGAAAGCACTTCAGACCTCTCAGGAAAGACAACTGCGATGCGTTTTTTGTGATAGGTTTGTCTAGACATTCCGCAATATTGGCCTGAATTGTAAATATATGACTACAAAACAAGGGGAAAAAAGCCATATTAAGGGGGGCACCTCCGCTTGCAGTAGGGATTTCCTATCTCGGGTGCGCGAGCGGACGGCTAAATTACACAACGATCTGGAAGAGGCCAATCCCTTTCTTGTCGCTGAACCTCGACTACCCGAGTTCTGGCAGATGCTGCGCTGTCTACAGCCCGTCTTCGCTTGCGTGGAGTCTGAACTTGCGTCATTACCCGCAGAAAGACAGCTAGAGTTCGGCATACCGAGTCGCATGCGCTCGGAAGCGCTCCGATCAGCTATCGTCACACAATTTGGCAAGCGCGATGAATCGTGTGACAACGTTAACATGCAGATTCGGCAGATGAGGAATTGTGTTTCTTCGGCGTCTTTTGCAGCTGGTTGCCTTTATGTTCTTGAAGGATCGCGGCTTGGGGGGCACCAGATTCTCAAAGCAGCTTCGAGTGCAGGACTTGATGAACCGAACGCAAGGCAGTTCCTACACGGTTATGGTTCTGCCACTGTCGTCAACTGGAAACGTCTGCTCGCACAGTGCGAGACGAGCATTTCGACTACCGAAGAGAAAATACAGGGCTGTGAGGTCGCGGAGCTTGTATTTGTCCAGTTTCTCGCGCAATTTTAAACGTCGTGAAACTCCAGAATAGCAGCAAATGAGCAAACTACCCGAAGGCCTCGCAAAGTGTGCCGATGAAGTGCTTGATAAAGGCTATCACATTCAACCGCATGGGGTCGTCTTTCTTCTCGATCCGCACAGTCTAACCATTCGGGCTGTATCCGAAAATGTTGAGGGAGTCTTCGACTTGAAGGCTGAAGAACTCGTCGATACACCAATTCTGAAATTAGTTGACGAAAACTTCGCGACAGAATTAGAAGAGATTCTCCAGAATCAGGATTTCGAGGGAATC
>JAHDFZ010000164.1:4284-8628 GCA_020627905.1 Verrucomicrobiota bacterium
ATCAATCCGCTTTCGATTCCCATCACCCTCCAGGATAGGCGGCAGTTTCTCTATGATGGGATCATAAGCAAGAGTGATGACTACTTACTTTTTGAGATCGAGCGTGAGCATAAAAAAGATTTTGGGTCCTCTGTCACCCGCAGTAGCCTTGAATTTCACTTTGACCTCACAGCCCGCACACTTAGTCGGCTCAAAAAGACAGCTTCTTATCAGGCTGCCTGCCAAGTGGTCGTAGAAGAGCTCAAACGCTTCACCGGCTTTGATCGGGTGATGTTCTACCAGTTCGGCGAAGGTGGTTCAGGAACTGTCCTGGCGGAGGCTCGCGAGGATCATCTACCACCATACTTTGGTCTCAACTATCCTGCAACGGACATCCCTGATAACGCGCGAAATCTCTACAAGAAGAATCTTCTGCGTTTGGTTGCGGATGTTGATGCCAAGCCAGTGCGGATGATTCCGGCCGGACTGCCCTATGATCTTTCTGAAGCATCATTGCGCGCGGTTTCTCCTTTCCACATCCGCTACTTACAGAATATGGGGGTGAAAGCGAGCATGTCCATCTCCGTGGTGCAGGGAGGGGAGCTAGCAGGATTAATCGCCTGTCACCACTACCAGGGTTCATATCCTCTTTCGAGCGTCAAACGCATCTGCTGTCTCTATTTCGGACTCGTCGTGTCGGGGCAATTGCAGGCTCTACAGCAGTCATTCATCACCGGTGAACTACTGCGTCGACAGGAGCGAGCGGCTATTGAGATACGGGAACTGTCGCGAGGGCGGGCCATCCTGCCTATTCTTATGAAGAGGGCGAAGCACATCATGGCCTGCTTCGAGGCGGATGGCATGGTGTTCATTGATGGGGACAAGGACTTCTCCAGTGGTTCTACACCGAGCGTGGAGCAGTGCCGCTTCCTGATGGGGCGGGCTGCAAAGACCGTCTCCTCTCCCATCCAATACAGCATCAATATCGCAGCCGACTTCGGCGAAGCGCCGGACAATGGAAAGAGTGCCGGCGTGATGATGCTGACCTTTGTGGAGGACTCGACCTTATTCTTCTTCCGTGATGAAAAGGTGACCAGTGTCCGCTGGGCGGGTAGAGATGAGGATAAGCTAGCCGGTGATTTGACTCCAAGGCATTCGTTTGAGGAGTGGGTGGAAACTGTTCGTGGGACATGCGAGACGTGGTCTTATGTCGATCTGGCACTGGCTAATGATTTCCATAGCTCGCTTGCCTCATTTGTTCTGCAGCAGGCGCTTATGTTGGATCGACTAAGCAAGCGGCTCAAGGCTACAACTGCTGAAGTGCAGCAGTTCGCCTACACAGTGTCTCATGACCTGAAGGCACCACTTGTGTCTGTGAATGGCTGGATCGGGGCTATGGAGGAAGACATCGAGGATGGAGAATTCTCTAACCTCCCTCACGCCATCACACGAGTTCGAGCTTCCGTCACGCGCATGAACAATCTGATCGAGGAATTGCTCGCTTACTCTCGCATCGGTCGCGTAAACACACCAGCGGAGGAGGTCTCAGTGGATGCACTGGTTCGCGAAATCGTTACCGAGATGACGCCGCTATTGGAAGAGAAGAGTATTGCAGTGCAAATCGAAGGACAGCTGCCGAATATTGATGGGCACCCGGGAGAGATTTCACGGGTATTTGAAAACTTAATCGGGAATGCTATCAAGTATGGCAGCGGACATGAGAAGCCTCAAATCAGGATCTTTGCGGAGCCGACTCGTTTTGGTGCCAGGTTCTGTGTCTCTGATAATGGTGAAGGCATCGACCCGCAATTTCAGCATCGCATCTTTGAACTCTTTCAAAGACTCGATACAAAAAATGAAGGCAGTGGAGTTGGCTTGGCGTCGGTAGTAAAGGTAGCCCAGCTCCACGATGGGAAGGCCTGGGTGGAATCGGATATCGGAGCTGGAGCCAGTTTCTGGATCGAACTCAAAAACCAGAGGTTTGAAGAACATGAATCAAAATAACGAACTTGTTTCCTTTCTTTTAGTGGAGGACGATGACGACCACGCGGAGTTGACGATGCGTGCGATTCGAAAAGCGCAGGTTATTAACAAAATTGATCGCGTTCGCGACGGTCATGAGGCGCTAACCTATCTGCATCAGGAGCCTCCCTACGAGGATCGACCTCTGCCCAGTCTCGTCCTATTGGATATTAATCTCCCCAAAATGACCGGTCTTGAGGTTCTCGAGCGGATTCGCAATGATGATCGTCTCGCCAAGTTAACGGTTGTCATTCTCTCTACCTCAGGCGAGGAACGCGATGTCAACGCAGCCTATGAGCTCAATGCAAACTCGTATCTAAAAAAGCCCGTGGATTCAGAGGCGTTCCGCAAGATGATCACGGAGTTGAGCTTTTATTGGGGTATTTGGAATGAACCGCCCTCTTCATCCCGCTGATTGATTGCTGACTATGAACGAAAGTCTGGAAGAGTTACGCTTACTGGTTGTAGAAGATAATGAAGACCATCAGGAGCTGATTCGCCGTTGTCTCCATCGGCAATCGGAATTTGCTGTGACCGATGCATACGCCGATTCCGTCGAGGAAGCGGATGCGCAACTTGAAAAAGGTGACTTTGACGCAATGTTCCTCGACCTCAGCCTCCCGAAGAGTAGGCCGGAAGAAACCTTGGAGCACTTCGCTGAGGGGTGTAGTGATCTGCCCACCATTATTCTCACGAGTCTTGGGGACGATGAACTGGCAGACAAGGCTCTATCTCTAGGCTACCAGGATTTCCTAGAGAAGACGGACATTGATATCCGGAGCATACCCAGAGTGCTGCTGAATTCCATTCGTCGCAAAGATACCATGCAGACGCTGATGAAAGAGAATGCAGCGCTTAGGGCATTCTCGCACTTCATTGCGCATGAGATCCGAAACCCTCTTCAGGCAATCTCAAATGCACTCTACATCGCCGACGCTCAGGCGGAGCACGCTGAAAAGGTGAAGAAGGCATGCGCTCTCGGGTCGCAATCAGCCGAGCTTCTCTCAGCACTAGTAAAGGAACTGCTGCAATTCGCTGAGTTTGACGCTGCAGATAGTCTTACCCAGACTGAGGTGTTTTCTATCGGGCCCCTGCTCGAAGAGATTCTTCGTGATGAACCTTTCTGTCACCTGGATGATGAGGTCATCACGGTGCGCGGTGGCACCAGGAAGGTGCAGGGATCGCGACTGCAGATTCGTCAGGTCATAACCAATCTCCTGAGTAACGCCGTGAAGTATGCCAGAGTCGAACCTCTACGTATCATCCTAGAGGCGCGGAAAACGAATGATTCTGTAAAAATCTCAGTCAGCGATAATGGCGTCGGCATTCCGATGAAGGATCAGCTTAAAATTTTCTCACTCTTCTACAGAGCTGATGAAACCAGTGTAAAGAAAGAAGGAAGTGGTATCGGTCTCGCGTTCTGCCGACAGATTGTCGAGAGGCATGGGGGGCACCTGAAAGTTGAGTCGAAAGAGGGGCAGGGAACACGGTTCCGTTTTTCTCTCCCATCAGCGTGACTACTTCGCGGTAAATCATCCCAGACTGAAAGAAAAAAAGGTGCCCGTTCGGGCACCTTTTTAAGTTTGATTGGAGATTAGAGCGTGATGAATCACGCAGTCGTGGCGCGGCGAATCGCGTGAATGAGAAGGAGGATGACGCCTACGGCGAGTAGAATCCATCCAACATTCATAGCGATGCCTCCAAGGCCGCCGAAACCAAGAGCTGCTGCGATAAGTCCGATAACGAGAAGAATGAGTGCTAGTTTAATCATAATATATTTAGTTGACACTCACTGTAGACGCAAATGGCATGCCAGAAGCAAAACCCCCGCGCTTATCCACGTTCAGCACCTTTACTTCGTCGAAATCTCGAGGTGCGGAGGAAATTTGCACGGTATCTTCGACAATTTGCACGTCAGTTTATTCCGGAGTGTAGTCATGACACTCTGTCAGTTTCTTACATTCATGACGCGAATACTCGATAACGTCACCCTCCCATTCAAACCCCGCATGCTCCACCACGGCAGCTAACAAACCGCGCCGTAATTTGCAGTCATCATATGCCTGATCCAGCAGCTCTCCTTGTGCGACCGGAAGATTGGGGGAACAGAGTCTCTCTCGCCAGGGGTATCGCCGCGGCTCGTGCACCTCATCGACGATATTATAGGTGCTCATGAACTCCAGATAGCCATCGATGGTCTCCTCCAATGACAGTCCGATCACCGGATTCAATCGCCGTTCTTCGTCTGTCGCATGGTTCATGACAATCAATGCCTCATGCAGACTTGCAAGGGCAGGCGCAAGAGCTGTCCGTCGATCCGAACTGGGGAAGTAATGGATCGTC
>JAHDFZ010000165.1 GCA_020627905.1 Verrucomicrobiota bacterium
CGAGACCGAAAAAGAAGTAGCTGCCATCGACGACGATCACTCCCTCAGCGGCCAGGCGCTGGTAGAGTTCGCGACTGCTGATCGGCAGCTCTGGAAACCAGAACCAGAGGAAAAAGGCGCCATCGCTTTCATGCACACACCAGTCGAGGTCGTCCGGCAGAAATTGATGGGCACATGAGAGGGCGAAATCCCGCTGCCGGCGGTAAAACGGCAGAATGTCGTTTTCTACCAGTGATCTCCAGGTGCCGGATTCGAAGAGGCGCTGCGCCACCCAGGGGCCGAGATTCCCATTGGCCAGCCCGATATTCGCGGTCATCGAGGCGAGTTCTCTCACGATGTCGGGCGGAGCAATGACGATGCCGGTTCGGGCTCCGGGGATGCCTAGTTTGCTCAGACTCATCGTCAGGATGGTCTCATCGTTCCAGAAGGCTTCCTGATCACCAAAAACGACGCCCGGAAATGGCAGGCCGTAGGCACAATCGATGATTAGCGGAATCCCTGCGGCACGCGCCATGTCGCTGAGTCGAGCGAGATCGGAGTCACTCACCATGTTGCTGCTGGGGTTGGTCGGTCGCGAGAGAATGATCGCCCGGTGATGAGGCTGAAGATCGAGTCGGTCGAAATCGATGCGATAGCGGAAGCTCCGATCTCCTGTCTCTTCTACGAGAGGCCTCCGCGCCTCGAAGACGCTCTCCTGCCCCACTCCCTGATCCTGATAGCCGATGTATTCTGGCACGAGTGGCAACAGCACTTTGCCAAAGGATCCATCAGCCATGCGACCAGCAAAGCGATTCACTAGGCAGAAGAAGGCAGTCTGCCCCCCGCTGGTCAGCGCTACATTTTCCGGCGTGAGCGGCCAGCCATATTCCTCCTGCAGCAGTTGGGCGATCGTCTGGCGAAAACGCAGACTCCCCGCCGGTTGATCATATTGTCCGAACAGGAAGGCCACCGATTCTTCGTCCTTGCCCAATTCCTGCAGCTCTCTCTGCAGCGCGGATGCGACACCAGGGATACGGGCAGGATTTCCTCCCCCCATGAGCTTCACCGACTCTCCATTACTGCGCTCCGGTTGCTGCAAAGCATCCGCTAAATCGTCCATCAGCTCGGTGATGCCCGACGGCCCGCCGAGGCGTTGAGAAAATTCGGTGGCAGGCCAGTTTTGATTTGTAGGAGAGGGTTGCATGGATTCAGCTTAGGAGACTGTGTCGCCAATCCCCCTTGAGCGCCAACGCAAGTTTGCCACTTTCCCCTCCAAAACTCATGAGTCCGGATCCCACGCCTCCTATCGTTCTAGCCATCGGTGGCTCCGATGGCAGCGGGGGTGCCGGGGTGGCGGCCGACGCGAAGACGATCAGTGCACTCGGCGGCTATGCCCTGACGGCTCAAACGGCTGTTGTCGCCCAGGCTCCAGGTGAGGTGCGTTCGGTAGCCCCGCTGTCGCCTGAACTGGTGGCCGTTCAACTGCAGGTGCTGTCCGGCCATTTTCCGTTTCAAGCGATCAAGCTCGGTATGCTGGCTGACAAGAGCATCAGTGAGGTGGTCATTGGCTGGCTCGCCGAACAATGCACAAGCCTCCCAATGGTGATTGACCCCGTCCTCCGCGCTACCGCCGGAGCAGTCCTGCTGGAGGAAGCTGCGATGCCCCCTCTGCTGGAGTCTCTCTACCCCCGGTGCAGCCTGCTCACGCCAAATTTGATCGAGGCAAAAGCCCTTGCCCAATATCTGCACCTGGATGCTGAGCAGGACAGTAGAGGGCTGGCTGAAGAGTTGCATGCTGCGATCGGCTGCCCCATTCTGCTGAAGGGAGGGCACGATGATGAGCCTGACACAGTCACAGATATCCTCGTCTACGAGGCTGAATTGACTCGCTTTTCCGCGAAGCGCCTGCGCGTGCCGGATCTTCACGGGACAGGCTGCGCTCTCGCGAGTGCCATTGCCACCTTTCTATCTCAGGGGAAAACCCTCCCGGAGTCTGTCGACCTAGCGCGAGATTATCTGCGTGGAGCGATGGCGAATCATCTGACTTTTGCCGGGCCCCGGGGAGCGAAGGAAGTGCTGTGGCATTCGGCGAATTAGACAGCTCGCCTCATGCAGAGTGCACGGGCTTGCGTGCATAACTGCTAACAAGCCTTCTTTTCTCGCAGTCAACCGAGGGGGTCAGCCGGAGCTCGTATCGGTTGGAGGCCATATGCCATGGGCAGAGCAGGGTGAATCTAAGGAGACGGAACGGCTTCTGCGAAGGGATGAGTTGAATCTTAACCCAACAATTCATGAAAGACGCTCTACGCATCCTCCTCGCCATCCTCCTTCCTCCTGTCGGGGTTTTCCTACAGGTCGGGCTCGGCCTTCACTTCTGGCTGAATATCGCCCTAACCATACTCGGTTACATCCCCGGCATCATTCACGCTGTCTACATCATCCTGACACGCGGATCATCACCGAGAACAGTCTAACCAAAAACCTCTCCCACCATAACCAAAAACAAACCAACAAAAAGAACTATGAAAAAGATGAAACCTATTGCTACCATTTTTGCCGCATCGGCCGTCGCTATCGGTATGACAGCGTGTGATGTCGACCAGACAGCTGAGTTGGAGATGCCGAATATCGACGTCGAAGGGGACGCTGGAAAGCTGCCCGACATTGATGTGACTGTCGCCGAAGAAGGACGCCTTCCGTCCGTCGACGTTGATGCACAAGGCGGTCAACTACCGAAGTTTGACGTCGACGTTGCTGAAGTAGATGTGACGACGAAAACGAAGACAATCGAGGTCCCTGTGCCGGAGATCGACATCAAGATGCCGAAAGACGACGGTCCAGCCGGTAAAGAATAACCGTTGCACTCCTGAAAAGCCGGAAGAGCGTTTGTTCTTCCGGCTTTTTTCGTTTCCCTATCAAGTCTCTCTATGTCCTTTCTAGCTCAAAGCTCTCCTGAAACAAATTCTGCTAACCCCGATCAGCCAGCTGACACCACCGTAGAGCCATCCACCGGACAGGCTCTTGCCAGGATTGATGAACTGCTCGATGGCTTTCTCAGATCCCTCCCTGACCTGGGTATCGCGGTGATTGTCTTCATCGCGTTTTACTTTTTTGCTAAGGTCGTAAAGCGGCTGGTCTCGAAGGCGGTCTCCGCACCGGACAAACGCGAGCTCTCGACGCTGCTGGGTCGTTTGGCCAGCGTGGCAGTTGTCGTCATTGGCCTTCTCGTCGCAGCGATGATCGTGCTGCCTGACATGGGCCCCGGAGCTCTCCTCGCAAACCTGGGTGTTGGCGGTGTGGCGATCGGCTTCGCTTTCAAGGATATCCTCCAGAATTTTCTCGCCGGTATCCTGATCCTTTTGAAGACCCCCTTTCGCGTCGGCGATGTCATCCGCTTCGATGGGTTCGTGGGGACTGTCGACGAGATCGAGACTCGCATGACGGTCCTGCGCACCTTCGAGAACGACCTCATTCTCATTCCGAACGGACAGATTTACACGAATCCTGTGGAAGTCGTGACCGCCCTGCCCTCCCGACGCTCTGATTTTATGATCGGCGTCGGTTATGATACCGATCTGAAGTCGACTCTCTCGATGCTGACTGAAACGGTCCAGGGGGTAGACAAAGTGCTCGAGGATCCCGCACCAGATGTCACAGTTGCCGACTTTGGTGAGAGCAGCATCAACTTACAGGTGCGGTTCTGGACGAAAACCAGCGATGCGTTTTTCACTCGTTCAGCCGTTAAGGAATCTGTGAAAACAGCTCTCGACGGCGCTGGTGTCGACATCCCCTACCCGATCCGCTCAGTCACCATTGATAACCTTCCTGATGCGATGAAGCGGCAGGGAGAATAAGCCCTGACTCACCCCATCATGGACGCGCTCCTCGATATCCCGCCAGTGCGCCTCATCATCGCGGCGCTTCTGGCTATGCCGCTTGCGATTGATCGCGAGAAGCACACACGCATCATGGGACTTCGGACCTTTCCTCTTGTGGCTATTGGTGCCTGCGGCTTTATGCTGACGGTAGTAAACGTCACGGGTGGGCTGGAGGGCGACCTCGTAGCGCGGGCTGTGCAGGGCATCCTCTCCGGGGTCGGATTCATCGGAGCAGGAGCGATTCTCAAAGGATCTCGAGAAGTCAGAGGAACGGAATGTGCTGCCGGGATCTGGGTAACAGGTGCCATCGGAATGGCTGTAGCTCTGGATCAATGGTGGATCGCCTGCACGCTACCCGTCTTGACGATCTCTTTCCTGATCTTTCTCACGCCCTTAAAGCGCAACCCCGAGCAGGACGGTGTGGAGTAGATTTTCTTAGCTGGGCCGACTTCAGCGGAATGCGTTCAGGACGATCGGCTCGCGACTGAAGTCGCGATTCCATAGTTCGACTGAGTCTCTTTAAAGCCCAGCTTCGTCTACCTTCTGCTCCACCCAGATGTCATTGAAGATCGTCTCAAGATGGCGCATTCCGCGATCCGGAAAGACAAGGGCGCAGCGTTTGCCTACTAATCTGTCCTGCATGCTGAGCGCCGCATGAAGCACGCCTCCGGAAGTCGGCCCTGCGACGATGGCCTCTTCCCTGGCGAGCCGTCGCGATGCCTCTACACACTGCTTCTCTGACACTTCCACCATACCTTCCTTGAGAATGTGTGAGCGAATCGGTTCACTGAGCCGCGCCAGACATTCAGCCGCAACTGGGCGTCGTGCTCGACCCTCCTCTGTGAACAGCAAGGGGGTATCGACAATGACAAAAGTGGGGCGAAACGACGCCTGCTCGTAGTATGCCCAGGCACCTTTGATCAACGCCGTGTTGGCGAGGCTCATGAACAGATAATCATACGGTCCTGCCATATATTGCTCCAATTCGGGGACGGTCCCGAGTCGATGAGCTTCTGCGGTCTGCACGTTTTGATGATGGTTCGGCCAGAATACGTCCTCTTCCGCCGCCACGAGTTCCGCGACTTTCGTCTGTCGGGCGTAGAGCGGGGGCTCGTCTGGCTTTGTGATAACGGTAACCACCTTCGCTCCGAGCGCTTTCAGCATGGCGACCTTGATCTCCTGCACGAACTGATCCACAACGCAGGTAAAACGCAGTCCCAAGTAGGCGCAGACATGAGCCAATCCGAGGCCCATATTCCCGGATGTAGCCTCAATGACGTGTGTCGAAGCCCGAATCTCCCCGCTGGACACACCGTGCAGGATGATCTGCTTTGCAGCTCGGTCATCCAGACTCCCGCCTGGGTTCACCCCTTCGATCTTCGCCACAGCATTTACCTGAGGAAACAACTTATGCAGCTCGACCTGCGGGGTGCCGCCAATTGTCCTGAGGATACCCTGGGAAAAGATGTCTGAGAGTCCCTCGTTTCTCAGCTCATCCGTGCCTGTCCTCGCGACTCGTGGCGCATCTTTTTTTTCTATCTTCTCAGCGGGGACACGCGATTCATCTCCAGAGGCTTCTTCAGGTGTGACGAGTCGCAAGTTAGACATGTAAAGTCATACGCACGAGCTGAAGTTCTGGTCACAACAAGAGGGAAAACTAGTCACAAACACCCCAAATTCTGGCATTCGGGCTTAGTCTACCTCAAGCCACTTCATCTGCAGGACCTGGCTTTCCGTCTCACCCTTTCTTCTTGCAACCATCAAAACCTCCCTCTCTTCGTCTTTTGCCCCGATCAGTGAGTCAAGCGGAACCGAGCCATCGGCTCGACTTCTGATGGCTCGAATGGGCCGTCCCTCGTTCGTTAGAAATAACACAGGCGCATTCTCCAAAGTCTTTATCTTTGGCAATTCCCACCTAGCTGCGCGCCCAGTTTTTGACGCCACCTGCTTCAAACCAGAGCCTCCACGCACCGAATCAGCGGGATGGTCTAGTAAGTTGCGTATCGCAAAACTCATCTCAGGATCCAGCTTCGAAGGATCAAAGCTCATCTCAAGGAAGTTGTAATAGAGCGGATCATGGTCATCGTGTTGCGTGAGGTGCGGATCTTTATAATCCTGGTGATACAGCGCATGCACCGAAACAGGCCGCCCATCTACGTCCTGCATCTTTGGACCGAAATTCGGTATCAGATCGCGCCCACCATATCTACCTATCGGTCCGAATGAGCACTCGGCAATCCTCTGTTCCGAATTGGTTATGATCGACCCAACGTGGATATCACCAAAAACGGTAGCAACCCCCTGGCGAGATCCAAGGAGATCCAAAATTCGATCAGCACCAGCCGCAACCCAACCTGCGTAATCGGCTGTGACTCGGTCTAGCTGACCAAATTTTTTAGGATGCTTCTCACTGGATTTGTGCCCAGCCCAAACTGTATGCAATGCGTTCAATCCGGTAAGACAGATCAGTGGAGAAGGATCTGTCCGTATGATCTCGGTGAGCCAGGCAAACTGCTCTTCCCCCAGAAGACTCCTCGTCGGGTCCCGTCGATCATAGAGATTTTCCTTATGACCCCAGCCCTCCTCGCTCCATAGATCGGTATCTTGAGAACTCCTCCAAAGTCGTGCATCCAATACGAGCAAACTAAAATCTCCATCTGGCATGTGCCACCTGCGCCACTTCTTGGGATTTGCTTCTGGATCGACCTCCTCTTCTCCCGTGACAAGATGATGAACAATTCGAAAGTTTCGGCGCATGTAATCGCGATCCTGACCGAGGTCCTCATATTTTCGGAGGACTATCTGCTCAGGTCCCTTCACATCGTCCATTCCGTAGTCGTGGTCCCCGGGGTTTATCACGTTCCAATGTCGCATCATCTGCCAGCGAGATGTAGGCCCACAGATTGAAGCAGCGATCGTCTTGTAGGCATCCTCAGTGCTCGGCGGATAAAGGACGAGTTCCATATACCAGACATCATCCTCCCAGAGCATGATCTGAAAGTCATACTCCTCGAGGTGAGCGAACGCGCCTTCGGTCGGTTGGTCTCGAAACAAAAAGGAATCCACGGCTCCCTCGAACGATCGTGTTGCATTGCCAGCGGAATGGTCCAGATGCTGAAGCCCCCAGCTCTCTTTGCGGCTTTTGAAACCTGTGAACGCATGACAGCTCAATCCACACATTTTATATGGCGCGGACAAACGAGGCAACCGCCCGACGTATGAACCCGATTTCGGAACATCCCCAACGTATCCTGTTCCAGGACCAATCGCATCGTTGTTGATTCGCACGTCTCCCGTGCACTCGACCCCGTCCTTCCACACAGTATAGAAAAGTGTCTTCTCGGAGGGATCCGCAGGCAACACGGCTGTTATAGCAGAAGTCCTCACTCGAAAATCGTTCGTGATGATTTCTCCCTCACCTGCCACGTTAGCCTTTTGCCAGCCGTTGGCGGGGTTCTCTGAATCCGCAATACGAATTTGCGCGTGCTTACCTTCTGACTGAAACATAGCGACGAAACGAACCTGCCATGTCCCGTCGGCAGTCTGTCTCAGCGTATCTCCCAAGGGGTAGCATGTGATACACTCGTTTTCAGTGACGTTCAGAGTTTGGAGATCATCCCCGCTAACTGAAAACTGGTCGACTGAAAAATCTAAGATTCCAGCAGCCGTCAACCCGACATAGCCCTGATCAAGCGACGACTCCGGCGGGATAAACGCACTTAACGTAGAGGTATGTTCGCCCCGAATGACCGTGACATCCAGACTTGGCTTGTCATCGACTAGGCCCTGCTCCGCTCTCATTGAAATTTTCTCCCCCTGCTGCAGTCTGGCGAGATTCATGCTAGCTATCATTTTCGCATCTACCTTCGTCCTAAGGGCACTGGAGTTCTCAAAACGCTGAATCACTAGACGGCCATCATCATACAGAAAAATTCGGACTCCGTGCCTATCGTAGCCGAAGGTCTCAAAGAGGTGTTTTCCTCCTAGACGGATTCCGAGCGCACCAGATCCTTCTTGATACATCTTCCAGTCTTCAGAATCGCCATCACGACGAACTTCAGCGTGGATTTGATGAATCGTGAAAGAAACATCGACTTGGAACTTGCCCGATGCCAAAACGTCCCGTCTCCAAAGAGTAGCTGGAGGAAGGCTCGGGTCATAATCAGCGCTAAACTCTGGCAGATGAGTATCGATATGATGGAAGGGAAACCCAGTGGCTCGAGCACGGCTCCCGACTTGATTAAAACGCCTTCGCAACGAACGATCCTGAATCTTCCAGAAGCCCGGATTCAGGGTTTCCCAATCCACGCCATGAAAGAGAGAGTCGCCCTGATCAAAGGTCTCTAACAGACTGACTTCATCCGCCGCGTTGATAGGTTTAGCAATCCCCGCGAGAGCCGCGCCGGCACTGATTTTGAGCAAATCACGCCTTGTTGGCGTCGGATTTACATTTTCGCCCAAATTAGGAGCGTCATATCGATGGCCCGATTGAGTTTTCGCGTCATTCATGATTGAATCATCTCAAATTCTACAAAAGAGCCGCAAGAATTACTCCGCCAAACCATCCCCAATCTCCTGCATCAGCGCGGTCAGCTGTTGCCGCATCGCCTCCACTTTCTCGGGCTTTTCAGCCGCAAGGTCATTCAGCTCAAACGGATCCTGAGCTAGATGATACAATCGGGTTTTCTCAATATCAGGGTAGATGATGAGCTTCCATCCCTCATCAATCAGGCACCGCGCTTTG
>JAHDFZ010000166.1 GCA_020627905.1 Verrucomicrobiota bacterium
AATTGCTGAGATTTAGGATCGGTCGAGGTGAAGTCCACAAAGTAAGTCGCAGCCGGAAACGTAACTTGGAGATGAGTCAAAACTCAAACGTCAGAGCCGCGATGAGCAATCGATGGCTGGATCAACAAGGTGTCACATCGATCGCGAATCAGTGGTTCAGCATTTGTTATTCAGAGGGTCGTAAGGACCGTTTGAAGAATCCATGACTGATGGGAACCGCCTAGTTCGGACCCGCATGATAGGCAGTGTGAGGGGAGCAGGTTCACTCCCTGCTCCTACCCGATTCGCGAAAGGTTATTCAAGAGGTGGAAACGCCATCCACGCTCGATCTCTCAGCTGAAAAGCTCGGCCAGAAAAACTGTCAGTAGCAACTGACGATAGCAGCCACCTCAATCTACCAATAATCGTATCTCGGGTGGGTCGCTTCAGCGCGATGACTACTATTCCATGATGCTGCGGGAACGCCGAACTGAGGGTATGAAAGAAATCTCGATCCGTAGTAAGAATGACGGCTCGCTTGTCAAAGGCTAACGCCATAACATCAGCGTCATGTGCCCCCTCAACACCCTCATTCCTGAAATCGAGCACCTCGTGACCGAGGTCTGTCAAAAACGAAATCGCAGCCTTCGGAAAATTCTCATCAAGGAGAAATCTCATGCTACCTCAGTGTAGGCACTCACCTGAAAGTCAGAAATCTCAGAGCCAAACTGAAGGGCTGACGCGATCTGGTCCTCGCTCAGACCGTAGTCTTCAGAGACTACCTTCCTCGAATCTCCGCCAGCAAGTGCCCCTAGAACAGTAGATACGAGAATTCGTGTCCCCTTGAGAACGGGCTTGCCATGGCAGACTGCTGGATTAATGGAAACTCCTTCGGTCATGAGTTGAACTTAGCACGCCTTGAGGTGAGATTTCAATCGCGAACGTCGTATCCGGGCAGGGACGGGAAAATGTGCTGTTGCGCAAAATTTGCGGGTTCTGGATCCTTCGCACATTTGGCATGTCCCCAAAAACACACTGGATCCTTCGCACATTTGGCATGTCCCCAAAAACACAAAAACATGTGTGTGATACGTATGAACCTATCTCATTCTCATATGGGTAACTGAAAACTCTCCGCGCTACCCGAGGACGCCTTTCATAACCTCCCCGTAGACGTCGGTTAGCCGGAAGTCACGGCCAGCGTAGTTATAAGTCAGCCGGGTATGATCCAGTCCCAAGAGATGCAACATGGTGGCATGGAGATCGTGGATGTGGCTCTTGTTCTCGACGGCCTGATAACCGTGTTCATCGGTGGCCCCGTAGCGAATACCACCACGTACCCCGCCACCGGCCATCCACGCGGAGAACCCCTTGTTGTTGTGGTCTCGTCCGTCCGCGCCCTGCGCATAGGGGGTGCGGCCAAACTCACCGCCCCAGACAATCAGGGTGTCCTTGAGCATGTCGCGCTGTTTGAGGTCGGTGAGCAGAGCGGCAATCGGCTGATCGGTGGCCGCGGTGTTGTCGCGCAGCGCTTGTTCGAGGTTGCGGTGCTGATCCCAGCTGCCGTGAGTGATTTCGATAAAGCGCACGCCGGCTTCGGCGAATCGACGGGCGAGGAGGCACTGACGACCGAAGTTGGCGGTGGTTTCGTTGTCGATTCCGTAGAGATCCTTCGTGGCCTGCGATTCCGTATCAACGTCGAGCAGACCGGGAATCTCCAACTGCATGCGAAAGGCCAGCTCAAAGGACTCGATGAGCCCCTCGACCTCGGGATTGTGAGCCCCTGGTCCAAGCTTTCCGTCGTTGAGCGATCGGACGAAGTCGAGCTGCAGGCGTTGTTGTTCGCTGCTCAGAGTTGAATTCTTGATGTTCGGCATGCTGGTGGCGGAAGTGCCGGAACCCTGCTTTCGAAGACTGCTTCCGATCGGAGTGCCCTGGTAGATCGCCGGGAGGAATGCCGCCCCATAGTTGTTGGCCCCCGTCGGCGGGCTCAAGGTGATGAACCCGGGGAGGTTCTGATTTTCCGTGCAGCTGCGCGAAGGCCTGGGGATGGCTGGGAACGTCGGTGTGCATGCCGTTGATCAGGCAAAGGTCGTCGGCGTGCTTGGCGAGATGCGGATAGAGTTCGGAGATCGGCAGGCCGCTCTGGCCGTGTTGTTTGAACTCAAAGGGTGAGCCGAGCCACTTCGCGTCGCCGCGCAATCCGGCAACACTGCCCGAGTCTTTGTTCAAGCGCGGCTTGTAGTCGAAGGTGTCAAGATGAGAGGGCCCGCCCTCCATGCAAAGGAAGATCACGCGCTTGGCGGTGCCGGGAAAATGCGGAGCCTTGGGCGCCAATGGATTCTCCGTAGCGGCGTGGGCACTTTGCGACAGCATCGTGCTGAATCCGGCAAACGCCGCGTAGGCAAAGCCGGTCGAAAAGGTTTTCAGGGCTTCACGACGAGTTGAGTTGAAAGGATCACTGTTCATGGGAGGAAATTGATTGAGGG
This sequence comes from Verrucomicrobiota bacterium, assembly GCA_020627905.1. Classification (GTDB taxonomy): domain Bacteria; phylum Verrucomicrobiota; class Verrucomicrobiia; order Verrucomicrobiales; family DEV007; genus Arctic95D-9. The sequence goes on from JAHDFZ010000166.1 coordinate 2,469, forward strand.
GAAGAACGTAGGGAGGGGGTGAGTAAGCTAATTGACGTAGAGAAAGTCCGCCGAGGTGAACAGCGCATGACAAAAGTTGGTCAACGCCTCCAGGTAGGCCGCTTCGGGGTCACCGTCGGCCAGCTCAAGGGACTTTTTGAAGAAGGTGCTGGCCTTGCGCGTTTCTTCCTCGGAAGGAGGGCGGCCGTAAACCAGGTAGAATGCGGCAACGCCCTGCTGGCCCTTCGTGATGCCGTCGTTGTCGATCAGCCTTTGGGCCATCGCTTCGGCCTGGGCGCGAACGAAGTCGCTGTTCATCAGAAACAGGGCCTGCGAGGGAACCGTCGTGGTATCGCGCTTGCCCACGCCCGTGCTCGGATCCGCAAAGTCAAAGGTGCCGAACAAGTCGGGAACCTGCTTGCGCACGATGGGCAGATACACGGATCGATGCGGACTCGTGAACTCCAACCCATCGATGTGCGCAACGCCACCGCCGCGCAGTTCGCGACTCTGTTCCGTGACCACCGAACCGTAGGGCGGATCAAGGTCCAGGGTGCCACTGATCGCGAGAATGGAGTCGCGCAGGGATTCCACATCGAGCCGCCGCTTGTCGGCCCGCCAGCGGAGCGCGTTATCGGGGTCGGCATTGAAGGCAGTGCTCTCAAAGGCCGAGCTCAGTTGGTAGGTGCGGGACAGGACGATTTCGCGAATCAGGCTCTTCACCGACCAGTCGTCGGCCACAAAATCCAGGGCAAGATGGTCAAGCAGCTCGGGATGACTGGGCTTGCTGCCGGTGGAGCCGAAGTTGTCGACGCTGGTGACAAGGCCATTGCCCATCAGGTGCATCCACACGCGGTTGACCATCACGCGAGCCGTGAGCGGATGATCAGGGGAAGTAATCCACTTGGCGAGATCGAGGCGACCGGAGGAATCGTCAGCCAGCGGATTCATCTCCTCCTCGTCGCACATCACCTGCAGAAAACCCCGCGGCACCGGCTCCTTCGGCAGGTCGATTTCGCCCCGCACGAGGAACCGGGCATCGGAAATCTCCACGCTGTCCGTGACGCCCATCGCGTGGGCAATCGGCTTGCCGTTCTCGTCGTAGGTGCCCAGTTCGAGCTCCAGCATCTTGATCACCCGATTCAGCTGCAGGAATCGCTGTCGATTTCCCCGGGCCGGATCCTGCCTCCGCTCCCTGACGAGCTCCCTCATGCCTTCGCGAGCTCTGTCGAGCTGATTTCTTTTGGCGGCCAACTCTTCCCCGGACGAGGGATTGAACGCATGCTCGGCCTCCTTGATCGGCAGCTCGATCAAATCGGATGCATGGCGATTCTGCACCGAGGAGTATGTGCCGAACTGGGTATCACTACTCAGGAAAATGCCCGCTATGGCGTAGTAGTCGGACTGCGGAATGGGATCGAACTTGTGGTCGTGGCAGCGAGCACAGGAAATCGTCGTGCCAAGCATCGCCCGGCCAAGCGTTTCGATTTGCTCGTCGACCAGGTCGGAGCGGAACTGCTGCTCGCTGTTCGAGTTGAGATTCTTCGGGCCAATGGCCAGAAAGCCGGTGCCGATGATCTGTTGCGCACGCTTCTGCTGGTCCGGGGAGGTCATCTGATCACCGGCGAGTTGCTCGGTCAGAAAGACGTTGTAGGGCTTGTCGTCATTGAAGCTCTTGATGACATAGTTGCGGTAACGCCAAGCCTCCGGATAGAGAACAACATTCACATCTCTGCCGTTCGATTCCGCATAGCGGGCCACATCGAGCCAATGGCGCCCCCAGCGCTCCCCGAATTGAGGTGAGGCGAGGAGCTCATCGACCACAGCAGCCACTGCTGCGGGTTGATCCTTGCCGCAGGCTTCCACGAACGCAGCGACCTGCCTGGGCTCGGGCGGCAGGCCAACGAGATCAAAATAGAGGCGCCGCAACAAGGTGGCGGGATCGGCATCAGCAACCGGCTCCAGACCGGCCTCCGCGAGGCCAGCGTAAATGTAGCGATCAATATCCGTGATAGGCCAGGCCTCCGCGGGAAACTCCGGAACAGATACCGGCTGTGGTTTCCGGTAAGCCCAGAAGTCTCGTCCGGCTTCAATGTCTATGACGGAGTTGATGATTCCGGCACTCCCGGATTCCCGAGGATCCGGTGCTCCCATCTCAATCCACTTGCGAAAATCGGCAATTACATCTTCCTCGAGCGGATATTTAGGAGGCATTTTGAACGAAGAATCACCGTAGCCAATGGCCGTGATCAGCAGGCTGTCCTCCGGCTTTCCGGGGACGACTGCGGCACCGCTGTCGCCGCCACGCAGGCTCGACTCACGGGTGTCGAGCAGCAGCCCACCCTTCACCTTTCCAGACTCCTGCGAGTGGCATTTGTAGCAATGCTTGACCAACGCAGGGCGAATTCTCGCTTCGAAAAATTCAACATCGCGCGGACTTGGTTGGGCGAGGCAGGCCGCTGCCGGCAGCATCACAAAAACAGCAGATAATGTCGCTTTGATATATCGTTCGGGAAGGGAGCAGGAAGATTTCATCGGTGGTGCAGTTACAAGACATAAACCTTTCGAACTCAAAAAAGTTTCGCGCGCCATCGAAGAATCAAGATTTTCCGGAAAAGCCCCGCGCTTGCCAACTGGCTGGAAAATTATCCCTCCGTTAGGGGGCGAATGACTGCCTCATTCTGGCGATGTGCTCGGGCAGGGACAGGCTGCTCGGGCAGGGACAGGCTGCTCGGGCAGGGATGCTCGGGCAGGGACAGGCAACATGTGCTGGGATGCTCGGGCAGGGACAGGCAACATGTGCTGAAATAAAACGTATTCATTTGCGCAACGTGTTCAAGCGTGTATTCTTTCACCAAATTTATGAGAACACCTCGCATCAAGGGAACCGGACGCAGCTTCTACCACTGCATGTCTCGCGTCGTCAGCGGCGAATTCATTTTTCACCGGAATCAAAACAACAACATCTTCATCTTTCTTAAGCTGATGCGCCAGCTCGAGACCTTTCTCGATGTTAAGGTCGTCACCTACTGCGTCATGTCCAATCACTTCCACATCCTCTTGGAAGAACCAGACCCGGAGGACCTAGCCTCCTTGACCGAGGACTCCCTCATCGCCCGCATGGAGGGACTCTACAGCAAACAAGATATCCTTACTCTCAAAAACGAATTCCGCCGAGCCAGAGAAGCACAGGACGAAAAACGAATTGATCATATCCTCCACCGCTACCAACGCCGCATGGGCGATGTCTCTGAGTTCATGAAAGAACTCAAGCAACGCTTCACCCGCAACTACAATAAGCGCATGAATCGACGCGGCACTCTATGGGGAGAGCGCTTCAAATCGGTTCTCACTCAGGGTCAGGAGAAGGCTCTCGCTACAATGGCTGCCTACATTGATCTCAATCCCGTTCGAGCGGGCATCGTCAGTCGCCCAGAGGACTATAGTTGGTCAGGTTATGGCGCGGCTGTGGCAGGTCACAAACCTGCGCAAGCAGGCCTAAGTCGACTTCTCGACTGCGCCTCTCAGTTTCAGGGAGACTGCCAGCCTCACAGCTGGATCAAAACACGGCAGCGCTATCGATTATGGCTCTATTCAGAGGGGAAAGAAGCTCCAACTGATTCAGAAGAGCAACAAAAGACGAAACGCAAAGGCATCTCTGCTGATCATGTCGCGCGCGAGGAAGAACGAGAGGGCCTAATGAGCCTGACCGAGGTCCTCCGCTGCCGCGTCCGCTATTTTACCGACGGAGGAGCCTTTGGAGATACCACTTTTGTGGAGGAAGTCTTTTCTAACAATCGTTCCTTGTTCAGCGAGAATCGAAAGACCGGCGCGCGCGAATTGAAAGGAGCGCTGTGGGGCAGCTTACGAACGCTTCGAGATCTCAGGATCCGCCCCATTGGGTGAATTCGCTGAGATCACACAATCCATAGGAGTGGCCCTCACTCACCGAGAGGAAATAAAGATCCTCTGAGGCAGAGCTGTGCCCATTAGGTGGGACAAAGGCACCACACAAGGTGTCAAAGCGTGATGTTGGGCAAAACTTGAAGGTTCTGAGTCACTCTCGTGCCGAAAGTGACCTCATTGCAGGCCTGAAACGAATATTTCGCTATGACAATCTGAGCCCTTCACACATTTTGCATGTCCCCAAGATTACGCTATTGCATGTCCCCAAGATTACGCTATGACAATCTGAGCCCTTCACACATTTTGCATGTCCCCAAGATTATTATCTTTTGGTTCTCATTTTCTATTTTTTTCTTCGAGGCGAAGACTTCCAGCAGAATGACGGGGATAAGAAGCACCACCATCGGTGGCAATGTCAGAAAGATCATCGGAACTCCTGCGTTCGCTAAAATTGGCTGAATCATAATTCTTTCTGCACAACGTTTTAGAGATACCAGCCTGATAGAGGGCGCCAGTCGATTGTGGAGAGGGTATCAAAGTTAGGAAAATGCATCAACTCGTAACGTTATCAGGCTTGGTATCCTCGCCTTGTTCGTCTTGGTTGGTATTGGTCTCACTGGGCGAATCCGCGGGAACTTCAGGTAAATTAGAATGAGGAAAGAGATCGAGTAGTGCCAGTGTCCTTACGCTGACAATGGCAAGGAAGACTCCGAAAAGGAAAGCTACCAAGCAAATTGCTAATGACCACATCTCAATCTTGTCTGCCTGAATGCAGGCCATCGCAATGAACATGATGGACACGCCAAACGAGCCGGTTCCAGCTTCGCGAATCGCTTGGTAGTCGGACACTCCATCTCGTCGCGGGAGGCTCTTCACGAAGCGGGTCGCGGCAGAGGTATCTGAGGGGCTGGGCGGGAACAGCTTCATTTTTTTGAGCCGAACGTTTAAGGTCACCCGATCGGATACATTGTCGGGATTAAACTTAACCTACCAAAAACCATGATCGAAGCAAGCTAACTTTCATAAACCAGGACGCGGTATCCGATTGGGTGCACCTGATTGTTCTCCAAGTTAGTCTAGTAGCAATTCCTTAACCTCAGGTATCTCTATCACTTTCTTTAGATGATTCAAATCACTACAACTAAACTGAGCGATTTCACAAGCATGAGGTAAATCAAACTGCGTAAGCATGCCGTTCTGAAGAAGTATATGTTGCAATCGATCTTCAGGCAAAGAAGGAATCCATAGCCCATTAGGGACAGGCTTACTTAACTGAGTCAAAGCCAATCCATGGTTCTCAAAACGATCTAAATTATTAAGAAAGTGTTCCAACCTGAATTCAATATCATATTCTATGTTACGAATCCTCGCTCCTTCCAGCATATCACCTGGCGACAAAGGAACGTTAGACTCCCACCAATGAATTGTAGGATCAGGCATATGACGATGAAGCCATATGTAATCTCCATCTGGATGAAGAAGATGCTTCACTATAGAGGCACTACATGAATCTAGCATCACATAATAATAGTCGGCATGTTCAGAGGCTTTTATCATTTAGGAGAACGTCAAAGTCCACTCGCCGCTGACTCGAATTACAAACCAACTCTGAAACGGTGGAACACCTTTAAGCTACAAAAGACGGCGACAAACTCAAGCACGGTCAGCGGTTGAGTGCGACGCCTTGTTGTGCATTGGCAGATACGCGAAACTCGCACCTTCTAGAAAAGCAGATCACTAGAATAGGAACGGCCACAAGGAGCCCTAATGGAAAAAATCCAATACACCAGAGGATAGATAAAGTAACGGACCAGCCGAAGAACCAAGGCTCTCGATTTTTGTAAATCTTCAAAGCAGCGATGATTAGGAGAGCTCCAATAAGACCAACCACAATACCTATCATGGTCGATGTCAGCGAGATACTTATCGACTCGGACAATTCTTGAGGAGTGGCTGAATCATCTTCTGCAAGAGTTCCAAAAGCTTGGGTCATCCGAAATACTGTGCCGAGAACCCCAAAAAGAGGGCCAAGAAAAAGGAGCACTCCAATCCTAGCAGTCCATCTTGATGCTCCACTCACAGGAGCAACCGGCGGAAGCGCGTCAAGTGGTGGTGAGTATGGCGTATCGCGCATTTTTGGCACAACGATATAGCATAGCCATCCGATCCTGTCGAGTGTCGGCTTTGCCGACTCCGGCAGGATCAGGATTGGCTACTGCGACG
>JAHDFZ010000167.1 GCA_020627905.1 Verrucomicrobiota bacterium
GTCTGTTTCGCAGCTTACTTTTACAAGGATGCCTGACTTGCCATCAGCAGCAATATGGGATGCTACGACACCTTCGTTGGCATCGCGTCCAGCTTTCTTTTCAGAATCAGCGATACCTTTCTTGCGCAGAATGGTTTCTGCTTCTTCGATATTGCCATCTGCCTCAGCGAGAGCCGCTTTACAGTCCATCATGCCCGCGTTGGTCTTGTCGCGGAGGGTTTTGATAAGTTCTACAGTGATAGCCATGAGTTTGGTAATGTTGTAAGGTGGAGGGGAGCCTAGGAAAGCCTTGTGGGATCGCCACCCCTTCCAAGTGACGATTCCGGTGCTTCTCACCGCGTAGCCATCATGCAGATGGCCGCTGTGAGGTTACGCTGAGGTGAACAGTTCACCCCAGCTTGAGATCTGCTGTTACGCCTGGCCGAGAAGCGGTGTGATGAGCTTCTGGAGAATGGTGCGGATGGAGCGAATGGAGTCATCGTTACCCACGACAGGGTGATCGATGAGATCAGGATCTGCATTCGAGTCAACCATGGCAACGATCGGGATGCGGAGCTTGCGTGCCTCGTTCACCGCGTTGTATTCGCGAGCAGAATCAACGATGACAATCGCATCAGGAAGATTTTCCATGGCTCGGATACCGCCGAGACGCAGCTGGAGCTTGCGCTTCTCACGGTTAAGTGAGGCCAGCTCCTTTTTGCTCATCTTCTTGAAGTCGGGGGACTTCTCAAGATTCTCAAGATACTCCATACGCCCGACTGAGCGACGAACAGTCTCAAGGTTGGTGAGAGTGCCACCAAGCCAGCGGTGGTTGATGTAAAAATGGCCTGTTGCTTCAGCAGCTTCGCGCACCGCGTCCTGAGCCTGGCGCTTACAACCTACGAAGAGGATGTGCTTACCCTTGGCAGCAAGGTCAGAAAGGTAATTTCCAGCGGAATCCAGCTGCTCAGCTGTTTTCTCAAGGTTGATCAGGTGGATCCCGTTCTTTTCTCCGAGGAGGAAATGACGCATCTTTGGGTTCCACTTACGGGACTGGTGACCGAAGTGGACTCCAGCTTCGACGAGTTCTGCAATGAGTTCGTTTGACATGTGTATGGGTGAAGCCCTTTTCGCAGGGCTTCGAGGGGAGGGAAAGTGTCGCTTTAAGAAACCTGATTCGAACGCGGGGATCACAAGAATCCCCTCGACCGACTTTCGTATGTATAAAGAGCGACCAAGTCAGGCGGCGCAAGACTCGATGAACTTTGTGAGAATTCAAGCTCAAATTACTACCCTCCCCCCTCAGCCCGGCAGAGTTGCCCATCTCGGCGCGATCACGGGCTTTTCAGCTGCGCGGCTCGATCCTTTACTTCACCCATGAAGCAATTTTTTTTGTGCATCTTCACTCTCTCGTTTTCGTGTCTTCAGCTGAAGGCGCAGGAATCGAAGGTGAACAATGTCATCATTTTTCTAGTCGATGACATGGGTTGGCGCGATCTCGGCGTGACCGGGAGCGATCTTTACGAGACACCGAATATCGATCAGCTCGCCCAGACTGGCGTTCTCTTCACCCAAGCTTATTCGGCCTGCACGGTATGCTCCCCTACCCGGGCAGCCATACTGACCGGCAAAAGCCCGGCGCGTCTCCACATCACGGACTTTATTAACGGCTTCCCTGCAGAGAACACGACCCTGAAAATCCCGAACTGGACGAAAACGCTCCCACACGAGGAGGTAACCCTCGCTGAGATGCTCAAACCGCACGGCTACCAGACGGCGCATGTAGGAAAGTGGCACCTGTGTAAACGTGAAAACTCCCCCAAGGGCAGTCACCGCCGCTTCATCCCCGATACCAAGTTTTACCCTGAGTCACAGGGATTCGACATCAACGTGGCCGGCAATGAGAACGGAGCACCACCCTCATACTTCTGGCCTTACGGACGAGGTAAAACGCTTGAGCTGCAGAAGGACAACTCGATCTATGACACTCTCCCAAATGAGTCGCCGGACAAAGACCGCAAGGGCGAATACCTCACTGATCGCCTGACTGATGAGGCGATTAATGTGCTAGGAGAGTTCGACAAGAACGAAAAACCATTCTTTCTCTACTTTGCTTATTACAACGTCCACACCCCCATTCAGGCGCGTCCTGATCTGCTTGAGAAATACGAGGCGAAGCTCATCGGCCGTGATTTGTCAGAGCAGATCCACAAAAACGCAGCCTATGCCGCGATGGTAGAATCGGTAGACGAGTCAGTAGGACGCATCGTGGCCGAATTGGAGAAACTGGGCAAATCTGAGGAGACGATGATCATCTTCACATCGGACAATGGCGGTCTGGACTTGAGCTACCACGCTATCACTGAAAACGCCCCGCTCCGACAGGGGAAAGGCAGCGTCTATGAGGGTGGCGTGCGTGTCCCGGCCATCGTGTCAATCCCTGGAAACCCGGGGAACGGAAATACATCCGCCACTCCCGTCATCACCATGGACTACGTGCCAACCGTGCTGGAGACGCTTGGTGTTGATGCTCCCGCTGACATCACAGAGCAGTTCGACGGTGTCTCGCTCACTTCTCTTTTGGCTGCTCCGCAGAAAGAAGGCGCTCTCAGTGAACGAGACCTGTTCTTTCACTACCCTCATTACCACAGCCAAGGAGGATTCCCGCATACGGCTATTCGCTCCGGTAATTACAAATACTACGACTTTCATGACGACTCTCATCCTGAGCTTTATGACCTGAGCGAGGACATCGGCGAGGACCGGAACCTCACGCTAATTAGTCCGAAGAAAGCTACTAAGCTTCAGAAGAAGATCGAACAATGGCGTGCAAAGGTCGGAGCACAAATGCCAACCATGAATCCCGACTTCGATCCCTCCAAGCCCTCCGGTAAGCCAGGACGCTACTTAGCACCGGTGCGGGACTAGCAGGAAATTGAGGGTTTGCCGAGGATTCAAGCTCTATTTCGCGCAGGCTCACACATGGAGAGGAGAACGGCGATCTATAGAATCTGCGGGCGCAATTGCGGAGTTTGCGATTCTGAGGGTTTTCCCTTACTCGTGCACGATGAAACGATTTAGCCATTTTTGTATCGCTGTCCTCCTGATGACGGTTCCGCTTTTTGCCGAAGAATCAAAGGTGAAGAACGTGATCATTTTTCTAGTGGACGATATGGGCTGGCGAGATCTCGGCGTGACCGGCAGTGATCTCTACGAGACGCCGAATATCGACCGGCTCGCCCAGTCGGGTGTGCTTTTCAGCCAAGCCTACTCAGCATGCACCGTCTGCTCCCCCACCCGCGCGGCCATGCTGACAGGCAAAAGCCCGGCACGCCTCCACATCACCGACTGGATCAGTGGATTCCCTGCTGTGAACACAACGCTGAATATCCCTGAGTGGACAAAGGTTCTGCTGCATGAAGAGGTCACGCTGGCCGAAATGTTGAAACCGCACGGCTACCAGACGGCGCACATCGGCAAGTGGCACCTGTGTAAGCGGGAAAACTCACCTAAGGGCACTCATCGACCATACATTGCCGACACTGATTTCTACCCGCAGTCACAGGGCTTTGATATCAATGTGGCCGGCAACGAGAATGGAGCCCCTCCCTCCTACTTCTGGCCCTACGGACGAGGAAAGACGCTCGAGCTGCAGAAGGACAACTCGATCTATGACACCCTGCCGAACGAATCTCCTGATCGAAACCGTGAGGGCGAATACCTGACTGATCGCTTAACAGACGAAGCGATCTCCGTGCTCGGAGAGTTCGACAAAAAAGACGAGCCGTTCTTCCTCTACTTCGCCTACTACAACGTCCACACACCCATTCAGGCTCGTCCCGACCTTCTCAAGAAATACCAGGCAAAACTAGCAGGACGGGATATGTCGCAGCAGATCCACAAGGACGCAGCCTATGCAGCGATGGTCGAGTCGGTCGACGAATCAGTAGGTCGCATCATCGCCGAACTGGAAAAGCTCGGTCAGTCTGATGAAACAATGATCATCTTCACCTCGGACAATGGAGGTCTCGATCTGAGCTACCGCGCCATTACCGAAAATGCCCCGCTCCGGCAGGGAAAAGGCAGCGTCTATGAGGGCGGCGTGCGTGTGCCAGCTATCGTGTCCATCCCGGGAAATCCGAGAAACGGCAAAGTCAGCTCGACACCAGTCATCACCATGGATTACGTGCCGACTGTTCTGGAGACGCTTGGTTTCAACGCTCCTGACGGCCTGGAAAAACAGTTCGATGGCGTATCTCTAGCCCCTCTCCTGGCGGCTCCCGAAAAAGAGGGCGCTCTGGCTGAGCGAGACCTGTTCTTTCACTACCCTCACTACCACACCCAGGGGGGATTCCCGCATACCGCAATTCGCTCCGGCGACTACAAATACTATGACTTCCATGATGATTCGCATCCAGAACTCTACCATCTGGGCGAGGATATTGGCGAAAACCGAAACCTCACGCGAGTCGACCCGAAGAAAGCTACTGAGCTCCAGAAAAAGATCGAAGCATGGCGGGCAAAGGTCGGAGCACAAATGCCGACCATCAATCCTGACTTTGACCCATCGAAACCGTCCGGGAAGCCGGGCCGATTTCTAGCGCCTCAGCGAGACTAGGGAGAGCGGTTCACAAAGCTCGGCGCGCCGGGCTTTCGCCCGGGACTGAAGTCCCACTTCCATAGCTCGCAGCGGTCATGCTATGGACCAGCGACTTCAGTCGTGGATGCGTTTGGATCAGGAATAATCCGCCCGGCAGCTGTATGCCGTGAAGCCTGCACCGAAGGCGGTCAGCCAGAGACTGTCTTTGGTTTCTTCCTTTAGCTGACGCTCTAGGGCGAAGAGGACGCTTGGACTGCTCATGTTTCCGCACTCCCTCAGCACATCACGGCTGTGGTGGACATCCAGCTGAAGCTTCGACTCGATCGCATCGAGCACATCACGGCCACCTGTGTGGCTGAGGAGTTTGCGCCCGTCTCCACCCGTTTCGGGGTTTTTGTGCAAGGTCTGAACGGCCTCGGCAGCTAATTCCGGGACCGTCCGATGAAGCTGATTTTTCAGCTTCCCATTGGCATTGACGAAACGGATTTTCTCACGGTGTTGTGGTTGATGATAAGACTGGAACTGAGTGAGCTTCCACCCGGAGCCAGCAGATGTCTCACCGCTAACGACAGCTGCCGCCGCACCATCGCCAAACAAACACAGACTAACGAGGACTCCGGGATCGTCATCCGCGTAAAAGGCTGCGGAAGCCAACTCAACAGCTACGACTCCCACGCGAGCCTCGGGATTCGCTCTGACAATGCTCTCAGCCGTGCGGAGAGCGGGGATCGATGCGCCACATCCGAGGCCTACGAGATCGATCAGCTCAATGTCAGGTCGGCATCCCAGAGCCTCGGCTACGAAGCTGCTGATGCCGGGGCACAGGTAGCCGGTGCACGTGCAGATCACGAGGGCGTCCAATTCGCCAGCTTGCACCGCTGCTCTTTCGAGAGCAGGGCTGAGCGCCTGGATGGCCAGCGTCGGCGCTTCCCTCTCAAAATCACGGTTTAAATCGCCTGCATCTTTCTCGAAAACCGCGTTCGGATTATCGGTGGTGAAGTGGCGGGTATCGATCCCGTGCTCAGAGGTCAGGATACGCTCCAGGATCGACTGCGAGCGCGTCCGTAAGCTGGAGAACCAAGGTGCTTTCTGATACCACTCCCAGATATCTGCCTGAGTATAAGTGAATGCCGGAAGTGCCGTCGAAAGAGAAAGAAGACGCATAGAGATGGGGAGAGAACAGGCAGGAGCTCACGTTCGGAGAGCCTCAGCAAAGCGGTGAAAAGGGAAGAACCCGCTCGCCACAAGCGAGCGGATCATGACTTGTCCAGTCGGATGCAGCAGAAAGGGATGGAGAAAAAGGGACAGCCTCATCCGCCGAGAAAATTTCTCCTGCAATCGCGCGGTAACCGCCTCGCACTGAGCGGTCCAGCTTTCTCCCGGATTAGCCTCGCGCGCGCCCCTCGACAGAATGACATCGGCAGCCAGGTCAGCCGCCTCAAAGGCCATCGACATACCGTTGCCGGTGAAGGGAGGAATCATTCGCTCAGCGTCCCCAAGGAAGAGAGCTGAGTAGGCATCAGGAGCACTCTCCGCAGTAGAAAATGCCTCCTTCCCTCCGAACTGATCTCCCAGCTGAAACGCGGCGACAGTTGAGAAGGAGTCAGGGTCCCAATCCGCTTGTCGAAATCTCTCGGCCATGGCGGGAGGCGTCATTCCTCTCAGTAACGTCACCAGCTTTCCCAGTTTCGGGTCAGTGATGGCAGGGTCCGACTCCGCGTCACGGACAGCAGTCTTTTGAAACAAGCCGCAGACATTGACCCGTCCTCCCTCCACCGGGCACAGGCCGACATAGGACTTCTTCCCCATCCACATCTGGAGATCCTGATCCATTTCCAGCCCCTTGATGTGAGCCTTCATACCCACCCATGGTGAGTCTTTTGCTGGCAAACGGCCGGCGGTCCAGATCCAGCCGGGTTCTGCCGTCAGCTCATCGCGCCCGACTCGCTGGAAATGCAAGGCCCCACCCAGAGACATAAACCGCTCACGCATTCGCTCATCCAGAACATAGCGGCTGATACCGAGAGCCGGTTTCTCCAGTTCTGTCTCATAAAAGCTGCCTCTGCTCGTGCCCCACGAAAGAGACCGGTGCCGATGGGCATCTTCGAAAAGGTCAAGAATGCCGAGTCGATCAAGAGTCTCCTCCGTGACCCCGTTGATGAATTCGCCGCAGACACGATGTCTAGGGTAAGTCGCGGCCTCATACAGCGAAACGCGTCGCCCGCCTCTGAGAAGAGCGATCCCCAGGCTCAGCCCGCACAAACCGCCCCCCACGATTTTGATCGGCTCTTCGACAGAACCGCCTTTCGTCTCAAATGGATTCGACAAATGCACAGAAACCTATACGCCGGATCCTACGAAACAGCTCGTTTTTTCCCCGAAAATCGCCATCCCCCGAAAATCGATGGCGCTTCCCTTATTTCCCATTTGGTCTCGTCTAGGGAAAGTAGATCGCTTAACTCAGCCCTCTTAAAGCCTGCCCGAGTGCTTACAGGCATGTCATGGCGCGTTACCTCTCCGATGAAGGGCCAAATGGCATAGCCACAGACGAGAGCCCACTTTGTGCGATGCGGCTCGGCCAGCAGAAGCACATCAGCAACCCCAGCTACTCGCCCAATCTCCTGCAGCATATCAGCGCTGAAGTGATGCAGGATGAGATTAGCCACAAGGATGACCCGCTGCCCAGCCTGTTGTCGATAGCTGATTTCGCGAGGCAGAGTCTCCAACAGGTCCCCCTCGATCCACGTAAGCCGATCGGCCTTCAGCAATGCCTCGGGGCAGGCTTGCAAGTCAAAGGCACAGACCTGGTGTCCGGACTCCAGCAGCTTCCGGGTTAAAGTCCCCTCCCCAGCGCCCAGCTCAAAGACACAGCTCCCTGCGCCCGCCTCACCGCTCGCCGATCGGACGATCCAGCTCTCGCCGCCGAGGAACCAATTGATCCAGCGGAGATCTCGCCGTGAGCGGATCGCCTGCGGATCGCTTCTCTCGAGATCATCGAGGATCTCCGGCTGCACGTCGCGCTTCATTCCGTCTCTTTCGTCTCTAAAACGGCGATGATCGAGGCGAAATGGTTCGATGCTCTCCCCGGATCATCTAGGAGACTCATCTGCGAAATATCCCCGTCGAGAAACAGGGCTTCCCGGCAGCCCAGCTGAACGAAGGCTTCTGCGAAACCCCATAAATTCGGGAATCTTGGAGAATGAAAATCGCTCATGAGAAACACCAGCTTCCCATCATCCCGAACGCCTACCCCGTTCCGATGAAGCCGCGCCGATGAGCCTTCGTTGAATTTCGGGTGCTTCTGCCCATCGCTCAGCAACAGGGGGCCGGATTGCACGGCGACCCTTGGCACCTGCTGCTTCCTCAATGCATACTGCTTTGTGGGAAGGACCCGTGCCGTGCCATCACTCTCGATGAGAAAGACACCGTTTGGCTCAAGGTAGAAATTTCCCCTCCCCGACTTTTCATTCAGCGGCAGGAGCTCTTCACCGTCCTGCACGAGCAAACCGGATGGCACGGCCCCGGGTTCGAAAATCCCTCCATTCATCAGGTAGAGAGGTGTTGCACCGGATTTGCGAATCGCTGCCGCTGCCTTGGGGAAGGTGTTGATGAGTTGACCATCAGCCCCTTTCCAAAGGATCGAAACCCTTTCAGGAGAAACGATGAGAACGTGATAATCAATGCCGCGAATCTCCCGGCGCTCATAGTCCGCCCCAGGCGAGCGACCCGCGGCAAAGAGAAAAACCAGGGAACAAAGAAGGAAAAAACGAGTCATCTAAAACCAAGGCTAGCGACAAGCACCGTTCAACCCAAGCTCAATCTCTGCCAGTTTCGCCAGGGCCTGTCGATCGATCTTGCCAATGGCAGTTCTTGGAAACTCGGCGATTCGGCAACACTGGAGAGGGACCTCAATCGTCGGGTAAAGCTCTCTCATGGCGGACTGCACGTGCTGCGCCTCGTCAAGGCCTGCAGAGGTGCAGAGGATCAGCGCGTGCC
>JAHDFZ010000168.1 GCA_020627905.1 Verrucomicrobiota bacterium
GCCTGCTGCAAATACTCCTGCAACCATTCACGCTGCTCAGGTGAGAACGGCGCATCATCCGCGATTTTGGGGAGAGAAATAGCCATAAGTTTTGGTCCTATACTTCAAGAATCTGAAATCGCAACGGCACAAACCGCGCACGTTTCACCGTGTCGATTTCTGCTTCGACGAATACCTCAGCAGCGAACGAGCACGTGTAGGCGTTTACGGTGCGGTCGCGAGATAAGAAACCGCGCGACTTCTTTGCTCCCTCAGTGTTCCAACTCAAATGATCAGATTTTTCTTCATCCTATCCACCGCCCTTTCGATCAGCGCAGCCGCTGTTGAGATCAGAGACTTCGAGCTGCGGGATGAGGATCGAGATCGATCCATGATGATCCGCGCCTATCTGCCGGAGGGGGAGGGCGCAAAGCCGGTCGTCCTTTTCTCCCACGGATTGGGCGGCTCCCACAAGGGCAATGCCTACCTGGGGAATGCCTGGGCGGAGAGCGGCTTCGTTTCCGTCTTTCTGCAGCATCCGGGGAGCGATGCGGAGGTTTGGAAACACGTTCCGCGCTTACAGCGAATGCAGGCACTCCGCGACGCGGCCTCCCTTGAGCAGGCGCTCGCCCGGATGCGCGATGTGCCTTTCGTCATCGATTGGCTTGAGTCTCAAGTAGCAGACACCTCATCCCCCTTTTATGAGCAGCTGGATTTAGAGCATATCGGTCTTTCCGGCCATAGTTTCGGCGCAGCTACCAGCCAGGCGATGGCCGGGCAGAAGACGCCCAGAGGGAAGAGTTTCGGTGATGAGCGTATCGATGCCTTCATTCTCATGAGCCCCTCGGCCAGCAAGTGGGGTAAGGGCACGGAGGTATTTTCGAATTTCACAAAGCCGATGCTGTTCATGACAGGGGAACTTGACGGCAGCCCCATCGATGCCGGACTCGACCCAGCTTCACGGCAGGAGGTATTCCATGACAGTCCGGACGGGGACAAGTTTCAGCTCGTCTTCAGCGATGCTGAGCACCTTGCCTTTAGCGACTCAGCCTGGCGCGATGATGCGCGAAATCCTCGGCACCATCCAGCTATCGTTTCCCTAACAGAGCTCTTCTGGAAAGCCTACCTGCTCGACGATGCGTCAGCGAAGGCGGTGCTCCAGTCATCTGAGATCTCCGATGCGCATCTCGAGGAAGGCGATACCTGGGAGTGGAAGTAGGGCTTCAGCTCATGCTGCGCGGTAAGAGGGGGCTGCCGTTCCCTCTTGCGCAAGTCCCGCAGCCGCTTTCCTGAGACATGGAATCGCGACTTCAGTCGCGAGGCGAAAGCCCTGCCATCTGCCGATGCCAATCCGCCCCCTGACGTCTTATTTTCCCTTCCTTTCACCCCATTTCCGTGCCACCTTCTGGCATGAACCGAAACGGATGGAAACCCTGGGGAGTCTGCGCTCTCACTCTCATCCTGACGCTCTCTGCCGTTTATGCCGGCGGCAAGCGTTACCACCTCTATCTCTGCAAGTTTCACCTGGAAGGCGACATCGGGGATAATCCGAAATTCATGATTCCGGTATCCTTGGGAAGCGAGCGACGCACTTATCATTTCAACAAGATCCCGTCTTTCACAGATGCGGATATTGCCTGGTTTTATCCCTTCAATGCCGAGAATGGACTCAGCTATGGAGCTGCCTTCCGGCTGAAAGACCATGCCGCGACAGAGTTGACTGCCCTCTCGCGGACAAACCCCGGCAAACTCCTTGGGCTGACTGTCGGGGACGCTCCCGTGGCTGCCGTCAGGATCGATCGCCCAGTGGATGATGGGGTGATTGTCATGTGGGAGGGGCTGCAGCCGAGCCACCTGCAGGAATTCCAAAAACGCTTTCCGCATGTCGATACGATTCGCAATCAGCAGACTGGGCCTACATTTGCGCCCGGCGAGCGCTAATCAAGTTTTCCATTTCCTCCATGAAATTCCGATTTTTCATCTCTATCTGGGCACTCTGTGCCGCTACCACGATAGCGCAGGCGGGTCCGATCGGTCTCGTTCTACCTACTGAGAATGATGCCATCTTCTCCTCCGACCCTTCGCGGTTCTATATGTATACCGACCGCATGTTTGAAGGAGTTCGCTCAAAACCCTGGACTGGGGGCACCTATGGCTTCTCCCGGAATCAGAAACGAACGTCCCATGGCATCGTCTTCACCCGCCTCCACGAAGGGATCGACGTCAAACCACTCCGCCGGGATGCCAATGGCGAACCGCTCGATCAGATCCGCTCCATCGCCGACGGGCAGGTCGTCTATGTCAACAACGACACAAAAAAGAGCAACTACGGCAAGTATCTGGTCATCCATCATGATTGGGGTGAAGGGCCTTTCTTTTCGCTGTATTCCCACCTCCACTCAGCCTCCGTCCGCACGGGACAGACCGTCTCGGCTGGCGATGTGGTCGCGCGCATGGGATATACAGGACGCGGCATCAACAAGGAGCGTGCTCACCTCCACCTGGAGCTCTGCTTCCTCTGGAGCGACCACTTTCAGCGCTGGTTCGATCAGCACTACCGGACAACCAACCATCACGGCATCTTCAGTGGCCTGAACCTAGTTGGGCTTGATCTGGCTGCGCTTTACAAGGGGCACCGTAAGAACCCATCCATCAGCATTCGTGAGCTCATCCGCTCAGCTCACCCGACCTATTACACCGTCGCCGTGCCGAACAGAGGGAAGAAGCTGGCGCTTCTCCAGCGCTATCCCTGGTTGGATGCAGGGGGCAGTGGCTCTGCTTCCTATGAAATGTCCTTCTCCGCAGAGGGGATCCCGACGGCGGTGAGACGTAGCTCACGAAAGCTGAGTTATCCGAGCGTCATCTCCGTGAAATCCTCGCCTACCGACCACAGCTACCACACATCCAGCCGGATCACAGGGGTGGGGTCGAAAGCCTCGCTCACGGCGAATGGATCTCGCTTCATTCAATTGGTGACAGAGCGTTTTTAGGTAAAAGGGGGTTCTGTAATGGAAGGGGAAACTGCAAAAGGGGTCCGCACGGCTGCCGCTGCCATGGCTCTTGCCGTCGGGTTAGGGGCTTTCGGTGCCCATGGCTTGGAGGACAGGCTGGTAGCCCTCGATCGGGTCGATACCTGGGAGACGGCCAGCCTATACCACCTCATCCACGGTTTGGGGCTCTTTGTGGCGGCTTTCCTCGGCAGAACGGCGGTCTTTCGACTCTTTCTCGTTGGAATTATTGTGTTCTCCGGCAGTCTTTACACTCTCGCTGTGACCGATATCGGATGGTTGGGAGCTATTACCCCAATCGGTGGCGTCTGTTTTCTGATCGGCTGGATCTTGCTCATGCTGACTTCAGCTAATAAATAACCCTCCTGATGATTCGGGAAACCGGCTCACTTTCGGGCGGTGGGAAGCAGAACAGGCTGGAGTGTAAAAAGCGGATTGAAGTGTGCGTGTGGATCAGGAAACATCGCAACTACGGCAAATCGACCGACGGGGTGGTGACAGAGCTTTAGAGAGGAAGGTGGCTGAGAAGCCGACAATCCCATCCGTGCGCCCATCGCCATTACCCAGAAAAGACTTTCCAACGTGCCTGTGGGGTTGCTCGAAGCCCCCGCGTCCGGATTCGGACCGACGGCATCCATGCCGTCGATGATCTGACTGGATGCATCTTGCAAGTCAGGTTCTGCGTGGTGGCAGGGACGGAGCCCCTGCGTCCGGAACCTCTACCGCCCCTCCATAGCGATCAGCTCGGTCACCGTCACAAACCTAAGACCCTTCGCCAGAATGCGATCAAGGGCGGCTGGCACGGAGTCGATGGTCGACTTATGGATATCGTGGGCCAGTAGAATCGCTCCTGGCCTTGCCCCGGCAACGAGACGGTTGGTCACGACCGAAACGCCGGGCTTCTTCCAATCCTCAGGGTCGCAGGACCACATGATGCTGGGATAACCGAACTCGCTGCGGATCCACTGCTTCTGGTTGGAAGTGATCGCACCGTAAGGCGGGCGCATGGTAACGGGCTGAATCCCCGTGGTGGCCACAATAGCATCGCGGCCACCGTTCAGCTCACGCCTGACACCAGCTGCCGACATTTTGGCCAAATTCCCGTGAGTGATCGTGTGGTTCCCGATCTCGTGACCCTCTGCGATCATGCGCTGCATGATCGCTGGGTAGCGACGTGCGTTCGGCGCAACAACATAGAAGGTAGCGCGCACATTTCGGGACTTGAGAATGTCCAGCAGTCGTGGGGTATGCACTGGATGCGGGCCGTCATCAAAGGTGAGGGCCAGAACGGGCTGCGAGGTGTTGATGCTGAAGTAGGTAGCCTTATTCCCGACACTCTTCGGCAGGGGACCATTCCCAGCAGCGTGATTCCAGTTGGGGCTATCGAGGCCGCCTTGCGGAAGCGCCGTAGCGATCGTTGCATTCTGCTTTTTGCTTTTCATCGCCCCGGGGGTGGAGCAGCTGACGAGCGCCCCGAGCAGGGAAACGGAAACGAGGCAGAGGAGAATAGGAGCTTTCAAAATTTTAAAAAGTTAAGGGCGCGGCGCAGGAAATTAAGAAAAGTTTATAATAATGCAAATCAAAAAGGAAACTATTCTAAGATTTGAGAAAGCGATTGAGAATCGGCTGCAATTTTCTGCTTGTTGCCTCTGGCCAGAGGTCTTGAGGGGTGAACAGCGCGGCATCGAGAGCGTAGTGCTCAGGCCAGTTGGCGGTGTCAGGGATCGTTGAAATGGTGCGGGCGACGATGTCCTGGGCGAGTTTCGCATTTGCCTGCACGTGAGCGATGACGGATTCCGTCGTGACGTCATCCTCATCGTCCTTCCAGCAGTCGTAGTCCGTCACCATACCGAGAGTGGCGAGAGCGATTTCTGCCTCGCGGGCCAGCTTTGCTTCCGGCAGATTGGTCATGCCGATGATGTCGAAGCCGAGTTTGCGGTTCGTCTCGGACTCCGCACGTGTGGAGAAGGCCGGTCCATCCATGTTTACATAGGTTCCCCCATTGTGGACAGTAGCACCGCAGGCATTTGCTGTGTCTGCGAGCCGCATGCGCAGGCCTTCGGAAACAGGATCTCCAAAAGCGACGTGGGCTACGATTCCTTCGCCGAAAAATGTGTGATGTGCGCGCTGGCTGGTGCGGTCGAAATACTGATCCGGCAGGACGATGTGTCGCGGGGCGTATTCTTCCTTCAGCGAGCCGACGGCAGTCACGCAGATGAGAAAGCGCACGCCGACAGAGCGGAGGGCCCAGATATTGGACCGATGATTGATCTCGGTGGGGAGCAATCGATGCCCGCGGCCATGTCGGGCGAGGAAGTAGATGTCTCGTCCGTCCAGTTTCCCGTGGATCAGGGAATCAGAGGGCGGTCCGAAAGGGGTATCGACAGCTAGCTCTCGCGTCTCGGTGAGGCCCTCCATCTCGTAAAGACCAGAACCACCGATGACGCCGATGGCGGGTTGTGAGTGAGAAGTCTGTGAAACGTCGGACATAGAATGAAAGCGGTATCGCGAGCGCGGAATCTACGACTGTTTTCCGTTGACTCCAAGTGGGAAACCGTTGTTCAAAGGCCTAGTAGCAGGAGGGCTGTGGAGTGACGGTTTTCTTACCGTCACATTTCATCTGATCGAGAAAGAAAGTTTGTAAGTGAAGATTCAAATCCCCGTCAAAAGTGTCCGCGGGAGACCGATTCGTTGAATGTGTCGTTCGATGGCATCCAGTAGCCAAGCCCAATTACGGGCGTGTCCTGGGGAGTGTCTGAGGACGTTTTTCGGGGGAATGGATCGGTCTCCCCCTACTTTTCATAGAGATCGGGCCGATTGACCTTCGTCCGCTCTACCGCCTGATCATGTCGCCAGTCGGCGATCTTTGCATGGTGGCCGGAGAGGAGAATGTCTGGCACTTTCCGCCCCTCATACTCCAACGGTCTTGTGTATTGTGGTCCCTCAATGAGCTTCCCATCGCCCGCAAAGGACTCCTCGACGCTCGACTGATCATCCCCGAGCACGCCGGGGAGCAGGCGGACAATGGAATCGACAACAACCGCCGCTGCTACAGTGCCGTTCGTCAGCACGTAATCGCCGATGGAGATTTCTTCATCCACAAGGGCCTCGACCACTCGGTGGTCGACCCCCTCGTAGTGCCCGCACAGGATGATGAGATGCTCGTCCTGCGCCAGGCGCTCAGCATGCCGCTGATGGTAGGGTATCCCCTGCGGAGTCATGAGAAGCACTCTCGTCCGTTCCGTCCGCAACTTCGCGACGGCCCGGAAAAAGGGTTCGGGCTTCAGCACCATGCCGGGCCCTCCTCCATAGGGCTCGTCATCGACCTGGCGGTGCTTGTTCTCGCTGAAATCCCGCAGATCATGGTAGTTCAGCTCCAATGCCCCGGAAGCCTGGGCACGCGACATGATCGATGCCTCTAGCGGACCACGGGCGATCTCGGGGAAGATGGTGACGATATCGACCTTCATGACTTTTTATCGCGGGTCAGGCAGGCCGCTGGTATGAGATCGACAAAGCCCTTCTCGGCATCGACTCGCGTGACGCGCACGTCAAGTTGCTTGCCAATCGAGAGGGTGACATCGACCTGTCGGCTGACAATGGCGTCGCGGCCGCGATCATAGTAAAACTCCTGCTGCGGTGGCAGATCGTCTTTGCGGATGAGCGCCTTGATGAAAAGGTCATCGATCTCGACAAAGGCCCCGATGGGCTTCACCTCGAAGACGGTAGCTTTGAAATTCACATCGGCATCATCGCGCACGAGGATGGTCAGGTATTCCATCATCTTCAGGCGACGCGAGTCCATTTCAGCCTCGGCTGATACCCGCTCGGTGCGTGAAATGTGTTCGGCGATTTCTGTCACTTTGGCGACATTCGGCACTTTGTCGGGATGCTTCGGTGCCGTCCGCTCGCCTCTGCGGGACAAAATCCTGCGCAGAGAACGGTGGAGAATCAGATCAGCGTAGCGCCGGATGGGGCTTGTGAAGTGAGCGTAGTTGACCTTGGCCAATCCATAGTGACCGATCGGATCACGCGAGTAAGCGGCTCGGCGGAGGCTCTTGAGCAGAGCGATTTTCAGGCTGTGCTCCTCCAGCTTACCTCGCACATTTTTCAGCAGCCTCTGCAGCTCCGGTCGATGACTGACGTCGCCGACGGAGTGCCCGAAGCTACGGGCCATTTCGGCAAATTCTGCCAGTTTCCCTGGATCGGGATCCTCGTGAATGCGGTAGATCGCTGGGGCTCCTTCGTTCTTCGTCTCCAGGGCTACGGCTTCATTGGCGACCAGCATGAATTCCTCGATCAGCTGGTGGCTTTCATCGTATTCAGAGCGTTTGAGACCTGTTGGAACGCCGTCGTCATTGAGGACAACTTTGACCTCCGGGAAATCCATATCGAGTGCCCCGTTTTTGAAACGTCGGCGACGAAGCTGCTTCGCCAGTCCCCAGGCGCGGTGCAGGTGCTTGCCGAAATGCCGGTCGTCTTTGTCCGGGAGCTGATCGACAGCCTCAGGACTCAGCTTCATCAGCTCGTAGGCCTGCTCATAGGAAAAGCGACGCTGGCTGCGGATGACGCAGGAGCAGAACCGGGATTTCAGAAGCTTGCCCGCGGGGGAATAGGTGAGAATCGTTGCATGCGTCAGTCTCTCGACATGAGGATTGAGGCTGCAGACACCATTACTCAGCACCTCTGGCAACATAGGAATGACTCGATCAGCCAGATAGGTGCTGTTGCCCCGCTTGCGCGCTTCGCGATCGAGGGCGCTACCTGTCCTGACATAATGAGAAACATCAGCGATGTGGACGGCCAGCTCGAGATCACCGTTCTCCAGCTCGGTCACGCAGATGGCGTCGTCAAAGTCACGAGCATCCTCGGGGTCGATGGTGAAGACATCCCGCTGCCGCCAGTCCTCGCGGCGTTCGATCTCCTCAGCGGGGACTTGTTCGTCGATCTGCTCGGCCTCGCGGATGACTTCTGGTGGGAACTCGACGGGAAGCTGATGCCGATGAATGATGCTGAGGATATCGACGTGCGGGGCGTCGGCATCTCCGAGCACTTCGACCATGCGGGCGACCGGTGCCTCCTGCGGGTGTGTCCACTTTTCGAACTCAGCCACCACCACCTGACGGGGTTTCGCCTCCGGCAGCACAGAGGATAGCTGAAAGCTGGCCGGTAGGCGGGAGTCCTCGGGCACGAGGGAGGCTCGCGAACCGCGCTGGTGGAACTGTCCAACGACCCGTAGATTCGCCCGCTCGACGATGGAGACGACACGCGCCTCGAAGCGCACTTCATCGCGGTCTGACTGACGGCGTTTGGGTTTTGGCCCCCGACCTTTTCTGCGGTTGAATGCTCCACGATTGGATGGCCCGGCTTTGCGGATGTGGACAATGACGTGGTCATCATGCATGCCCACGCCATAGCCGTAACGGGCGATCGAGATCTGCGGGCGATCCATGCCCTGGAATACCGGGTGGTCGCTCGGGTCGTCCGGCACGAAAAAGGCGCCGCGGCGACGGCTGCCTTCGCGGTGAAAGCGCAGCCTGCC
>JAHDFZ010000169.1 GCA_020627905.1 Verrucomicrobiota bacterium
ATCCTGTGGCTGGCTCTGGTGATCCCTGTTTAGGCCCTCACTGGGAGCGTTTTGTCGGTGCTGCGGATCAGGTCCTGCTGCCGGCGAACTGGCTGAAGATCGGACTGATCTATGCGCTGCTGAAGATCCTCCACGAGTTAGGGCACGGGATCGCCACCAAGCGCTACGGCGGAGAGGTGCCGGAGTTCGGCATGCAGCTGCTCCTGTTTGTCACTCCCCTCGCCTATGTCGATGCGACTTCCAGCTGGCGTTTTTCTCCGAAGTGGAAGCGCATGCTCGTCGCCGCTGCCGGGATGTATGTCGAGGTAGCGGTGGCCTGTCTGTGTATTCACGGCTGGCTGCACACGGCTCCGGGATCGCTCAATACCGCCCTACACTCAGCCGTCATCGCAGCGTCCTTTGTAACTGTCGTTTTTAATGCCAACCCCCTCATGCGTTTCGATGGGTATTACATTCTTATGGATGCCGTAGGGGTGCCGAATCTGGCTACGAAAGGGCAGCAGTTCATGAAATGGCTGGGGAAGCGCGTCTTTCTGGGGGTGAAAGAGGAAAAGCTGCCGGCAGCTACCCGCAAGCACCCGATCCTCGTCCCGGTCTACGGCGTGCTGGCCGCCCTGTGGAAGATCACGATCTGGGTGTCGATCATGCTCTCGCTGGTATTTCTCTTTAAAGGGGCGGGAGCTGTCCTCGCCCTTGGCACCGTGGGATTCATCCTCTGCGTCTCTCTCTACCGATTCTTTGACTATGTTTTCAAAAAGGAATCTCCGGTGAAGCCT
The DNA here is from genome assembly GCA_020627905.1 of Verrucomicrobiota bacterium. Lineage (GTDB taxonomy): Bacteria > Verrucomicrobiota > Verrucomicrobiia > Verrucomicrobiales > DEV007 > Arctic95D-9. The sequence goes on from JAHDFZ010000169.1 coordinate 777, forward strand.
CTCAAGGTGCTCTTCCGCTTCGCCTGCTATGCCCTGATCATCGGAGCTACCCTGTATTTCGTTCGTGTGAATCCATCTGGTAAGGCGGTCGCTGTGGTGGAAGATGCTGATCACCTCGTGGTTCGCGCCGAGTTGCGGGGCTGGGTGAAGCAATTTCACGTCAAAGCAGGGCAGTCCGTGGCAGAGGGAGATCTCTTACTGGAGATAGAGAATCGTGAGCTAGTCATCGCGCATCGGAAGGCAGAGGTTGAGTTGCGCAACGCTCAGCTGCGGGCGCGCCAGCGATTCGCCGGAGATGATGTCGGTGGATATCTGGCGGAAGAGGAGCGGGTGCGCGGGCTGGAAGAAAAAGTGCGGGAGAGCGCTGAGCAGCTGCGGTCCATGCAGGTCCGGGCACCAAAGGCGGGAATCGTGCAGGGACGCGGCTTTGACTCGCTCCTGGGGAGCTGGGTGAATGCGGGGGATGAAATTCTCCGGCTGGAGTCTTCACCGGCTGATGAGCTGCTGGTTTCCTTTCGTCAGGAAGACTTAGAGTCGCTCCAGCAGGCTGACAACCAGCAGGTGGAGATCTGGCTGCGCGGGCGCACCGCTCTGATCTCCGGTGAGCTGGAGCGTATCGATGCCCAGGCTACCCGAGCCATTCCCCACGAGGTGCTAGCCGTATCAGCGGGTGGGCCGCTGCCTGTGAAAAACGTGTCGGCACCCATCACGGACCGTTTGCAGGAGTTAGCTGTAGGAGGCAGCCGTTTCGGGGCCGAGCTCGACTACTTCCGGGGATTGGGGGAGCAGGAGTCACAGATGGAGCTGGCTCAGCCGCGGTTCCCGGGGCGGATCACGGTCTCTGCGCTGCCATCTGACTCCCCGCCATTGCGAGAGGGGGAGTGGGGTTACGTGCGCTTCCTCGGAGCAGAAAAAGAGCGTCTAGGCATCTGGATCTATCAGGAGCTGGAGACTCAGCTCCGCGGCCAGATCGAAATGATCAAAGACAGCATGTCTGGATGACAAGCCGCAAACCTCGGTGAGAGGGACATTCCTGTCCCTCGTTCAGAAGCCATGCTACCCTGGCTCGCTAAGATCACTCCTCTGCCCGGCCCTCGCTCTCGGCAAACTGTAAACGCCAGTAATCAAGGCGCTCTTTGACGCGTTTCTCCATCCCGTTTTCCGACGGCTCGTAGTAGCGCCGGCCCTCCGGCAGGTAGGCCTGGGGGATATAGCCACTCTCATCGTCATGGCCGTAGGCGTAGGCTGTCTCGTGATTGGCAAAAGAGCCGCTCTCTCGACCGAGTTGCTTACGGCTGCGGGTGCGCAGATGCGGGGGCACGGTGAGTGTTCTGCCCTGAGCCACGTCCTGTAGCGCCTGATTGATCCCTGCATAGGCCCGGTTGCTCTTCGGTGCCGTCGCCAGATACACGGTCGCGTGGGCGAGGGGAATGCGCCCTTCCGGCATGCCGACAAACTCAACCGCCTGCTGAGCAGAAACTGCGACGCGGAGGGCATTCGAGTCGGCCATACCGATGTCCTCGCTGGCGGCGATCACCAGTCGCCGAGCGATGAAGCGGGGGTCCTCTCCGGCATGGATCATCTTGGCCAGCCAGTAGAGTGCGGCATCCGGATCGCAGCCCCGTATGCTTTTAATAAAGGCGCTGGCGGTATCGTAGTGCGCATCCCCATCTGCATCGTAAACGACTGTCTTTTTCTGGATCGACTCTTCAGCGGTTGCGAGGTCGATGCGGATATCTCCCGTCTCCAGGTCAGCCTCGGTGGTGAGGACCGCTAGCTCGAAAGAGGTGAGCATCTTTCGGGCATCGCCGTCGCACATGGTCGCCAGGTGCCGACGTGCTTCTCCCGTAGCGATCACCGATTTCTTGCCATAACCACGCTCGGGATCTGTGATGGCGGCCTCCAGTAGCTGCAGCAGGTCATCGTCGGCGAGTGGTTCCAGTTGAAAGACCTGACTGCGGGATACCAGCGGGCTGTTGATATAGAAATAGGGATTGTGGGTCGTAGCACCGATAAATCGCACGGTGCCTCGCTCGATGTGTGGCAGTAGGACATCCTGCTGTGATTTATTGAAGCGGTGAATTTCGTCGACGAAGAGCGTCGTCGTCTTCCCCTGGGTCCTGAGCCATTGCTGAGCCCCGGCTACGGCTTTGCGGATTTCGGAGACATTGCTCTCGACGCCGGAGAGATTCACGAAGCGGGATGAGGTGCGACGCGAAATCAGCTCAGCGAGGCTGGTCTTCCCAACCCCGGGAGGGCCGGTGAAGATCAGGGAGGTGAAACGATCCGCCTCGACCGCTCTCCGCAGAAGCTTGCCATCTCCCAGAATGTGAGACTGACCCACATATTCGTCGAGCGAGCGCGGGCGCATGCGCTCTGCAAGTGGCGCTCTGGGGTCGATTGCTTCCTCTGGGCGAGATGTTGAGGGCTGCCCCTCGATGTCAGCGTCCGGCAGAGAAAAAAGGTCATCTTCATTCATAAGGTTCTGCAGGAATCACTCCTAACGGATCGAGCCCCATCTTTCTAGCCCCGATTTTCACGGGCGAGAGGGGAAATCGCGGCAGTCTTACCCCGCGGCTGAGCCAGCGCACGGGGCTTGAGAAACAGCGTAAAGAAAAACGCTGGTCGTGCAGCACGAGCTACCGCCTTGCTTCATCGCCCGTCTTTCGGTCGATACGAACGCGTCACTTTGCGGTCTCCCTAATGGGGTGTTTTTAGGAAAATCGCGCGCTTTGTCGCGGGTTTTGCAGGTGCGCGTGTCATTTGGGAGGTGATTCTCATTGCTGGTGTGGTCCAGGAGTGTGTCTGAAGCCGGTTTATTGTAATTACTATAATAGCTATTGATAAGATAATGGGTTGGGTAAAGTTTTAAAATCTTTACCCATCGACGTCATGAAGTCTGCTCAATTGGCCAAACACCTCCACTTTCAGGAACCTTACTTAACCGAAACAATCGAACAGCCGATCTGCCTTGATGGCTCCTCGATGGACCTTCGTCTCGCGATCGATGTAGAGCCTAGATGCATCACGCAGCGCGTCCTTGTTGGACTCTGGGATTCTGCGTCTCAGAAAGGCATTCAGGTAGCTGTCTATCCAGCGACAGGAGAGGTTTGTGATGTGAGCAATGGCGCGGGAGTGCTGGGCTATTTGTCATCGGCTCCAGTGCTGCACGGGGATCGCATCTCCTTTGAAGTGAATAGCTCAGTGAAGGGCGAAAACATGATTGCGGATATCACTGTCAATGGGGAGACCTTTTGGTATCCGGCATTTTCAGTGCAGGCGAGCTCTGAGTTCCGCCCGCGATTAGGGATCGAGGATCTCGGCGCAGATGGCCTGGGTTTGGATGATTTTCCTACCTGGTCGTATCTGTCATTCGGATCCTACCCATCTCTGTAAGCCTGTTCTCGCAGCGGTGCGAGTGTTTGCAGTTATGAGAAGCATTCTTGCTTGACTGTTAGCGCGTTATCGCCATCGGTTGGGGGTCGTTATTCGATTCCCCTCGTATGAAACTCAGAATTTTAGCTACTTTTCTCTCTTTCTCCACGATTCCCGTTTTCGCTGGAGAGCATTGGTCAGCGGGATCTCCTACTGCCGGATACGAGATTGACGGTCTGAACGGATCAGGTCTGACAGATGGGTGGAGCGGCTCTGTGAGCATCGCAGGAAGCTACTTGTCAGGAAACTCGGAGGTTCGGAGTCTGTTCGGAAAGGTCGAGGCGACCAAGGAGTTCAGCCCATCTTCCCTGACTCTCGGTGTCGAGGGGGCTTACGGCGAGAGTGGTGGCGTGAAAGATGCCGACTGGTTTCATGTTTACAGCCGCTATGAGCGGGAGATCAGCGGCCCCTGGTTTTTCAGCGTCGCAGCGGATTACTGGCAGGATGCGATCGCTGATCTCGACTATCGGGCACAGCTAGCTCCATCCTTCGGCGTCTTTCTGCTGGATAATGATCGCACGAAACTGAGCGTTGAGATTGGTCCCTCATACGTTTGGGAGAAACAGGGCGGAATCGCGGACGAATACGCTGCTCTGCGCATCGGTCAGCGCTTCGAATACCAGATCACCCCGAACACCCGCCTCTGGCAGAACCTGGACTACACACCCCAGCTCGATGATTTCGGTAACTTCCTCCTGAATGGCGAGCTTGGACTCGAAACGCGTGTCACCGATCAGATGAGCGTAAAAACCTTCGTCAACCAGCGCTATGATAGCGAGCCGCGTTCTGGGCTGGAGCAGAGTGATTATGGACTCTATATTGGTGTCAGCTATGGAGTCGGCAATAAGCCGGGTATGGACCCGGGAAATGCAGAGGCTGCCCTGGCTGATGCAGACGGCGACGGATGGAACTTCAATGGGGCTATCGCCGGAACCTGGTTGCGTGGGAATACGGAATCCTCCATTCTGACTGCCAGTGTCACTGGCCGCCGCCGATGGGCAGGTTACGAGCAGGGACTCGGAGTTTCCGCTGGATTGAATGAAAATGCTGGTTCGACGACTGCTGAGCGTTTTGCTGCTTACGCCTTTCAGAATTTTGATTTGGGCGAAGCGACTTACACAGGTATCCGACTCGATTACCTTCAGGACAAAATTGCCGACATCGATTACCGGATCTCGCTTGGGCCCTACATCGGATACCGTTTTATCGATACAGCGACGACGACACTGCGGGGCGAACTCGGCATGACCTATGTGTGGGAGGATCAGGGTGGCACGAATGATTTCGCTGCTGTCCGCGCCGGACAGTTCTTCGATCATCAGCTCACCGGGGATACCAAGATCTTCCAATCTTTAGAATACTTTGCCGATGTCAGCGAGACCGATAACTATCAGCTGATTGGTCGCGCAGGTTTTGACACGAAGCTTTTCGACGGCTGGAGCTGGACGAACGCCTACACCTATACTTACGATAATGTTCCTGCTGCTGGCCGGACAAAGAGTGACACGGCTGTCACCAGTGGTTTGAAGTGGAGCTTCTAGCCGGCGCTAGTTACCGATTTAGGGGTGGCGGCTTGGCCGACCGACCCGATCCGTATAGGAATAACGCCTTGTCGGCTGTTGTTCCTGTTGTCATAATGCCACCAGTGTTCCGCATGGGGCATTGCTGGCATCATGATTCCTATGAACCGCCTTACCTTGCTGTTCATCCTCAGTCTCCTGACTTCGAAACAAAATTTTGGAGAGACGGTCTCCATCCTTGATATCGATTCCGTTCCCGCAGCGGGAGAGACCCAGCTGTGGTCGCCGCTGTTCCAGGCTTCGTGGGACAAGCTCCAAGCGATCCAGAACGGAGCACTTGAAAAAGTGGTCCCACCGAATGCACAGATCCAGAAGCTGGAGCAGTTCCAGTGGAATGAGGAAAGCGTCATGCCTGCTGGCGCTTATGCCGTGTATGGCGGTCGCGCGACAGAGGAATTTTCGAGACAGACTGCGACGGCAATTCAGAAAGCGTTCAACTTCCGTATCGACCCTCGGCAGATCCCCATCAACCCGCTGCGAGTGGCGACTTACGGGATCCTCATTCGGGAAGTGCAGTTTCAGAACAAATTTTTCCGCTCTCGAAACCAGGGCCTACTGTTTCAACCTCGTGCTGGCCCGAAGCAGCTCTGCACGTTTTTTGGAACGGCAGGGGAGCAGAGTGATATGTATCGGAAGGCGGTGCAGATCCTCCGCTACGAGGTCGAGACAGGGGCATTCATCCTGAAGGTATCAACCACAACAGAAGGGGAGTCGTTGATCATTGCCCTACCGGAAAGCGAGCAGAGTTTTCGTTCTGCTGTCGAGCTTGTCAGGAACGCGGAGAAGTCCCCGCTGTCCGGCGCCTACGGTTACATCGATGATAGTGCTCTGCATCGCGAGGATGTGGTGAAGATTCCTTACCTGAATCTCGAGGCTCAGACCGATTTTTCAGGTGAGCTGTCCGGGGAGTTGTATTACACGGAGAAAGCTCAGCCATGGTTGGTCACGACCGCATTCCAGGCTGCCAAGCTTGAGTTATTCGAAAGTGGAGCGCGCGTGAGAGTCCAGGCCGTCACGGGATTCGAGCCTTTCGGGCCGCCGCCAGAGCCCCCGGCAGTGGTCCCGCGCGAGTTCATCTGTGATCGGCCATTCTTTGTTTTTCTGTGGCGGGATGATGCGGAATGGCCGTATCTCGCGGCGTGGATAGATGGGGCTGACTGCTTGACACCCTTTGCTCAGTAGGCCTCGTAAACTCATGAATTCACGCTCGTCATTCATCGTCGATGGACCGAAAGCGAAGTGGGTTCAATCCTACATTGGGGTCTTGCCGTGATCACTAGAGATTGTTGCCTGCACGGCATGAATGCGTTTTGCACAGCCTGATGGGCAGAAACCATTCCGAGTGGACTGCCTGAACAATCAGTCAAAGATCCGCGCTTTCCCGCGGTAGTATGGGAATCTCTGACGCCTACCGATCAGAGAGATGCGCATCTGGCACATATTTCGCAACTTGATCCGCTGATGAAAAAATTAATTCCATTTATCGTATCCGCCCTCGCCCTTTGTGTCTCATCACTCAAGGCAGACACCAACCCTCAAGAAGTAGCAAAGAACGCCCCAATCAGCCTTTCAGGGAAAGTCCTGGAAGCTGGACCGAACGGATTCACGCTCGATTACGGGATCAGCACAGTCACTGTTGAGATGGATGATTATGATCCGGCGAGAGAGGGGATGAGCATCGTCGCGGGAGACGACGTCACCGTTTATGGCAGACTAGATCGGGACCCGGCAGAGGTAACAAAAATCGAGGCCTCGGCGGTGTATGTCACAGCTCTCAATACGGTCTATTACGCCAATAGTGCAGATGAAGAAGACCTCCTGACGCCGGTAAACTTCCTGCCACAGGGTGAGAGCTACGCGACCTTTCGTGGAAACGTAACTTTGGTAGGGAGCGATTACTTCATTCTCGAGTCAGGCATCCGAAATCTGAAGGTTTCTATCGAAACCCTAGGCTACAATCCTCTGGATCGGGAGGGGATGCAGCAAGTCAACGTGGGCGATCGGCTACAGGTTTCTGGAGAGTTCGACTGGAATCTGCTCTCGAAGGACGAGATCGAAGCAAGTTCGATCACCATCCTACGTGACCGACCCGCACGATAATCAATGCGCGGAAGCCTTGTTTAGATTCGTTGAAAGGCCTAGCATCCCGCTAGGCCTTTCTGCTATGCTGTGTGAACAAGACAATCTAGGCGAGGCTCTCACGGCGTTCGAGCCCTGCTGCAACAAACCCTTTGAAAACAGGATGAGGTGCTAGTGGCTTGCTCTTGAACTCGGGGTGGAACTGCACGGCGATAAAGAAAGGGTGGTCCGGAATTTCGACGATCTCGCCCAGCGTTCCATCAGGTGATGTTCCCGAAAGCATCATTCCGGCTGCCTCGAACTGGTCGCGGTAATGCTGATTGAACTCGAAACGATGGCGATGGCGCTCGTGAATCGTGGTCGCCCCGTAGAGATTTGCGGCTAAGCTCTCTGGTGCCAGCCTGGCTTCGGACGCTCCCAGCCGCATCGATCCACCCTTTTCTTCTACGCCCTTCTGCTCCTCAAGCAGGCAGATGACCGGATGCGGGCTGTCCGGCAGAAACTCCGTGCTGTGCGCCATCGGCAAGTCACAAACGTTTTTCGCGAATTCAATGACCGCGATCTGCATTCCCAGGCAGATCCCGAAGTAGGGGACCTTGTTTTCGCGAGCAAACTTTGCTGCGAGGATCTTCCCGTCTGTGCCACGGT
>JAHDFZ010000170.1 GCA_020627905.1 Verrucomicrobiota bacterium
CCCAAACCCCAAACCCCAAAACCCCAAAAACCCAAAATTCAAAAAAATTTTAAAAAAAAAAAACCCAAAACAAAATTTAAAAAAACAAAAAAACTCCTCCAGAAAATGCCCCAGCAACTGCGAACGCTCCAGGATCAGTGCCTGATCGATAGCATCCACAGTATCGAGAGCCGTATGGTCCTTGCGGTAGCCCGGCTCCGTGATGATCACGCTACCCATCTGCCCGATCAATTGTAGCGGAACATGTGCCCCACCCAGTGCTTCCTGAGAAAGCTCCAGAGCCCCGCCTTTTCCCGAGACGGAAAGCAACCGGGCCGCTAAGCCCTGATCGGCCTGCAGCGGGGAATCGTTCTTTGAGAAAGCCGCACTGGCAATCTGTGAGCCGATGACCCAAGGCCCCTCGCCACTCCCTGACATTTCAAGATACACCGCAAAACCCGGCCTCTCGCAATCGGATAGATTCGACAAATGGCGGGAAAAGGCCTTACTGGAGTTCAGCCCATCTGTATTCGTGAATCGTGGCCCGATCGGATGCTCATCGCCCAGAAAAACGAGCTCCAACTCTTGAAGCGGGAAGGAATGAGCGATAGCCAGCAATGTCAGCAAACCCGATAAACCGTCGTTCCCGCCTATCGCCTGGTCGGAATGTTTTTTGGTGTCCCAATGAGTCAGAAGCAGCGCTTTCGGCTGAGCGGACACTCCGACTCGACGGGCGCGAATGAGACTTACTTCCTCGGATGCGCCGCGAACAGGCAAGGTCTGAGAAGTTCCCTCCCAGCCCAACGTTTCTAGTGTCTTTAAGATCCAATCGCGGCGGAGTTTGTGTGCATCCGTCCCTCGGACAGCAGCCCCTTGTGCTTGCACCTCATCCAACCAGCCCGCGATGGTATCCTGAGTGACAGCCCCAACCGGGAGCGATGGTTCCTTGGACGACTGCGCCGGCGGCGACTGAACACAGCATGACAGCAGAAGAGCTACGCAGATACTCAGCCCCGCAGGGATGAGCTTGAGACCTCTAAAATAAACCGGCCTTCGTGTTGTCTTTTCTGATTCCAAACCGGATAAAGACTAGTCTGCAGTTACGCCGAGGATCTCAAGCACACGACCGAGGTCCTCATTGCCATAATATTCGATCTCGATCTTTCCGCGCTTTTCGCCGTGCTGAATCATAACATTGGTCGAGAATCGACTGCGTAGCTGATCCTGAATCTGACGAACGTAGGCTTCAGCCTGCGGAGAAATTTTGCCCGCCGATTTCGCTTTTTTGGAAGTGGTCTTTCCTCCGGTCTGCTCAGTGACGAGACGCTCGGTGTCGCGGACCGTCAGGCCACGCTTTACGACCATCTCAGAGATCATCTTCTGCTCGGCCTGGGTCCGAGCACCGAGGATCGCTTTCGCGTGTCCGGCGGTAATGAGTTTTTGCGAAACGAGGTCGCGCACGCTGCTATCCAGGTCGAGCAGGCGCATGGTGTTGGCGACAGTTGCGCGCTTCTTCCCCACCCGCTGAGCGATTTCGTCCTGCTTCAGACCAAAGTCGACCGCCAGCCGAGTGTAGGCCTCGGCCTCCTCGATCGGATCGAGGTCCTCGCGCTGGAGGTTCTCGATGAGAGCCATCTCCAGGACGTCGCGGTCGGAGGCATCACGAACAATGATGGGAACCCGGGAAAGCTCCAGCTTCGTGGAAGCCCGCCAACGGCGTTCACCAGCGATCAGCTCGTATTTGCCATCTACCTCCCGAACAACGAGCGGCTGAATGATCCCGTGCTCGCGAATGGACTCGACGAGTTCATCAAGCCGATCATCTACGAATTTCTGGCGAGGCTGATAGGGAGACGCCACGACCTCATTGAGAGCGACACGCAGGACACGTTCTCCCGTCTCAACATCTCTCTCCTCTGCCGCCACTGTGCCTGACTTCACGGCGGCCGGCTTATCGACACCTACACCACTAGGTGTTTTGATGAGAGCGTTCAGTCCCTTTCCGAGTCCTTTTTTCGACATGGATCTTCTGTGAGGCAGGTGATCAGAGCGATCTCACCACCCGCCCGAAATCGTTGCGGTTCTTTGGGAAAGCTCTGGGAGCTTTACGATTCGATAAAACGGACGTTGGGCTTGGCACCACCGAGTCCTTCGGGGATTTCTCCGCGATCCATCGCAGCGTGTTGCGCGTCCGTGCAGGAGCTATCGATCGGCGCATCCGGTGCGGCTTCGCTGCGAGTGAGGACGTTATTGGCGATCATCCACTCCTCGACTTCTTCCCCACTGACATCGGCCAGCATCGTTCCATTGACTACCACACAGGGAGAGAGCGGCTGGCCGGACTTCTGCTCCATCTCCCAGCGGAAAGCAGGGTTTTTGATGATGTCCTTCTCTTCCCACTCCAGATCATACTTGCGGAATACAGAGCGCACGCCCTCGCTCCAACCGCAGAAGGTCTTGAGGTAAGCGGTGATTTCGATGTCTTGTTTGGTTTCGTCTGCCATAGAAAATAGAGGGTTTGATTTCGTGGAACAATGTTCCACGGGTCGCGGGGCGATGCAAATGCCGATGGTGCCAATCAGGGCTTTTTCCCACCATCGACGGCGATCTTTTCCGCAGGGAGACTTTCTTTTGAAAAACGACAGCACCCTTTCATCAAAGTAGCGTCATCCCCGGGAGAGCTGACGTCCCCGTCGGCACCTCCCAAGCCATGTGCGCTTGACATGTGAAGCCGACGAGGACGTCGGCGCTCCCAGCAAGTTGGCTCTCTGTTAAAAAATGGAAGCAGCCTTTTACTAAATTGGCAGCGCAGTCCCCGGGAACGCTGACGTCCGTAACGGACGAGCCCCGTCGGCTTCACTAGCCCTGCTGCCAAGCAGCGTTTCAACAAATCACCGCCCGCGCGACGCGACGCCTCGGTCGGCCATTGATGGCTCATGACGAGCGCGGTTCACAAAAGTTGAACCAGTCTCAAAATCCTCCTTTGCCTGCTCAAAGCGCCGAATCAGCTCCTTGTCATTTCGGATCCGCCACTCAAGAAAATCGTCCTCGTTCGCAAAACCGTGAATCACTCCGCAAATTTCGCCATGTCGTGTGACCGAAATCGGTGCCTGCTGTGCTTCTTTCAGCAACTCAGGTAGCCTATTCTTTGCGTCAGTCACGCTAACTGTTCTTCCTTTCATATTGCAATGTTACGGGTTGAATTGCAGCGGTTCCAGCTCTTATTCGTGCATAGATGACGAAAGTTCGGCCACATCCTTACAGGATTTTAGCCAAAAACATCATTTTCATGCATTTTACCTGAATCGCTGGATTTATTCCACGGTCTCAGCAGGTGAGGGCTCCTCCTCCGCTGCCAACAAAAAAGCGCTCCCCGGCCGGAACCGGAAGAGCGCTTCTGAAAGGTAGACTCTTTATCAGATCACTTGGAGAAGCTGTCTTCGCCAGGGTGGGCACCCCTTGATACCTGAGCGGCCCCTGTAGCTGCCAGATGATTGAGGCAGTGGAAGACCGCCTCGGGATCATCAGAACCGATCGCTTCGGAGACGTCATCTGCTGTAACAGGAGCGCCAGCGCCTTCCAGGTGGGAGCGGACCTTGGCCAGTCGCTCCAGGAACACGCCCGCAGCTGCCTTACCTGCTTCAACCCCCGGCTGGTGGTAGGCATTGATGTTGACGAGGCTGGCATAGAAAGTGACGGCGCGCTCGTAGAGGGCGATCAGTGCACCAACGTTGAAGGCAGTCAGGCCATCGAGGCTGATAGTGATCGATGGACGGCCGCTCTCGAAAAGTGCTGTGCGGGTCCCCCGCATGAAGCCCTGCAGGTAATCCCCTGTCGTCGAACCATGCTCATCCATGCTCATGGACTCACCACCGCGCTCCTGACGGATCTCGATGAAGGTCGCGAAGAAATTCTTCAAACCATCGCGCAGCTGCTGCACGTAGGCGTGCTGGTCGGTAGAGCCTTTGTTACCGTAAACGGCGATCCCCTGATTGACGACATTGCCGTCCAGATCGTGCTCTTTCCCCAGTGACTCCATGACAAGCTGCTGGAGGTATTTACTCATGAGATCCAACCGGTCGTTATAAGGGAGGATGACCATGTCCTTCTTCCCCTCGCCATCACCAGCGTGATACCACATGAGAGCCAGCTGCATCGCCGCATTTGTTGCCGTCTCCGGCACGCGCGTCTTAGCATCCATGGCACCGGCACCGGCGAGAAACTGCTCCACATCCAGCCCCAGCAGGGCCATGGGTAGCAGGCCGACAGCACTCATGACCGATGTCCGGCCACCGATCCAGTCAGACATAGGCACGCGGGCGATCCAGCCGTTCTGCTCCGCATACTGATCCAGCTTACTTCCATCGCCGGTGACCGCGATGGCGTGCTTCCCGAAGTCAATGCCTTTGCTTTTGAAAAACGCTTCGGTCTCGAGCATCCCGTTCCGGGTCTCCGGGGTGCCGCCTGATTTCGAAGTCACGATGACCAGCGTCTGGGCGATCGCATCGCCGAATGCGGAGAGTGTCTCGTCGATGCCGACAGGGTCAGTGTTATCGAGGAAATGAATCTCCATGTCCGCCCCCACAGGTGTGAGCGCCTTGGCGACGAGCTGAGGCCCGAGGGCACTGCCACCGATCCCGACCACGAGGACGTGGGCGAACTTGCTGCCATCAGCTGCCGTGATCTCCCCGCTGCGCACCTTTGCGGCGATGTCGAAGGTCTGGGCATTCACCTCGTCGATCCACTTAGCGTGCTCCGCTGGTGCCAGTTCCGTATTGCGGAGCCAGTAGTGACCGACCTGGCGTCCCTCATCAGGATTGGCGATCGCCCCAGCTTCCAGTTCTTTGTTGTGCGCGAAGGCTGCTTCCACCTTTCCTGACATTCCTGCCACCCAGTCAGCAGGGACTCCCATGCGGCTGGTATCGAGCGTGAATCCGAGTTCCGGGTAGCGAATAATTGACTGTTGATAAGTTTCCCAAAGGCTTTTCATTGACCGCATTGTCGATTTGTTCTGTCGTTTCGCAAAGCCTTTCCCATGAAAACATTCCATCCCATCATCGCATCCCTCACATATATCTTTTTCGTCACGCTTATGGCCATTCCAGCAAACGCAGAACCGCAGGAAGATGCGCAAAATGGGACACCGCTCTTCCGTCATATGGTGTGTTTCTCGTTCAAAGAGGAAGCCTCCGACGAGCAGATCGCGGAAATCACCGCCGCCTTTCTCGATCTTAAAAACAAGATCCCCACCATCGTCGATCTGGAGTGGGGGCTGGCCGAAAATATCGAGCCTCTGAATGGCGTCTTCACCCACGGCTTTCTCGTTTCCTTTGAAGACAAAGAGGGGCTGGAAGTCTACCTCCCCCACCCTGATCACAAAGCCTTTGTCGCGAAACTGAAGCCGATCCTAGATCAAGTCTTCGTGTTCGACTTCACGGGCAAGCGGAACCCGTAGGACAGGGTCGTCGATCCGATCAGGAACGTCATGGCTCAATCCTGCCTCGTCATCGGTCATGGCTTCCTCGGGAAGCCTCTGTGTGAGTTCCTGCACAGGAACGGTATCCGCGTCACCTCGGCAACGCTCAATGGGCCGGATGAGGCGACCGATTACCAGCAGGAGACACTCGATGTCAGTGACCGCGAGCAGGTGCTGGCACTCGGAAAAACATCCTTTGATGCCGTCATCCACTGCGCCAGTTCCAATCGAGGCGGCGAGGAGGCGTATCAATCCGTCTTCCTAGAGGGGCTGGGAAATCTCCGTGAAGCCTTTCCTGACACCCCTACCCTCTTCACCAGCAGCACCAGTGTCTATGCTCATGAAAACGGTGAATCCGTCGATGAAACATCCGAGACCAGGCCAAAAACGCGCACCAGCCAGATCCTAGTCGAGGCCGAGGAGCTGCTTCTACACGAAAACCCGTATGGGATCGTCGTCCGGCTGGGAGGGCTTTATGGACCAGACCGCTCTATCCATCTCGAGAAACTACTCGCTGGCACAGCTACCATCGATGTCGGGAAGAAGAGCCGCTACCTCAATCAAATCCACGTCACCGATGCCGTGTCGGCGATTGCTCATCTCCTCTGTGCAAGCCAGGCTCCTCTCGCCGAACGGGCGTTTTCTCATCAGCTCTTCAATGGAGTCGACAGCACACCGCTCACTCAGCGGGACTGCTACGAACAGGCCACCGATATCCTTGGCCTCGCCATGCCGCCGGAGGCCCCTGCGGAAACCAAGCGAAAGCGTGCTCTCACCAGCAAGCGTATTTCTAACGACCGACTGCAGGAGACCGGTTGGAATCCGCGCTATCCCAGCTTCATCGACGCCGTGCGTGAAGATAACGAACTCCTCGCCAGCATCCGGCGTAAAGTTTCTCAATCTGCCGAATCATGAGCTCGACTAGTGATCAACTCAGCCACATCCGCGCCGATGGCACCGCCGCCATGGTTGATGTATCAAACAAGCCCGACCAGAAGCGTTCTGCTCGGGCGGTTGGTTTCATCCGCATGGCGAAGGAGACGATCAGCGCGATTGCTGACGGCAGCGCGCCGAAAGGTGATGTGCTTGGGGTGGCCCGTGTGGCGGGGATCCAGGGAGCCAAGCGGACCGCCGAGCTCGTGCCGCTCTGTCATCCCCTGCCGCTCTCGCAGGTGGTTATCGACTTTGAGGTGCAGGCAGAGGGCATTGAAATCAGCTGCTTTGTGAAGACGACTGGGAAGACCGGAGTTGAGATGGAGGCCCTGTGTGGTGTGCAGGTGGCGGCGCTGACGCTGTTTGATATGTGCAAGGCAATTGATCAGGCGATGTGTGTGGAAAATGTGAGGGTGGTGGTGAAGGTGAAGGAGTAGGGATTACCGAGAAATGAAATACCTCGCCACGATTGCCTTCTTCCTGATGGTGGGACTCGCGAAGGCGGAGCCTGTAGTATCGCTAGAGTATTTTAATATTTTGCGCATCCCAAATCACCGAGTCCACGTCATCGTTTCCTCGGAAGGCGCTTCCACAGTCATTACCGAGTCGAAAGGAAAGCAACCGGTAACACGAACGGTTCAGATCCCTTTCGATCAGGTAGAGAGGCTAAAACGAGACCTCGACCGAATCGACTGGAAGGCTATTTCAGGAGATGAGACGAAGGGAGCGGATGGAACAGTCGCTCGGATCTCATACGGGCATAAATCTGCATCTCTTTGGTCACCCGATTACAAATCCAGGGAGCGCGGATTATCCGGTATTCAGAATGTGACAGAGAGAGTCTTTCATCTAAGCGGGTTGGACAAGGCAGGCATGCCTAGATAAAACTGGCGCGAAACACATCGGCTTGGAGCTCCCTTTAATTTCCACCTGTCGGGCTTTAGTGCAGATTCCTAGATACTTTATGACCGTCCCACCGCCGGGCATCGACTTTTAAGGGTAGTGTTCTCAACTTCGGAACCTTAAATTCGACTTCTCAAGCCTTCGTGTGCAGTGTCCGTTTATAGCTTCCTGCCCAAGTGTCGACTCGATCTGCATTGCGCTCGTAGCGCTCACCCCCGCAAAGACGATCTACCGCTGCATCGAACTACGCGTTGAGAGCATTTACGACAATCTCATCGAGGTGGCTGCAAATCTGTTTCTCGTCGATATTGACGATTGTGCCCGCTACGCCTGCTTCTCTTTCTGTTCGTGGTTCTTCGTTCGTCTGATTTGTTGGATCGGAGACCAGAAAAATCAAAGTGCGAAAAATATTTTACGTTATCCCAGAGAAACAACGGTCCTAGGCAGCCGAGTTATTCTTTCTCGGCAGATAATTCTTCGTTGCGTTGTAAATGCAGACTCGATTACAATGAAAACACGCGAGGTATCCGACCTTGTTCTAGTTCACCTAATTTGTTCGATCTAAGACTAGAAAAGTCAAAGTGCGAAAATATCCTATGTTATAATTTCCGGCATTCAGTGTATCCGATTTCTCCGTGTGATGCGCAAAAATCTACAGTTTATTAATGATAGATGGAGCAGAAACGCTCTCAAAAACAATACATTCATCGTATTGCAGGCCAACCGGCAATGTTTCCTTTTCAAACGCATGATGATAAGCTGTATGAGCATTGAGGACTTGCGAATCAGTTACTCTCGCATGAGGCGTGAGAGCCATCATTTCTATTGAGTTAGATTCGCTTATATCAAAGGAGAAATCCTGTAGGTCATTATGCATTGCATTCCCAGATCGCGCGAATAGTCCAATACAGTAACTAGGGACAGAATACCTGAAAGATAGCCACTCAACTACGGAAAAAAGCTTCAAATCACCAACCTCAGCAGAACCTCTCTTTTTGATATGCATATTGTGGAATAAACCAACGACTGTAGAGAATCTGTTTCGAGCCAGAATCTTGTAAAGAGCTGAGGCCATATAAGATTCTCTTTCAGGAAAGGGGTTTTCTAGAGCATAAATTCGATCCTCTTCCTCCTTCTGGTATTTTCGTTCGCCTTGCAATTCTACTGGGAAGTTCTCATTCTTATTT
>JAHDFZ010000171.1 GCA_020627905.1 Verrucomicrobiota bacterium
CAGCCCCCTGGAGGATCAGCTCGCCTTCATTCAGCATGCGTCCGTTTACCAGGTTTTGGTTCACGAAATCCCACTGGTGGAGGTGGCGTGCCTGTTGAAAGCCGAAGTCGGCGAAGTATTGACCACCACCCAGGCTTAGGACCTCGTTTGCCTTGTAATGAAGGAACGCCTCTTCGAGGTGTGATTCCCAGCCATCTTCCTGTTGAAAAGAGGTCGCACTTACGAGACCGGTCAGCGTGTCATCCACGTTGATGCGGAAATCGGCCTCGATTGCTTGAATCCCGAGCTCTCTGCGTGGGTCATGCTCGTTGACACCGAGTGACTCAGGGTCAACGCCAGGTTCAAATGCACCACCTGCACCAATAACGAAAATCTCCGGGAAGATAAAGCCGCCAATGTTAGCGCCCTCTCCGGTGAATGGATCGAAAGAACCGGGTTGAAATTCAAAGACGTCGGAGTCGTCTTGAGCAGTCGCGAGACCAGCTGAGCTGACAGCAAGTGCCGCAGCGAGTCGCAATAAAGACACGTTTCTCATAATGGTGGCGACCCTAGGCAAACAGCTTGCTAATGCAAGTAGTTTGCATTAAAAAAAGAAATGAGGAATTTACCCCGATCTTATGTCGTGCTTTTGGCTTCGCTTTTTCTGTTCATCGGCAGTGTGACTGCTCAGGAGGCTGTTTATCATGGGAAGCTCTCCGGGGTTGAGTGCAACCAGTGTAAGAAAGCTATCGCGAAGTCGATCGCGAAGATCAAAGGGGTCGAGATGATCAGGATCGTCAAGCAGAGCAAAAATGCACATCGCCTCGAGGTGACCTTGCAGGACGCCAAGCCGGTGCCTCGATCACGCGTCGAGAGCGCGCTCGCCGGAGCCGACCACTACAAGCTGCTTTCGTGGAAGAAAGTGAAGTAAGGAAAACCGGGAGGCGGGGGCCTCCTACCCCGAGGTCAGCTCAGCGCGCTTGACACGAGAGACAGTGCTAAGAAAAACGCTGTGCCCGGGGCGATTTTCTTTCCCCCGCATCTAGCGTGTAAGCTGCCGATCTATGTATATTTCAGGACCTCTTCAATGGTCGTGACACCGGAGAAGATGTTTCGCAGTCCATCCTCGCGCAGGGTGGTCATACCCAGTTCTCTTGCCTTTTTCATCAGCTCTACGGAGGAGGCTTTCTGGGTAATCAGTTCGCGGACCGGCTCGCTCATGTCGAGCAGTTCAAATAGGCCCTGACGACCCTTATAACCGGTATCGTTGCATGTATCGCAGCCTGTGCCGGTGAAAAACTCGCGGTCGCCGATGTCTTCCCGATCCAGGTTGAGCTGTTCCAATACCATGGAAGTGGCCTGATAGCCTGTCTTACAATCGGGGCAGATCTTACGGAGAAGGCGCTGGGCCAGCACACCCTCCAGGGACGCCGCAACGAGGAAGGGTTCACAGCCCATGTCGATGAGACGAGTGACAGCCCCCGGAGCATCGTTGGTGTGCAGCGTGCTGAAAACAAGGTGGCCTGTGAGGGAAGCCTGAATCGCGATCTGCGCCGTCTCCAGATCTCGCATCTCCCCGACGAGGATGCGGTCCGGATCCTGACGAAGAAAGGCTTTTAAGGTTTTCTGGAAGGTCAGACCGATGTTCTCCTGAATGGGCACCTGCATGATCCCATCGACTTCATATTCTACGGGGTCCTCGGCAGTCAGGAGCTTGGAATCCTCCGTATTCACCCGTCGCAGACAGGCGTAAAGAGTCGTCGTTTTGCCCGCACCAGTGGGGCCGGTGCAGATGAAAATCCCATTGGGCTTCTCGATCGTCTCCTCGATATATTCGTGGATGTTTTCCGGCAGGTGCAGGGCTGGCAGGTCCAGATTGGCATTCGATCGATCCAGAACTCGCAGCACAACGCTCTCTCCGAAAGCTGTTGGCAACGTCGAGACACGCATATCTACGGTCTGGCCCTTGATGTCCTTTGTGATCCGGCCGTCCTGAGGGAGGCGGGTCTCGGCGATATTGAGGCCCGACATAACTTTTACACGCGAGGTGATGGCATCCTTCAGGTGTGGCGGAGGAGGCGCCATCTCATAGAGGGCACCATCGACGCGGTAGCGGATTTTGAAGTCGGTTTCAAATGGCTCGAAATGGATGTCCGATGCTTTCTCCTTGATCGCCTGATAGAGCACGAGGTCAACATAGCGGATAATGGGGGCCGCATTGTCCTCGCCTTCGAGATCCTCCTGCGAAAGGTTTGCAACCTCAGCACGCAGGGATGCCATGACGTCGCTCTCACCCTCGCCGTCATCCGCACCATCTTTTCCTTTGCCATAGTAGCAGCGGTCGATGATCTCTGCAATGTGCTCAGAGGCAGCGACTGCGGGGATAATGTTCTGATTGAGAGAGAAGGAGAGTTCTTCCAGATTCTGCGGATCCAGCGGATTTGCGAGGGCGACCTCCAGACCTGCATCGGAAAACTGAATGGGGACGGCCTGGTAGAGTTTCGCCTGACCGGCGGGGATGACAGCAAGAAGGTGCTCGGCAGGAGAGAATCCATCGAGATCGTAATATTGCCCCCCAATATCGTTCGCTACCAGTTGCAGAAGTTGGGCTCGTTTGATGACACCCTGCTCTTCGAGAATAACGCCGATGTCGCGGCCAGTTTCGTAGGCCCCTGAGAGACAGACATCCCGGAGATCCTCATCCATGAGGCCTCGGGAAATGAGAAGTTCGACAGCACTGTCAGGATTCATATAGGCAGAAAGAAAAAGCTTTGAAGGAACCTGAGCTTAGTCAGCCATTGTGACACGGAGGACTTCGGATGGCGTGGTGATGCCAGAGAGGACTTTCCGCACACCATCTTCGCGAAGGGTGCGCATACCGAGCTGGCGGGCACGTTTGCGCAGCTCAGATGTCCCCGCATCGTTATTGATGAGTGTTCGCAGCTCCTCATCAACGTTGAAGATTTCGAACAAGCCTTTTCGTCCTTTGTAACCGGTTTGTCGGCAGGTGTGGCAGCCGGTGCCCTGACGCAGGTCCGCGCCCTCGAGCTGCTCGGCTGTCAGACGCAGGGATTGGATTTCTTTTCCTGTCGCATCGACGGGAGCGCTGCAATCCGGGCAGATGCTCCGGACGAGGCGCTGCGCCATGATGGAACGCACAGCGCTGGCAATAAGGAATTTTTTGACTCCGATGTTGGCCATACGGGCGACCGCACTCGGGGCGTCATTGGTGTGAAGAGTCGAGAATACGAGGTGACCGGTAAGGCTGGCATTGATGGCGATCGAAGCTGTTTCGATATCCCGGATCTCCCCGATCATGATGATATTTGGTGCCTGGCGAAGAATGGATCTCAGCGCGGCTGCGAAGGTCATGCCGATCGAGTCTTTCACCTGCACCTGGTTGATCCCGGAGAGCAGGTATTCCACCGGGTCCTCTACCGTGATGATCTTGCGATCCGGCTTGTTGATCGTGTTGAGACAAGCGTAAAGCGTCGTGGTTTTTCCGGAACCGGTGGGGCCGGTTACGAGCAGAATTCCGTCAGGCAGGCGGATGAGTTCCTGAAAGTTCTCCTCGTCATCGCTGTAGAAACCGAGCTGCGGTAGACCGATAGCGAGCGAGCTTTTGTCAAGGATACGCATTACGATGCTCTCGCCACTCGTTGTTGGGATGGTGGAAACACGCAAGTCGAGGTCTCCCTGCCCGAATTTCGCCTGGATACGGCCATCCTGCGGCAGCCGCTTCTCGGCGATCGCCATGGTGCCCGTCATGATCTTGATCCGGCTGACGATAGAGGGGAGCAGAGAGAGCGGGTGAGTCTGCACCTTGTGCAGGGCACCATCGATGCGGTAGCGCACGCGCATCTCATGTTCCATCGGTTCGATGTGAATATCTGAGGCACGATTCTGGTAGGCTTCCTGCAGAATCTGATAGACGAGTTTGATGACGGGAGCATCGCCGCCCTCAGCACCCTCCAGCACGCTCTCGGCCATGCCGGTCCCACCGATTTTTTTCAGCTCTTCAGGAGATAGGACGGCGTTGTAGAAATCCAGCTGCATCTGCTTGATTGCCGTCGGTGTGCCGACGACAAATTCCGGCTCGCGATCCAGCGTGTGGCGCAGTGAGTCGAGCGCATCGAAGTCCATCGGATCAACCACTGCCACGATGAGATTTTCGCCTACCTCGGCGATGGGCAGCACTCCATAGCGAACGGCTAATGAGCCATCGATGCGTGGGGCTATTTCCTTGTCAACGGGGCGCTTAAGGAGGTCGACGAATTCTAGGCCTGAATTGACTGCCAGGGTCTTCGCCACGGTCTCCTCATCCAGCCGGTTCTGTGAAAACAGGCCCTCGATCATCGACTCATCAGGCTGTTTGCTCTGGTCGACTTCTTCGAGGATTTCGTCCGTTAGGTGTCCGGCCTCGGTCAACAGCTGGAGGAGAAAGGATTCGTTCTGATACACGACGACTGAATGGTAAAGGTGGATGAAAGGGCTGTCCGAAACGGGACCCTGCTCGATTTTCGTAGCAAGCTAGGCGATTCTTCGCATAGGGTGAAGCAAAAAAGCGAGTTTTTTGGGGCTGGGAATTTTGGACAAACGGAAAGATCTTGTAAACCTTTTCGGAACCGTAACACCTTGACGCGGGTATGGTTGAACCCCGACAGCAGCGGTATCAAATATTTCAAAATGTATAGAGTCGACAGGGAAGCCAACACCATTAGAGAGGTCAAAGCGATTTCGTTTTCCGAGGCAAAGTTCAAAGAGCGGGACCACTTGCAAGAATGGATCTCAAAAGTCCCCGCCGCCCTTGGTGAGGATCTGCTTATCATCCAGAAGGAGTTCAAAGGTTTCTCTGAAACAAATGAGCGCTTGGACTTGCTAGCGCTCGATAAGCATGGTGATCTTGTCGTTATCGAGAATAAATTGGACGATTCGGGGCGGGACGTCGTGTGGCAAGCTTTGAAATATGCCTCTTATTGTTCCTCTTTGACGAGATCGCAGATTGCTGAGGCCTTTCAAGCCTATTTAACGAAGACTCGAGATAGCAGAGTAGCTCACGAAGTGATTGCTGATTTTCTTGGTGCTGAAAGCTTCGACGATGTAGTCCTCAACAAAGGGGTGTCACAACGGATAATTCTCGTTGCAGCCAATTTTAGGAGAGAAGTTACCTCAACAGTAATGTGGTTGCTTGCGAACGATATTCGGCTGCAGTGCGTGAAGGTAACTTTGCACGAGCAAGAGGATCAGCAGTATCTGGCTACTGAGCAGATACTACCAACGCCTGAGGAGGCTGAATTTCGGGTGAGCATCAAACAGAAACGCGATGATGAAGAGAATGCGATTGAGTCGATCAGGTCGGGCCACAATCTGTGCAGAGAGTTTTGGTCGAGGGCGCTCCATGCAATGGAAGCCGCGGGTGTCGAGCGCTTCGAGACTATAAGTCCATCAGAGAAGCACTACATTTCCTGCGGCACCGGGTTCACTTCAATCAAATATTCTCTGGTCATTTGTAGACATCGGATGCGTGTTGAGTTGTATCTTGAGAAAAAAGATGCGGCGCTCAATAGGAGGATCTTCGACGCTATTTACGCTAAAAGGGAAGAGATCCACGCAGATTTTGGCGGGCCGCTTGTCTGGCAGTCCATGGACCAGAGGAAAGCATGCCGTATTGAATTTGGAATTGACGTCGAAACGCGTGATAAGGGGAATTGGGAAGACATGACCAGCTGGCTTATTGAGCACTTCAATAGATTTGAAAGAGTGATGCAACCATTCCTGGATCAAGCGATGCAGAGATTTAGGTGACAGCCGATAGAGAGATGGCGGTAGTGGAAAGAAGCCTTCTGTGATTTTAACGCAGAGGACACATGGCTCGATTCAGATTGGCCGGACGCAAATGCCGTAGAGCCGAAAACGACCAAGGAGGCAAGGGGTGGAGTGCGCAGCTATTTTATCGACTCTTCCCTACCGCGAAAACCGAAAGCCATACCGACCGTTGATCAGTTGGACGTCCGGTGGCCGGTTGACGATCTCAAAAAAGTCATATCCTTCCTTGAGATTTGACCAGAAGGGGGCCCACTTAGGAAGTTGCCTGCAGGCTTGTTCCGTCCGGTGATCGGTCATTTTAAAAGGGAAAACATGGACGCGGAAGTAGCGTTGTCCGTTTGAAAGGGCTGCCTGGGCGAGGGCGTAAACTTCCTCCATATGGGCGGGATCGAGAGCAAAGGCCCCCTGACTGGAGCTCCCGCCGTGAATCCAGAGTTTGCTGCCGGTGCGCGAATGGTAGACGTCGTAGCGATTGGGGTAGCCGAGATCCAGGCCCAGGTGATGGCGAGTGTCGGGCTGAAGCCGATTCGCCGAGATAAAGTAAAACCCCTCAGGAAGCTGTCCGTCTCCTTCGCGCATTTTCGGGCCGAGTTTGCCTGAATAAGCTCGAATGGGGTAGCTGTTCACGAGTTGGAAATGGTGCTGAGTGGTAGCCGCGGCCCAGACTTCCAACGTCTTCTCTTCCTTGAAGAGCCGCAGAAAAATGGGGGAGCCCAGTCGGTAGCCTTTGCTGCGCATGGATCGATCTAAGGATGATTGATGGCGAGCAGTGGCTTGCTCTGATGCATTTGTGCGGGGAATGGCCTTCATGGCGGTCCGCGGTTCGCTAGCAGAAGCGCCGCCAATTGGGCGGAAGTTGCGCACGGCGGCCATCTGCTTGAGGTCGAGTTCCCAGCCATCGATGGGGGTGGCGGTAGATTCAGCATCGAATAGCTCACGCATTTCTGCTGTATCTGCATTTTCATCCAGCCCCCACCAGGATCGGGCGGCATCTTCGACCCAGGTGGCGGCGACGGTGCCACTGCTGAGGCCTCGATCGAGTCGATCCTTGTGCTCCAGCCAGTCCTCGACCAGCCAGGGAGCGATTACGCCAAGGATGCAGGCGATAAGCAGTAGAAAAGCTCGAACCATTATAATTTTTATAAATAATATTCAGGTATTTGCAAATATTAATGTGCCCAAAGTGTTTCCGGCTTTGCGATCGATCACCTCGGTCTTTGAGCATGTTCCTCCGGCGAGGTCAGGTCGTCCGTGGCAGATTTCGTCCGCGAATCAATTCGCTGCTCCCCAGTGTGAACGATGCGAGTTGGGGAGCAGCGAATTTATTCGCACAGGCAGAAGCCCGTCGTCCTTGCCGGATTTCGGCAGCTAGTAAATTTGATCTTGTTGGTTGAGTTTTCGGTTGCCTCGGAATCGGTGCCACGGGTAGGTTCTACGCAGATGAGTGACGGAGACTTTCGCCAGAAGAATGTGTTGGGTGGTGAGCTGATGCCCTGCAGCGTCGACCCGATGACGGGTTTTTATCGCACGGGTGCCTGTGAGGTGGGATCAGAGGACCACGGCTGTCATGCGATCTGCTGTGAGCTGACGGCTGACTTTCTTGCCTTCAGCAAGGCTGCCGGGAATGACCTGACGACTCCCATGCCCCAATTCCAGTTTCCGGGTCTGCGCCCCGGCGATCGCTGGTGTGTCTGTGCAGGGCGGTGGAAGGAGGCGCTGGATGCAGGCTTCGCCTGCCCTGTTTATCTGGAGGGCACATCAGAGGCAGCGCTGCAGTATGTCACGCGTTCTATTCTTGAAGAATATGCCATTCTTGATAAGGAGGAGCAGTAATGGCTTCTCCCACTCCAATCATTATCGCGATCGATGGGCCGGCAGCGTCCGGCAAGAGCACGGTGTCCAAGCGAGTAGCGCGTGAGCTGGGGTGCCTCTTCGTGAGCTCAGGTGAGATGTATCGCGCGTTCACTCACTGGGTCCTCGAGAAAGGGGTCGATCCGAATGATGAGGAGCAGGTGACGCAGCTCCTGGCTGCGACACTATTTACGTGTCGAGCAGAGGGCGGCATCGGCACGATCCAGATCGATGACACGCCGATCACAGCGGAGGAAATGTCTGCTGAGGCGGTCAATGGGGCTGTGTCCCTGATCGCAAAAATTCCAGCGGTCCGCCGGCGATTGGTCGCCGAGCAGAGGGGGTATGCCGACTTTGACCCAGGAGTGGTAATGGAGGGGCGTGATATCGGGACGGTCGTTTTCCCGGATACGGCTTTTAAATTTTATGTAGACGCTTCTCCAGAAGTTCGCCAGGCCAGACGTCGAGCTCAGGGGATCGAGGACTCGGTGGCAGAGCGTGATGCCATTGACTCCAGCAGGAAAGATTCTCCCCTCGCGATTGCAGAAGGTGCCCTGGTCGTGGACTCCTCTCATATGGCTGTTGATGAGGTCGTGGCCGAGATCACTGGACAAATCGCGAAGATCCGTGCTGCGCAATCAATCTGATGGCAGGACGTTTTCACGAGGCTGTAGAGCGGATCGTAGCGCGCGACGGTCGTTATCATCGTGATGCCTACGACTTCCTGCGTGAAGCGCTGGACCATACGCTGGAGGAGCTCTGCGGCGAGGAG
>JAHDFZ010000172.1 GCA_020627905.1 Verrucomicrobiota bacterium
AGCTTCGGCAGATTTTCCTACTTGCCCTGCGAGTGCTGGCTCTACTTGCTCTCATCTTCGCGGCGACTCGGCCGCTCACCTCTCAATGGTCTTTCCTCCCGGGTGCCGGCTCAGCAGACACGCTCTATTTCATCCTCGATCGTTCAGCGAGCATGGAGACCCGAGCACCGGGCACTGACATCTCCCGCAGGCAGGTGGCGATTGATCAGATGATCGCCTACGTAGAGCAGTCTTCTGCCTTTTCTCAGCTCTATCTTGTCGATTCCTTCACCGGTCAGCCGGAACTGGTGCCGGATGTCAGCAAGCTGGCTCTTCTACCGCAGACGGAGGCCACGGCGTCGTCTGCCTCGATCCCCGGACTCTTGGAGGAGACTCTCCAGCATATCCGCCAACAGCAGGCTGGCAGAGTGGACATCTGGATCGCATCTGATCTGCAGCAGTCCAGCTGGACTCCTGAAAGTCCAGAATGGAATACTCTGAGGGCTCAACTGGCAGCGGAGGAGACAACTCGGGTCTTTCTGCTCGGCTACCCAGAGCGCGAGGGCACCAACTACTCGCTCACCATGGAGGAGGCCGAGACATACGAGCTGCCCTCGGGGAAAAAATTACGGCTTTCATTCCAAATCAATCGTCTCAGCGATCCGGAGGCCCCAGCAGAAACGAGCATCCCGATCGAACTTCTCCTCAACGGCACAACCACGGTGCATGAGTTCGCTCTGACAGGTGACGAAACAGCTATCGCGGACTGGGAGATCCCTTTGAGCGATGAGCTTGAGCAATCATGGGGACGACTGCTGCTGCCGGAGGATACCAACCTCCTGGATAACGATGCCTTTTTCGCCTTCGCTCCTGCCCCTACCCGTCATACCCTGCTGGTCTCCGATCGGAATGATCTTCCCCAGGTGCTGGAAGCACTAACGACAGCACCCTTCTATCCCGCTCTGGATTACCGCATGAGCGTCTCATCGGCAGACTCGATATCGCCCGCTGATGGAAATTTTCTGATTTGGCAACGTCCCATCCCGAAGGCGGATTCAGCACAGGCACGAGCGATCAATGGATGGATTTCCTCAGGTCGCTCCGTGCTGTTTCTGCCACCTTCAGACGGCTCCGAAGCCTCCGGCCTCTCTTTCCTGGGCTTTCAGTGGGGGGTGGAAAAAATGTTCCCGCAAGCTCCAGCGAGCATCGAGTGGTGGCAGACACAGGGAGCTGTGACAGCTAATACGCGGAACGGCACCCCGCTGCCTTTTCAGGATGTGTCGATCGAACGTTACCGACAGCTGACGGCGGATGAGAGTTCATTTCGCACGCTTGCTGAAACCAGCGATGATCATCCCCTCCTCATCGAAAAAACCAGCACGTCACCCGGCACAGGCCGAGTCTTCGCCCTGGCGGCACTCCCCCTCCCGACCCACTCGACGATGGCAGAGGAGGGGATCGCCTTCTACGCCCTCATTCACCGCATTCTTGACGAAAGCGCCGAAGCCAGCAGCAGCGCCCGGAGCACCAGCCTGCTCGCCACGTTTCCAGCGCCTGCCGCGAGCCAGCGGATCGCCAGCAGCGCTGCCTCAGAGATCATCTGCGCGAACTGTATCCCGGTGTCCTCGAGGAGCCGCGTGACGACTCATCCATCCTCTACGCTCTCAATCGACCGGCGCCTGAGGACCTACCTGCTTCTCTGACCCTAGAAAAAGCAGAAAGCCTCTTTGATGGCGCCACGATCCAATCCGTCTCAGATGAGGTTGGGGCCACTCGCTCTGACCTGGCGAGCGAGGTGTGGAGATGGTTTCTCGTAGCCATGGCCTTAGCTCTTGTAGGCGAGGCAGCGCTCTCGATCCCACCGCGCTCCCGCCCCGCCTCGGCACCGATGTCCCCTGCACGATGATCTTCCACAGCCTGGCCACGACTGACTTCACGCTTTTGGGCACACCGCTGACGTGGGCGTTCTCGATCGTTTTGGTTACGGTCACGGCTGTGCTGTCATTCATCATTTGGAAACGGTCCGAAAAACAAAGAGGCGTGGGGGCTGTCGAGCTGCTTCGATTGCTTTTTGTGTCTCTGGTAGCACTCATGTTTAATCAGCCGGAATGCCGGACGACGATCGCCCCCGATGCGAGGCCTACCGTGGCAATCCTCCTGGATGGCTCCCTGAGCATGGATACGAAGGATGTGAAGGTCTCAACCGAGGATCGCAAAACTACCTCCGAGCAGCGGAACTCCCGCTGGGATCTGATCAGCCCTCTCACCGATGCTTCGGCGTGGACAGCAGCCAATGAGGACTATGAGATCAAAGTCGAAACCTTCGCCACAACAACTCCTCAGACAGAGCCTCTCACAGAAACACCAGTAGCCAGCCGCCCCCCGGCAGCCCAGGAGTCTGATATCGCAGCGGCCATCATCAGTGCGTCTGATCGCCTAGCCCCCCGAGCGATCGTCGTTGTCTCAGACGGCGACTGGAATGCCGGTCAGGCACCAGCGGATGCTGCTGTGCAGATGCGTATCAAGGGCATCCCGACCTTTACGGTGCCAGTAGGGAGCGTCATCCCCCAGCCTGATCTCAAGATCGAGTCGTTTCAGCCACCTACGTTTTCTGTCCTCGGCAAGCCAGTCCGCATTCCGTTTCGCATAGCCAGCACTCTGTCGACTCAGGAATCTGTGTCCGTCAGGCTGAAAACCTCATCCGGGAAAACATTTACCCAGAGCATCACCCTCTCTCCTATGTCTGAGCAGAGCGGCCACTTTCTGCTCACTCCTGATCGCGAGGGCGAACAAACCCTGACACTCTCCATCACGGAGCTTCCTGTAGAAACCGATCTGGATTATAATGAAATGATGGCCCAGATGAATGTCCGTCCAGAAGAGCTGGACGTGCTGGTGATCGAGTCCTCGCCTCGTTGGGAATACCGTTTCCTGAGAAACGCCCTCATGCGCGACCCCGGCGTGAAGGTGGATTGCCTTCTATACCATCAGAAGGCTGACCAGAGGTCTGAGGAGACAGGCTATCTCGCGACCTTCCCCGAGTCGTCTGAACTTTCCCGCTATGACGTTATTTTCCTGGGAGATGTCGGGATCAGCAGTAGTCAGCTGAGCGAGGAGGATGCCAACGCCATCTTTCAGCACGTCGCCAGCCAGGCGGCCGGCCTTGTCATAATGCCAGGATTTCAGGGTTACCAACAGACACTGATCGATAGCCCTCTCACGCCCCTCTTTCCGGTGGAGATGAATCAAAGCCAACCGCGAGGCTGGGGATCAACCATTCCCGGCCGTTTCGAGCTGACGGAGCTGGGAGCGAAGAGCCTGCTCACTCGACTAGCCGATAAAGAGCGGGAAAACGCGAAATTGTGGAACGAGTTACCAGGCTTCCAATGGTATGCCGGAGTGGTCCGCGCACGCCCCGGCAGTCAGGTGCTGGCTGTCCACAGCATGGATGCCAATGAGCATGGTCGATTCCCCCTGATCGTCACGAAGACATTCGGCACTGGTAAGGTGCTTTTCATGGGGACAGACACCGCCTGGCGCTGGCGAAAGGGTGTGGAGGATCTCTACCATTATCGCTTCTGGGGCCAGGTCGCCCGCTGGATGTCCTATCAGCGCAATCTTGCCTCAGGGAAAGGTCTGCGGCTGTTTTACTCTCCCGAGCGGCCTGTCGAAGGCGATACCGTAACGCTGAATGCCAATGTGATGGGCACCAGTGGCGAGCCCCTGAGAGAGGGCGCGGTGAACGTGGAAGTGATCAGCCCTTCTGACGAACGAAGCCTCGCTCGACTGCAGTCATCACAGATGGACGGCTGGGGACTCTTCACCGGGACTACCCAGCCGACAGAGCCGGGCGAGCATCGCATCATTGTATCCGTGCCGGAGACAGGAGCCACCCTCGAGACGAGCCTCATCGTCACACCCGCTGCCCGCGAGAGAGTGGGAGACCCGGCCAACCATGAGAGCCTGATCGAGACCGCTCAGTTGACCGACGGCCGTGTCATCCGCCAACCCACTGCTGAGGCGATTCTTGCAGCTATCGGAGAGCTCCCTCAGCCAGAACCGATCATCCAGCGTCTGCGGATCTGGGCTCACCCTGCCTGGGTATTTTCGCTCATTGGTCTAGCGATCATTCTCTGGCTCGCTCGTAAGCGGGTCGGCACGATTTGAGGAGGGTCCTAGCGGACAGGACTTCCGCGTGGGACTGAAGTCCCACTTCCATAGCTCACATCGCTCTCACTGTGGATAAGCGACTTTAGTCGCGGGCTGCATCTGGCTGGGCTGAATCGCAAGCAACTCCGCAATTTTACGCAAAACGACCTACGTTTTTGCGATGCTGCAGCCAGTGGAAAATACATCTTGAGAAGAGTATTCTTAAGGTAATGCGAGCAAAACCCCGAAACCTTCTCTCCAGTGCCGTTTCTGCCATAACAACGGCTATTGTTCTATCAACGACGATTTCACAGGCAGCCCCTTCGCGAGAGGAGTGGGAAAAGCTGACGGAAGCAGAAGCCATCAAACCGGAAAACTGGCCGGAATGGCCGGAAGATAAGGTCCCTGTCTATTCGCCTGCGGAGTCGATGAAACGCATGAAGGTGGCTGACTCCTTCGAGGTCCAGCTGGTGGCAGCAGAGCCGATGATTAAAGATCCGGTGTTCGCGATCTTCGACAGCAAACAGCGCCTCTGGGTTTGCGAATTCCAAACCTACATGCTGGATACGGAGGCGAATGGTGAAAACGAGCGCAGCAGCCGCATCCAGGTCCTGGAAGACACCGATGGGGATGGGCAGATGGATAAGGCAACAACCTTTGCCGAAGACCTGATCAATCCTCGCGCCCTGACCTTCCTAGGCGACGACAAAGTCCTCGTTGCTGAAACAGGCTCTCTGCTCCTCTTCACGGATGCTGATGGCGACCTCGTCCCGGAGAACCGCGAGCGGGTGATGGATTTTGCAAAAGAAGCTTTCGACAACATTGAGCACGCAGAAAATGCTCTGCTTTATGGATTAGACAACTGGATCTACAACAGTAAATCGTCCCGCCGTCTAATTTATCGCGATGGTCAAATCGTCACAGCTCCCACGAAAGCTCGCGGTCAGTGGGGCTTGTCAATGGATGCCTACGGCCGTCTATACTCGAACCATAATTCGAAATGGGGTGATTGGGATTGGCTCCTTTACGACAAAGGGGCATCCGCTGGTGCCCCCAACCGCGACATCCATACGATCCGAAAGAATACAGCGATCAATCGCGCCTATCGGTTCAAGACTCTGCAGGCTGATCAGCGTCTCGCAAGCGTCACGTCGATCAGCGGTCTGACGTCGATGAGTGATGCCGGATTCGGCCCGGAATGGCAGGACAGCTTCTTTTCTTTTTCACCCGGCGGCAATGCCATCGGAGCGTTTCGCCCTGAACAGGCCGCTGACCGGACGACTTCCTATGAGCATGTGCTCTACCCTGACGAAAAATGGGGTAAGCGCGAGTTCCTCGCCTCCACTGATGAGCGCTTTCGCCCAGTCAACGGCACGGTCGGCCCGGATGGCTCGCTCTATGTCGTCGATTTCTACCGAGGTGTTATTCAGCACAAGAAATACCTGACCGACTTCCTCCGCACGCAATCAGAAGAGCGCGATCTTGTGAAGCCAACAGGGCTCGGCCGTATCTATCGAATCGTCAAAAAAGACGTCGCTCCGGAGCCTGCACCTGAGTTGAACGATCTTATCGCGGCGCTCTCACACCCTTACTTGTTCTGGCGCATGGAGGCGCAGCGCCAGATCGTCACGAATAACCGTCAGGATCTAGTTATGGATCTGCAACTGCTGGCCCGCGACGAGAAAGCTCTGCCAAAAGCTCGAGTGCATGCGCTGTGGAGCCTACACGGCCTTACAGCCCTCTCGGCTGATGAAATCAATGCAGCGCTTGCGAGTGATGACTGGTTCGTGCAACTCACCGGCCTGCGTGTGGCAGATAACTCTCCGGGTGGCCGAGTCCCTTTTCCTGCAGATTTCACAGACGCGGCCTCTAAGCTGAAGCAAAACTCAGAGGCTACACCGATCGTGCAGGCGCATGCTGAGAAGCTCCTGACTTCCGGCTTCCCGGATCGCAGCGGCTACGTTGATAAAGTGGCTCCTCGCGTGAAGAAAGACAAGGAACTGTATGCTCGCTACCAGAAAGGCCGCACCACGTATTCAACGTATTGCGCCGCCTGCCACCAGCCCGATGGGAAGGGTAAGGCAATGATGGCTCCGCAACTGGCACAAAGCGACTGGGTGAATGGTCCCGCTGACATCCTGATCAAAACGGTAGTTCATGGATTGACTGGTCCGATCGAAGTGAATGGCAAGCCGCTCGTTGGGATTCCACCAGTCATGCCTCCGCACGGATTCCTCGATGATCAGCAGATGGCAGATGTTTTGACCTATGTCCGGACAGCCTGGGGAAACCCTGCGGCCCCGGTTCTGCCTGAGGATGTGAAAGCCGTCCGCGATGCGAATCCTGACCGTATGGCGATGTGGACCCAGAGTGAGTTGCGTCCGTAGGAGGAACGCCGCATGGGTAAACGATATCATCGTCGGTTCTTGTTCGACGCTCCGTTTTACTTTGCCGAAGCCTCTTCGGCTGAGACAGATCTCGTCAGCGAATGAATGCACTGATCCGCAGCCGGCATGAAGCCAGCTATGGACGTGCGAATTCATTCGCACAGCAAAAGCCCTGAATGAATCGCCTTGGGACGAGCGAAGGTAAATATGGCGTAGAGCTTGACCCGATCGGCTACCGTGCCTAGTTTTGCGATACCATTCCTGACATGAAATTTTTAAGTTCCGCTCTCGTAGCTCTTCTGATCTGCCTGTCCACGTTTCCCTCATCAGCCGCGGCCGATGAGCATTCTGAATTCCCCTACGCGTTTCGCTGTTTTAAAGAGAACAAGAAAAAGTCTCTGTGCAGACTCTTCCCGCACATCTTTACAAAGACCTCGGTCTGTTACCCAAAGCCTACCGTGGTCGGCACCATGATCTGGAAATCCGAAAACAACGTTACCATCACGGATACTGAGACATTTGGATACCATGCGACCTTCAAGGCTCGACGTGTAACATACCGCGAAGTCTACGATAACGGTGCGTGGGGCGATTTCTTCACTCGGATCTACCCGAAGGAGAAGGTGTCCACAGCCAGCTATCATAGAGGCAAGTAGGCTCGCCCATTCCCTTTGGCAAATGCCGAATCTGGAGTTTGACCTGGACGGCGAGCACAGCCGCGTCGCCTACAAGCTGTTAGCGGGCGTCATCACGCCTCGACCGATTGCGTGGATCACCACCTCGAACGAGGACGGCTCGGTCAATCTCGCCCCTTTCAGCTTCTTCAACGTCTTCGGGACTCGGCCTCCCATCCTCGGGTTCGCCCCCGGAGATAAGGAGCCCGGCGTTCCGAAGGATACAGCTCGCAATATCCGACGAACAGGAGAGTTCGTCGTCCATATGGTGCGTGAGGATCAGGCAGACCTGATGAACGAAAGCTCTGCTGAGCTAGACTATAGCGACTCGGAGGCAGACAAGCTGGGCCTGGCGCTCGCCCCCTGCCAACGCGTAGAAACCCCGCGTCTAGCTGCGGCCTCCGTGGCTCTCGAATGCACGGAGCACGGAACGCTGGAGATCGGGCAGAATCGCCTCGTTCTCGGCCGCATTCATATCGTCCACACGGCCGAAGGCGTTCTTGATCCAGAGACCTTTCTCGTGCAGCGCGAGCACTACAGCCCCATCGGGCGCATGGAGGTGCCGGCTGGCTACTGCCGCACGACCGATCATTTCGTGCTCGAAAGACCGGATTAGTAGACCGCGTCACCCCCAAACCTGCCGATTCTGTCAGACGATCGCCCTTTACACGCAGGGCATTTCATCCATGGTGAGCTGTGACTATCACCATTGCCATCGCTCTTGGCCTCCTGAGCCTCTATCTCATGTGGAGGCTCCTCCGCCTGCACTGGCAGGTGCGCGTTGTCAAAACCGCGCTTCAGCAGCAACCCACGCCGCCGCCTGAGCATGAGCTGGCCCGATCAATCGACCCTGGCTCATCGCTCTTTCAACTCTTCCGCGCTGCAGACCAGCTCCGCATCGCGACCCAGACGAATTCAGGGGAGGAAACCATGCAGCGCCAGATGCTCGAGCGTCTCATCAACGAGATGTCCGACGTGATTCTCGTCGTTGATGCAGACCTCCATCTCCGATTCTACAACCAGGCTGCCAGCCATCTTTACGACATCAGCCCGACTAATCTAGGGACACCCCTTCTGGCCCTGTGCCGAAACCATCGAGTGATCGATACGGTGG
>JAHDFZ010000173.1 GCA_020627905.1 Verrucomicrobiota bacterium
GACATCCAGGAAGACACCTGGAACCTCGATCCGACGAAGCTCGAAGCGGCCATCACCGAAAAGACCAAGGCGATCATCCCCGTCGGCATCTACGGTCAGCCAGCCGATATGACAGCGATCATGGAAATCGCACAGAGCGCAGGCATTCCCGTCCTCGAAGATGCTGCGCAAAGCTTCGGCTCAACCCATCACGGGCGCCCATCAGGGATTCTAGGCGACATCGGCACGACCTCCTTTTTCCCCTCCAAACCGCTCGGAGGTTACGGAGATGGAGGCGCGATCTTCACCGACGACGATGAGCTGGCGGAAAAAATGCGCTGGATCCGCGTGCATGGACAGGAGAAGAAGCATTACCACCCTGTCCTCGGCATCAATGGCCGCCTCGACTCCATGCAGGCGGCCATCGTCCAGGCCAAACTCGATATTTTCGATGAAGAGGTGCGCATGCGCCAAAGCATCGCCGACAACTACAGCGCACAGATCGCCGCAGCCGGCTGCCATTCGATCACCCTTCCGCAGGTAGCGGAAGCCAACACCAGCGTCTGGGCGCAATACACCCTACTCAGCACAGATCGCGATGCTCTCCACGCCAAACTCGCGGAAAACAGTATCCCATCCGTCTCCTACTACGCCGTGCCGCTGCACCTGCAACCTGTCTTCAGCCATCTTGGTTACAAGAAAGGGGATTTCCCAGTCACAGAGCGCGTGGCCGATCAGTGCATCAGTCTACCGATGAGTGCTTATGTGAGCGAGAAAGAACAGGGGCAGATCACAAGGGCGGTGATAAGTTGCTGCCAATAGACAGCTCACTTCTTCGTGGCAGTCACCACATAATATCCGAACCAAGGGAAGGCTAAGCCCACAAGAGGCGCTAGCAAGCTCGCTGTCACGTGACGCCAGCGAACCGAGGAAACACGGCCACTGGACTTAGCCTCCGAGATCAACCATCTCAAACTCACAAAAGGAGTATGTAAGGCACTTGGCCCGATGCGCAGAGAAATGTTTTCGACACAATCAAGCTCAAACCCGCACTCATCGAGCGCTTCACAGAAGCGAGGTAGACTAGCAAAGGTATCCAAAGCCCAATCATGAGCCACCCGCGAGAACAACCGGTTGAGCGGAAACGGCACCATGTCCTTCCGCAAAAAGCCATCCGCCACCACGAATCTGGCACCCGGCTTCAACAAACGTGCGGCTTCGGCGATGGCAGCCCGTTTGCTCAGGCCCGGCAAGTGACAAATGGCCTCCATGGCATAAATCCCATCCTGACTGCAGTCTGGCAGCGGGATCTGTGTGAAGTCTGCCTCCAGATAAGAAACACGTTCTTTCAAATCGGGGTCAGTCATTCCCTCCGCCTTCTCGATCTGCTGAGATACCCGGGTGATCCCCGTGAATCGACCCTCAGGGAAGTGGCGCGCCATATCCCTGACAGGGGCACCCAAGCCACACCCCATGTCGAGAATCTCCGCCCTACCATCGCAGGAGATACGCCTGGCAACCTGCTCGGTCAATTCCTCCAGCATGGGCTCGCGAGACAGCGGGTTGAGGCCCCAGCGCCAGAACCCGAAATGCATGTTGTAGGCACGGCTCCAATAGCGATAATCCAGCGACGCTTCGACGTAGTGGCTCTCTAGCGGAACAATGTCGGGAACTTCAGCAGTGGGTTTCTCGTCCATGATGTCGAGAGCAAGAAATCGCCCTCGATTGAGAGTAGCTCTAGTCACCTAACTTCGCGAATCAATTCGCTAAGAACTGCTCACCGTCCACTACTTCCCTCGAACCAAATCCATCAGTGAGCGAGATTTCGCCGGCCTCCTGCAGTGCAATCCCGCTTGCCCTGCAGCCATGCGTTGAGAAACTCAAGCCTTTACTCATTCACTAAATTCTCTCGCTCCCGGATGAGCTGCTCTTTCTGGCGCCAAAGATCGCTCCAGTCAGTCGGAGACCCAATGGAACCTGATCTACTGGATCCTGCCTTAAGATAGTTCGAGAGCTGCGTTTCAAGCTGCTGGATCCGCTCCTTTGATTCAATAAGCATACCGTCTACTTCAGCCGGGTTTTCTTGCAGGTCAAAGCACCTGGAAACTTTGGAGCTAGCCTGTTTTATCAGCTTGCTATCACCGGAACGCAGCACAACCTCTCCAATCCCTCTCGTGGTGACGACTAAAGACTGCCGAACGTTTTCATCACGGTTCCGAATCGCGGCTTGTTGATCGATGCTATCGAGAAACGCATGGGGCGGGAGCAACCCACCTGCCACACTTGCCGCTGTCGCTGGCAGATCCACAAGAGATATCAACGCATTGCTTTTCGTTGCGGGTGCGATTCTACTCGGCCACCGCATCATCAGCGGAACTCTATGCCCTCCCTCGTAGGCTGACCCTTTATACCCTCGCCATGGACCATTCGAGTCATGCCCGTATTTCTTGCTATTCGGGAGTCCTCCATTGTCGCTCGTGATGACCACCCAGGTATCTTCCGCCAGGTTCAGACGACTCAACTGATCCAATATCTGACCAATCATCCAGTCAAACTGCATGACATAATCACCGAACTCGCCGAACCCGCTTTTCCCAACAAACTTCGCATCGGGGACAAAAGGAGTGTGAATCGCACAAGTAGTCACCAACAGAAAAAAAGGATCCTCCTGCTCTGCTGACTGATCTAGAAAACGGTTCGCTTCGTCGACCAGTGTCTGCCCGATTTCACGATCTGACCGGAAATCTCCCCATTCGTTCCCATCTGCTTGATGGCTCAGCAGTTTATGCCCAACCCTATGCTGCAGCTGCAATCTAGATGGAAAGGTCGTCCCCACAGGCACCTGAGGAACTCCATTTTTCACATAATAGCGAGGCATCATATTATGGCCATCCGGAACGATGAAACTTTGAGAGAAACCGATTTCCTTAGGACCTCGCCCTGGGCTCTCCAAGCTACGAGGCAACTCATCGCCCAGTCCTAAATGCCACTTCCCTACGATTCCCGTCCGATACCCAGCTTTCCTCAATACGGATGCTATCGTAGCCTCGTCTTGCTCGATCACGAGAGCCTCGCCATTAAATAAAACATGCGAAGTCTGATACCTACGGACGGGGTCGGTGCCTGTCAGCAACCCGTAGCGAGTGGGGGAACACACTGTCGACGGACTGTGAGCATCCATAAAGCACACTCCTTCGCTCGCAAACTTGTTTAGCCGTGGGGTGGGAATCTTTGATTCTTCAGCATAGACTTGAATATCGCCCCAGCCTAAGTCATCAGCCACGATCCAAACGATATTCGGTCGGGAAGCTTTTTCCTGCCTTTGCTGGATCATACGCTCGACCCTCAATTCCTCCTTCCGTAGAGCTTCCCCTACGACTTCCATCGGCTTGAAAGATGGATCCGGTTTGCGCGGTTTGCCCCCATCAAGAGCCTTCAAGCGGATGTTTCGATACCACACATCCTGACCATGATCCTGAAATTTAAAGTTCCCCCCTCGGCCAGTGAGGTCCCCACCTCTCTGTGCCAAAAGCTCGACATATTGAGCCCAACGCTTGTCGCGATAGTCGAAAGATAGGATCCGTGTGCCATTGATCCAGTGCTCAATCAAAGACCCATGGCAGACAATTCTTCCTGTATTCCATTCACCGGCTGCCTTGGTCGCGTCTTCGCTCGGCGCCATGCAAAAAAATAGCGATCCCGCTGCTTGTCTTGCATTCTCTGAATAAGCGCTGCCTTCGTTGTCTAGGATTTGGAATTCGACTTGTCCCGGTCGGTAATAAACACCTGAATTGCAGCCTTTGGAGACCTTCCAATCAAAACGGAGTTCGAAGTCATCAGGAACTTTCTGCGCAGTATAAACAAGGGAACCTCCTTTGCGATATCGGTAGTAGCTGCCATCTCCATCGATTCGCCAGTTGCCACTCTGGTGCCATCCGTCAAATGACTGAGTCGAGGACAAGAGCTGCCATTCATCGTCAGCCTTTGCAGGCTGCCCAGTGATCACCTGAACGAGCAGAGATAAAACGAGAGCAGCGATAGAGTGATATTTCTTCATTTGATTCCTTTGATGTATTTCACCAGCGCATCCAGCTGATCCTTACTCAGCTGCCCTCCGATCATCGGCATAAGCCCCGGGGCATAGCCATCGGTGAGTTTTGCATTCGGCTCGAGTATTGATTCGCGCAGATAAGCTTCGTCAGCTAGACCAGTCACTGACTCGCCACTCGGCAAAGTGTATTTCCTTTGGGATCCGTAAAGTCCCGCAAAACTTGGCGCGATACCAGGTTGCTTATCTTTCCGATGACAGGCCATGCAGTAGGTTTGGTAAACTGATGCACCAAGCTCGTCCCCTCCCCAGTCAAACCAGCCCCCACTACGCAGAATCTCAGTGCTGTCTGCAGTGGTGAGGAGCGTAGGCTGCTCAAGTCCGGGGAGCTTCGTCATGGTGTAGAATGCATCGCCGGAGCGCAGAGCTTCGCCCGCTTCTGACTTGAGTTTTGGAGACACACGCAGGTTGAGGACTCTTCCTTCGCGGATCCCCTCGACGCGGAGGCGCACACTCCTTCGATTCTCAGAGATCTTCGTCACCTCAACACGGTGAGCTCGATCTCCAACTTTTGGCCCTCCGTAGTTCTGGGTATTCTGCATTCCCCACGAAAAGGCGGCAAAACTCTGTCCAGTGATCCCGCTATCTTCGGCAAGTGGCTGTGTGAACTTGAGTTCGAACTCGCCGTTTTTCCATTGAAGCGATAAGGGCTCGAAAACATCTGACTGCTGGTAGCGTATCTTCGTCATACCGCTGACTTCATGAATCGCTTTCTCATCAGAACCTCTGGCAATCCCCCCGGCATAGAGCACGCCATCCTGCGCGAGGGCCAGCCTCTGAAACTTGTGCCTTAAGCCCTGTGAAAAGCGGAACACAGCGCCCTGCGTCACTCCGTCCACCCAGCACCACTCGCTGGAGGCCACCATCGGTAACGTCTCCGAAAATAATATGTCCGGAATAAGGCCCCCAACTATCTGGCAGTTCAATCGGTTGAGAGGGAGATGCTGCTATCTCGCCCTGAGGAAGATAGACGGCAGCTGGATCCTCCCGCATTTTATCAAGCGGGTGCCACGGTTTTGTGCTGCGGAAGCCATAGAATGCATCCTCCTGCACGACGATTAGCTTATTGGCAGGCAGCCACTCACCCTGGTTGTCGGTGATGAGGATGTCACCTGATCCGGTGATCCCTACCCCGTCCGGAGTTCTGAGCCCTCCTGCCATCACTCTCCACTCACCCGTTTCGATATTTGCCTCTAACAAACTGCCTCGAAGCGGTGCCTGCTGGTTGGTTTTCGGCCTTGTCCCCATCGCGACACTGATGGCGAAATACAAACACCCATCGCGATGCACTAGCCCGAAGGTGTATTCATGATTGTCGCGAGTGCCAGGCCACCCCGATGAAACCTCGCGATGCGCCTCATAAAAGCCGTCACGGTCCTCATCGACCAGTTCACTGATCTGGCTTTTTTCGGTGCAAAATAGCCGATCACCTACGAAGCATAGTCCCATCGGCTCCCGCAGAGAGTCTGCTACCTTTGTATATTTAGCCGTCGGCGTCGAATCATCGAGATGAAAAATCTCACCATCCCAGGTGGCAATATACACTCCTTTTGCGGGATGAGCGGACAGGCCACTGACTCTCAGGGTCAGTTTCTCATCTCGGAGATCTGCTGAATTGAGTGAAGGGTGGAGGTCGCTGAGCTTGCGTCCGAAACCAGGCAAGCTGCTTGGGCGAGCTGCTGGTGCCGATGGCTTACGGACCGTTACCGCCTCCGTTCCTTCCACCTCGATCCACAGCTTTGAGACAATTACCGGCTCGGGAAACTGAGTTCCTGCTGGAGGCGTCAGCGAAAGGATGGTCGGTAATCCTGCAGGCAGCTCGAATGCCGCGAGTTCGATCACCGCTTCGTTCTCCGCTCCTGTCACGGGCAAGTGCGAGAAAAACACCTGATCCCCCACGGAGACCTGATAATCCTGATTGAGCTCCTGGACAGTTTTATACTTGATGAAAAATCGAGCGCGCTGTTCCGAGTTCGAAACCAGCTCCCATCGAAAATCGCTACCCCGCCCCCGAAAGATCCGAAGGCTATCCTTACCCTTTCCCCAACCATTCGGTCCGATTTTCTCGATTAAGCTGAGGGGAAGCTCCACTTTCCCTGGCCCATCAGCGCTAGCAGCTCCTGCCCCTGGAAGATAACCGCAGGTGGCCGTAATCGAAAGAATGAGCGATATCAGAGATTTCGTGACTCGGGGGGAATGCACCGTTCGCTCCATCCCATTACAAAAGCCCGAAGATAGTTGAAGTAAATTGCCAAGAGATAAACCTTCATGATACGATACCACAATGAAGGTATCAGGGGTAACTCTCAACGATGTGGCCCAAAAGGCCGGCGTCTCCAAGATGACCGCCTCGCGAGCGCTGCGCGATGAGCCCAATGTCAGCGAGGAAGCGAAGCGGCGCATTCTTAAGGCCGCACGCCAGCTAGGCTATCAGCGCGACCCGAACCTCGTCCGCATGATGGATCAGGTGCGCAAGCGCTCTCGGCAGGGTCATTCCGCCACCCTTGCGTTGGTGCGCGAAGCGGAGCCTCGCGACGGCCTGAGCACACCTGCCTACCTTCAGATCCAGCTAGCGGACCTTGTAGAGCGAGCAGCCCCCTATGGCTACCAGATCGAGGAATTCGCGGTTGGTTCACAAGGGCATTCGCCGGCGCGACTACGAGAGATCCTGCTGGCACGTGGGATCGAGGGCGTCATTATAGCCCCCTTCAGCAGAAAGCTGCCATCGGCGAAGCTCGATCTCTCAGGCTTCGCGTCCTGCTCGTTCGGTTCCCTCCTGCAGCCACAGGGGGGGCATTTGTGCGCAACAAACCTCGCTCTGGGTATTCTTGAGATCTGCCTTCAGTTGCGCAATGACGGTCACAAAAGACTTGGGATCGCCATCACCAAGTGGATCGATACACGAGTGCAGTTCGGCTACACCAGCGGGCTATTTCAGTTCCACCGCCAGATCGAACCCCAGTGCCAAATCCCCGTGCTGGAGCTACCCACTCAGTTTGCTAAACGAGGCAAAACAAAGTTCTGCCGCTGGTTTGACGAGCATCAACCTGACGCAGTCATCTCATTCCACACTTCCATACCGGACTGGATGGCTGGAATGGGAGCGCAGCTCGGGGAGAACGTCAGCTTCATCGCTCATGACTGGGAGCCCCACCTTGCACAATTCGCCGGCATCGATCAGCAGAGAAAAGCCCTTTCCACAGCAGCCGTCGATCTGGTCGTTAGTCAGCTAGCTCAGAATGAATACGGCGTCCCAAGCGAACAGAGGCAGATCCTCATTCCGCCGAAGCTCGTAGACGGGCCGACTCTCATGAAAAGGGCTTCGTTACGATAACATCGCGATCGGAACGGGCTTCGGGCGAGATTAAGCATCATTTTAAGCGCCTTTTTTGCATTGTATGAAACGCTCGTGAACGCAATCACATCGCCAAAACACCCAGGTGCTGCCATCGTTTCCCCATGATAACGGATACGGGCGACCTCCTACCGGAAACACAATGGGACGAGACGATATGGGCTCAGACGCGTCCAGAAACCCTCTTCCGGCATTCGAACACGGCCCCGCTCTCCATCGCCGTTCTGCTCCCCTTCAAAGATGCCAAGCCTGATTGGGAAGGATTCGAAAAGCAGATCGCCTGGATGCTGGAAAGTGGAAGAAACGACTCGGTCGACATCCAGTTTGTGCTCAACGCCGACACTGGCTACATCTTTGAGCTCGACCTGCCTCTTTATCGTGAGGTTCTGCGGAGATTTCGGGCGAACTTCCCGAATGAAACGCTCATCGTCGGATCGACCAACACACTCGATCAGCAGGCCTTCTCCCCGGATGGCTATCTGCCCCATCTCGACCTGATCGGCGAAGCCGGCGGCACGCCTCTCGTCATGACCTGTCGTGCGCTCAACGAGATGGAGCCGGAGGAACAGCTTGCTGCCTACGACGGCGTGGCACAGCTGACAGATCTTTCCCTGCTCGCCCATTCCCTTGATGAAGGGTTCCTCTCCTTCGCTCGGCCCTACAGCCCCTGGCTGCTCCAGCAGCTGGCCGAGCATCCGAGCTACATCGGCGGGAAAGTCTCCACCCT
>JAHDFZ010000174.1:0-5117 GCA_020627905.1 Verrucomicrobiota bacterium
CGGTGATCGGTCCGATCAGGCCTTTGAGACTCAACTTGATGAGGCGATCTGTGTCAGGGTCAGTTACCCA
Source organism: Verrucomicrobiota bacterium (assembly GCA_020627905.1). GTDB lineage: Bacteria > Verrucomicrobiota > Verrucomicrobiia > Verrucomicrobiales > DEV007 > Arctic95D-9. Next base: position 71 of record JAHDFZ010000174.1, read on the forward strand.
CTCCGACTGGGCGAGGGGGGGGAAGCCCGCGGAGGGCAAGCCAGCTCCATTCGACTGGTGACAGGTTCCGCAATGGCCCTCGCGTCCGTAGATCAGCGCTCCGCGCTGAAAGGATTTCTTATCTTGTGCGTTTGTCAGAAAAGCGGGAGCCCCGACGGGTCTCTCGCGGAAGTTGAGCGGCTCCCCAACGATTCCGTCGACGACTCTCTTTGCTACCAGAAAGCTCTCTTCAACACTTTTCTCGACACCCGCTTTTTCAGCTAATGCCAGAAGCTCCTTACCTTTATCCGAATCTGGCATCCACGATGCGGCGATCGCAGCATTCAGGCGCACGCGTCCATGGTCATCCTGCGCAACCTGCTGGAGAAGCTCTTCTGCCTTTTCGATCTTGTGCATGTTGAAACGCAGAACAGTAGCAGCCCCTGCACGGACTCGGTGGTCCGCAGAGCTCAGGAGCTTTTGCAGCAATTCCTCATTCAGCTGATTCGCTGCCCAGCTCACCCAGAGCGCCTCAAGGGCGGTTTTCTCATCGTCAGCCTCCAGGGACTCTGCAAACGTCCTGGCCGCGTTCGCCACAGCCTCCGCATCATGCCCCCGAAGTTCACGCTTGGCCCGATAGCGGGTGCGATATTCGGGGAGTTTCAGCAGTTCGAGTAGCTCCTCGATAGATGCACCATCGATCTTTGCCGGCTCCACGAGCGGGCGGGATGGATAGGTGATGCGGTAGATGCGCCCGTGCTCATGATCGCGCATCGGGTCGCGCGCGCTATGCTGCATGTGTCCGATCAGGGCATTGTGCCAATCAACGAAGTAGAGCGAACCATCGGGCGCGAACTCAAGATCGACCGGACGGAAGTTGAGATCCTCTGAGCGGTAAAGATCCTGACGATACTTGGTCGTGAATCCGGTGCCGTCCTCGATCATCTGGTGCTGTTTCGCACCGAGGAAACCGATGTTGTTGTTGATGAGAACATCCCCCTGGATCTCATCAGGGAAATGTCTGCTGGATACGAACTCCAGTCCGGAGGTCGGGCGTGCCCGCTCGGACGTCAGGAGATCCGGGCCTTTCATATTCACCCCATAGACAGGCTTCACCGTCGCTGGAAGCATCCAGGAAAAGGAGGGGCCTGAAGTATGGAGAAAGAACTCCTGACCATACTCATCAAAGGCGATTCCCCACGGGTTCGGGATGTGCAGCTGGGAGTGACGGATGAGTTTTTTCTGCTGCGGCTGATAGCGGAAAAAGCCTCCGTTTGATCCGCGAATCGGGCCATAGGCTGTCTCGACATTGGAATGTAGGAAAAGCCCCTCAGCCATGTGGATGGCACCAGATGGGTCAGCACAGAAGGCTGAGATAGCATGGTGAGTATCATGGTCATCGAAGCCGCTCATGATCACCGTTTTCTTGTCGTAGGCATCATCGCCATCCGTATCCTGCAGGAAAACTAGGTCTGCGCTTTGCGAGACATAAACGCCGTCATGATCGATCTCGAATCCGATGGGGATGTGCAGATCGTCAGCCCAGGTGATCTGCTTATCAGCCTTGCCGTCGTTATCCGTATCCTCAAAAATCAGCAGCTTATCTTTGGGGCGAGGGTCACCGACCCGGTAGTGAGGATAACTCTGCATCGTCGCTACCCAGAGACGCCCTTTGTTGTCGAATGACATCTGCACCGGGTTCGCGAGATCGGGAAATCGCTTCTCATCAGCGAAGAGTTCTACTTTGTAGCCGTCGGGGACGATGATTTTTGTTTTCGATTCCTTTCCTTGAAGATACTCGGCGGTCCCATTCTTCTTGGACACAACGTAGTTCGTTTCCACAGGTGGCAGTTCATATGTTTCCGCGTCCCGCGCAGCCAAATCAAATTTCTTCCCTGATAGGGTAGCATGGATAAGCTCGTCGCGGACGGCGGTCATCTCGCGTGCCTTGCGCAGCTCATGAGGGTAGTTCTCCGGGCCGAACGGGTTGTAGCGGCGGCCGTAGACGTGAACCCCGTTGGGGATTTTGAAATCCTGGACCCAGAAGAAGTTCTTTTCGGCGACCGCTTCTCTCACAGTCTCTGCCCGGGAGCGATCAACGTTGTCTTTGTTACCGAAGAGTGCGCTCGCCAGCGGGGCTGCGAGTTTTGCGTAGCCCTCAGAGTTCAGAAGAAATCCATCCTGCGTGAGTGCAGTGTCGTTCTGTTCGTAGAGTCCTTTGGTGATGGAGAAAGCGTCCACGAAACGGATACCGTGCTCGGCTGCCACTTCTCCCATGGCCTTCGTGTAGAGTGCCAGGTTCTCGTTTTCGATCTTCCCGTTCGGGAGGTCGGCTTGAGCGGATAAATCCTCGAAGGCATTCGGAGATACCAGCGCGATCTGTGGACTGCCCTCGCCTGTGAAGTTCTGCGCTTTCAAATGCGAAAGGAATGCCGCCAGCTCTTTCCGAAAACCATCGAGGCGCTCCGGTCCATCGAAGGCAGAGCTTGTCCCGAAAAAGGTGATGACCGTATCCACCTCCAGTCGGGCCATCCACTGGTCATCTGTTTCAAAAAATCCCTGAGGGTTTGTTTTCACCTGCAGCTCTTTCTTGACGAGTTGCTGAGCCCCTGGAAAGGCAAACTGACCATCGAAGTTCCGCCCCGGGTGGGGCCGGAATCCCGGGGTATTTCCTTCATCACAGAGATTGCGGATGGTGATGTCCTGATCAGCGAAGCGAAGGAAGAGTTCGGTTTCGAATTCGTGGAAGTGGATCATTCGTGATCCAAGACCGCCTCCGATGAGAGCGATCCTGTCCCCTTTGGCTAAGGAGAGCGGTTTGGCTTCATCTGCAGCTACAAGGCAGGAGAAGCTAAGAAAGAGGGCGGATAAAATTCCGAAAAGTGACTTTGAGTGAGATATCATATGATTCTGGGCGGTTTTGTTATACCCAGAGAATGTCAGTTTTGTCACGGATCTTACGCGGTGGCCGTCATCGCGCTATTTTCGTAGGTCTTTCCGGAATGAGTATAAATAGCTGGAAAGGCTTTGCTTTTGAGGTCATCACGGCCTCTCTTGGATTTATGAAACCCCGCATTCTCTTCGTGTGCACCGGCAACACCTGTCGCAGCCCTATGGCGGAGGGGCTGATGCGCCATTATCTCAAGGAATCAAAAATCGAGGCCGAAGTTCTCTCTGCCGGGTTAAGCGCCTTCGAGGGCAGTCCGCCGAGTGAAAACTCGGTGAAAGCCATGCAGGAGAAAGGCATCGATATCCGTGAGCAGCAGAGCACGCAGCTCTCCGGCAGTCTCGTGGATGAGGTGACGCACATCTTCGCCCTCGGCTCAGGACACCTGCAGGTCATTCAGGAATATTTCCCGCAGGCTGTGGAAAAAACCTTCCTGGTTCGCGAGTTCATTGCTCAAGATGAGGCAGATCGCGAGATCGGCGATCCTTTCGGGGGACCTCTTGAGCAGTATCAGGAAACTCGTGATCAAATCGATCAGGCCATGCCCTCGATCATGGCTTTCGTGAAGACGGGTGATCCAGATGCAGAACTGTCCTGAACCAGTTCCCTGAGACGTTTTTTGATGGCTTGGGGGATTTCCTCTTGCTGAAGTGCCATCTATGGCCTAGATTCCGCGCCCCACGGTAGACAAACCATGAAATCTGATCTTCACCCAACTTACGAGAAAGCAGTCGTCCAGTGCACATGCGGCTCTGTTTTCGAGACTCGCTCGACCACTCAGGACATCCGCATCGGTATCTGCTCCGACTGCCACCCGTTTTTCACTGGTGAGCAGCGCTTTGTCGATACAGCAGGTCGCGTGGATAAGTTTGCTAAGCGTTACGGTGACTCTTCAGAGCGCCGCAAGATCAAGAAGCCAAAGCTTTCTGATCTGAAGGGCTAAGCAGCCATTGCTCTCTTTTTCTAAGCGGTCTTGCTGGGAACAGCTCGGCCGCTTTTTTGTTTTTTGCACCTGCCTTCACCGCACTCATTTCCTATGGATTACGGCCCACTCAAAAAAACGCCATGGATTACGGCCCACTCATTGAGAAAAAACGCCTTAGATTGCCTGAGCTGGAGACGATCATGGCTCAGGATGGGTTTTTCAATGATCAGAAAACGGCCAGTGAGATCACTCGGGAATACAATCGCACGAAAGCTCTCCTGGAGGATTGGGCCCGGCTTCACGAGTGCCAGGATCAGATTGCAGAAAACCAGGAGCTCGCGAAAGGGGATGACGCGGAAATGGCTGAAATGGCCGCTGAGGAGATCCCGGCTCTCGAGGCCGAGATCGAGGCTCTCCAGGGCAAGGTGCAATACGCCCTCCTGCCGCACGATCCGAACGAAGACCGTGATGCGATCGTTGAAATCCGAGCGGGCACAGGAGGGGATGAAGCCTCTCTCTTCGCCGGGAATCTTTACCGCATGTATCAGCGGTATGCTGAGACGCAGGGATGGCGCTGCGAGCTTGTGGAATCCAGCCCCTCGGACGTCGGCGGCTATAAGGAGGTCGTCTTCAAGGTATCGGGAGAAGAAGTCTTTCGTTTCCTGAAATACGAGAGCGGCGTGCATCGCGTGCAGAGGGTGCCCGAGACCGAGACCCAGGGGCGGATTCATACCTCGACAGCCACGGTAGCCGTGCTCCCGGAAGCAGAGGAAGTCGACGTCGAGCTGAAGGCTGATGAATTGCACATACAGGCGACCCGATCCGGTGGTCCCGGTGGACAGCACGTCAACACGACCGACTCTGCCGTGCAGGTAACCCACCTACCGACCGGGATCATGGTCAAATGCCAGGATGGACGCAGCCAGGGGAAAAATAAGGAAAAAGCCCTGCAGATTCTCCGCTCAAAGCTCTTGGAAGCGAAAATTCGAGAAGAGGCAGAGAAATATTCTGCTCATCGGAAGAATCTCATCGGTTCCGGAGGCCGCGAGGAGAAAATCCGCACCTACAATTTTCCACAGAACCGGCTCACTGATCACCGGGTGAATCTCACTCTCTACAATCTGGAGCAGGTCGTGGAAGGTCAGGTCGCTGATGTCATCGATGCCCTCCAGACCTCGGAGATGGCAGAGCGGCTG
>JAHDFZ010000174.1:5127-8149 GCA_020627905.1 Verrucomicrobiota bacterium
CCTCCCGAGAGCGGCGTTTTTCTTACCGCTGTTTCTCAAGCCCGGTGCGCTATCCAAGCCACGGGAGGAAGAGAGCCGCCTCTCCGTTTCGCCACGTAGACGGAACTCTCAACCCGCAGAGCCAGAGCAAATAAGAGTGCAAGCAGTGCTGCCGGGTGAAAGGGAGGTGGGGTGTTGTGCGCTTCTACAGGTGCGCCTTTGGAGTGCACCCGTGGGTTCTCCGAAGGTGTGAGCGATTCAGCACCTTTCATGTTTTGTCTCCATGACCGCGATAGCGTCGGTTGCTCAGGTAGGTATTTTGCCATAAGTCGGCATCATTTGATCACGCTGAACTCTTATGAAAAATCCTCGCAGTTCGATCCAGATGCTGAGTCTGTCTTTGCCAAGGACCACTTTTCTTGCACTCACCTTGCTGCTCTCCGCTCCAGTGGCTGACGTCTGCCATGCGGAGCCTCTGGAGTTCCCCTCAGCCTTCTACTTTAGGAGGCCGGAGATCGATTTAGGCTTCACGCGTTTCGAGACATACGAGCATTGGGAGAATGCATACGTAGACCTGCAGGGAATGATTCTCAAGGCGCTGGATGAAGAGGTCGGCAGGCTTCCCCTGACACGAATTGATGAATACACCCGACGTTTTAAGCGAGCCTACCCTGAGAAATTTGCTCTGCTTCATGTCAACGGTTGCGCTCTGCGTCCCGGTTCTCAGCGGCTCAGAGCGAGCGAATTTGCGCCTCAGCATTGGCTGTATGGTCCGATGAGTAAAGTGCTCAGCGCCATCGGGAATAAGCCGGTAGAAACAGTCAAGGTCAGTTCGACAAAAGAATTTCACCTGCATGATGGCCTTTTTCACGATCGACCGAGAGATTTCCGTATCGTTCCGCTGCACGAGGATGGGAGCCTAGACTGGTCGCGATCAGAGTTGGCCCGAGTGATTTCGCGAGAGGGGCAGATGCTCACTTTCCGACGAAGACGGAAATCAGCACCTCTCAGAAAGCACGCAGCGAATCGCGCTGTGCTGTTACCTCACATTTCAGATGGCCCTTGGGGGAATGACCAGCAGCTCATGTGGAAGTATAATTACTCTACTCATAGTCCTACACATCTCGGTCGGAGTGCTAGCGATGTGCTTTTTGATGAGATTGAGCGACTTCTCACCAGCACCCACAGGCATTTTGATGGCGTGCAATTCGACATCATGAAGAGTGAGGTCTGGCAGCCTCATGATGCAAACGTAGACGGGATCGTTGACAACTCCCGTCTCGGCGGGCGCAACACCTACAGCGAGGGGGTGAACCGCTTTCTGAAACGGTTGAAAGACCGATTTCCTGACAAAATCATCATGGCCGATCAGACGATGCTCGACCAGCGGGCGTTCAATATAATCGATGGCACCGAAGCCGAGGGTTTCCCTTACGTGAGTGATCACGAACTCAAGTCCTTTGCCACAGCGGCGAATGCCCTCCGTTTCTGGTCGGGGCGCGTCAGTAAATTTAACTACGTGAACCACAAATTCAATGCTGTGAAAAAGCCCTCCGCCCGGCTGAACCGCTTTGTGCTGGGGTCCTGCTGCCTCTTCGATGCGAAAATTGGCCTGATGAATTTTGTTCCTTTTGACCGGGAGACGCGCACGTTCACCCATTGGCCGGAGTTGAAGGCGGGAGCAGAGGAGCCTTGGCCATGGTTAGGTAGAGCACTTGGTCCGGTGCGGATGCTTCTGCCAGATGATCATACGAGAAAAGCCATTCAGTTGGAAAAGATTACCTCGGGTTCGCCGCACGTCTCGGTTTCAACTGAGCGCGGGGCCATCACGATTGTAAATCGTCATCCTCATGAAACGCTTGCTTTTCAGGTTCCCCTCCCTGAAGTCGAGGATTCTTCACAAGTTCTGACTCTTACCGTTTCCTCTGGCCAGGGTGTCAATCTGGATGACGGTGTGATGCTAGGAGTTTCTTTTGAGGGGAAGGTAGGGTCACCCCTGAAATGGTTCGAAAAGTCTGCTCAATATACCTATGCAGATAAAGAACCGTTCGACGCGCAGTTTTTTCATGATGCGCCGATGAGAAGTGATCAAACATTGCATTTTTCGATCGAGCCGAATCGGAGCATCACCATGAGTCAGGCGACCATGCAGGCTTTCGACGGCATCTTGTGGCGGGAATTTGAAGGGGGCGCTGTGTTGATAAATATCTTTGAGAAAGAGCGGCAAATCGACCTCACAAGCGTTGGGGAGGGCAACTGGAGAGCATTGGCTGGAGGGAAGCTGGAGTCAGCCGTCCTGAAGGGACATGATGCGCTATTCCTGAAAAGGCGGTGACAGATTTTGGCCGTATGAGATTTAGGATTTTAAGATTTAAGATTTGTCGCGTTTTTGATCACGTTTTGTCTGTATCTCCCCAACTCGGTAATTTCGATACTTTTACTTTATGAATTTTATTGTGGCTTTTTATTGCGGAAACCCGTCTACTCCAAAACTCAGTATCTTCAACGCATTGCCCTAATCATCCAAGATCATGACAAAAGTAATCATCCGCAAACCGAATGGCGACGAGCAGAAACTTGATGCCAGCTCCGAACCACAGCTGAACGCCAGTGAAAATCTCGACATAGCCATTGTTGATGAAAACGGTAATCCCGTGAAAACGACGATTCGTGAGTCCGGTGAAGATCTCATCATCACAACTCCCGATGGCTACGATGTGACGATCAATAACTTCTTCAGCTATGGCGGCACCACGGAGCTGATCACCGTCAACGTTCGCGAAGACAGTGTCTACAGCGGCTCTCTGAAGGTCGAGCAGGATGATAGTTTTGAGGATAATGATCTGCAGCTGATCCTTGCGCCGACTCGGGATGGGAGCGCTAGGGGCGACTTCGAGGGGGTTACCTCCGCTGACAGTTACGAATTCAAGCCTCTCGGCACCGATTTACCGGGAGTAGCTGTGGGACCTGCCGGTTCCGGTTTCACCGTGATGCGTTTTTCCAATGTTCAATACATCGGTTTCAACGAGGGCCCCAGGCTCTC
>JAHDFZ010000175.1 GCA_020627905.1 Verrucomicrobiota bacterium
CGATCAGGTCTGCTGAAAGCGCTTTTATTGAGATTGAAGCGCAACTGCAAATCTCAATAAAGACGCCTGGAGCGTTGCCCTTCCTGAGTCTTCAGCGTAACTTGTTAGGTCGTAAGAACCTTACCATTGTAAAACCTATGAACACCACTGAATCCACTAAAACTGAAACCTGTCAAGCATGCGCCTTCTGGGATGCATCCAGCAATGATCAGGGATCCTGCCGTCGTCAGCCTCCTGTTGCTGTGAGCTTTGAGGTCGACGCTGAGACGAAATTTGAGTCTCGATTCCCAACAACTGCCGCGACTGATTGGTGCGGTGAGTTCAAAGCGAAATAGAGATACAGTCTCAATAAAGACAGAGGTCTTCTTGACCTCTAGTCGCAATAAAAAGGGAAGCAGCGATGCTTCCCTTTTTTTTGGCTAGCGATTTACTGTTGAAAATGGGTCGCAGTAAAGGTATCTGTGACCTGTTATGGTTTCCGACATCGAAGACATACTCAGTCCAGTTGCGCAGGCCAGCTCGGGCTGCGCTGACTTCATCCTTGATCTTCGAGACGCAATGGTCGCTGGTGAAAACGCCGGGAAGTGCGTCAGCTGCTACTTTGCCATCTATCATCGTATGGCCGTCCAGCTCGGCAGTGACCTGCTGCCGCTGGAGAAGTGGATTCAGCGGCACATCGAGATATCGGTAAGCGGGGCTGGCGGTGATCTTCTAGAGCGTATGCCCGTGATTTTTCATCCTGGCGAAGATCTGGAAACTTTCTGTCGACGCATGATGGACGAGGTTTCCAGTGATCGAGTTTACGAGGACAAACACCTCCAACTCAGTTTCGCGTTTGTGGGGAATACGGCTTCGTAAACAGGTTTTTCTCTCTGGTATATGGGCGAAATGGCTTCTGGTGGCCAGTCAGCCGAGCAGGCTCCTCCCAGCTTTGTCGAACTCGCCACGCGGATTCTCGAGTCATCAGGGGCGAGGATGACGGTGGTTAGGCGTATTCTCTGCGAGGTGCTTCAGAATGCTGAGCATTCCATGTCATCAGATCAGCTCCTCACTGAGGCCAAGAAGCGGGATCCTCTCATCTCAATGTCTTCCGTCTACCGGACGCTAAAGTTCCTGAGCGATGCAGAGCTCCTGAGGCAGATTGATGGCCTGGATGGAGAGCGCCGATTTGAGAAGGCGGACTTAAAAACTGCGGCCAGTCACATCGTCTGTCGTGATTGCGGCATCGTCGTTTCACTGAGCGATCCATGCCTCGCAATTCGCGAAACTCCTGCGATCCGAGCGGAGGGATTTCATCGAGAGAGGATCTCTTTGAGGGTGGAAGCGAAATGCACAGAGCTTGCTGAGACAGGAGACTGTAAACGGCGAAACAGAGCGAAGTAAGCGATTTCGCCGCTGCGTGTGCACCTGATGAGCGAAAGCCCGGAAGGGGGAGATGGGAATTCATTCCCATTGCGAAACCTGCGCGCCCTGCAAGTCGCGAACTTCGGGGAAAGAAAACCGGCAAAAAAGCAGGCCGCGTCAATGCTTCTCATCACTTACATCCATCAGCAATCGGCCTAAGTTTTGTTGTAATCGCTGCTGGCGCTACTCATCCCTCAGGTGTGTTAGGATCCTCGGTGCCAGGGCTGAAAGGATAGGCCGAAAGTGCCTCGGCGAGTTCCAGGCAGAGTTCACCATACCATTCGATCGGTGTCTCCAGCTTCGGTGGCGCATACTTCCGCAGATCGCACGGGGCGATGATGACTTTTGTATTCGAGAGGCCATTCTTTGCGACAAGATAGAAAAGCTCCTCGATGGCCGTATCACCGACGGCTAGGCACCCCACTGAGAGGGCTTTCCCATGGACATAAATATCGCCGCCGAGGCTCGCAAGTTCCTCTGGCGAGGGGGCGTCGGGGATGCGTTTGTCGGCCTTTGCCTTTGCGATATCGAACTCGTTCGGATAAATGAGTTTGAAAGAAAGGTGGAACTGGCTGTTTGGGTTTAAGAGGGGAAGCGAGTAAATGCCTTCGGGGATCTGCAGATCGCCCTCCTGCAGCTTAGGGCCTGGCCCGCCGGACGTCGCGGTCAGAGGATATCTTTTGATGAGCTGTTGGCCCCGGGCTGTCTCTTTCCAGAACTCGATTTCCTGCTGATCTTTGAAAACGAGAAGGGTGATCAACTTGCCATCGATCAACTGGGGAAATGCTTCCTTTAGGTGTTCAGCGCTCGCTATCCTCTCCTCGATCTGCTCAAGGCGCTCTGTCACAGTAGCGGGCGGCGCGTTTGCAGTGGATACAGGCCCCAAGGCGATGATCAACATAGTCGTGAGAATTGAAAAATTTTTCATAATTTATTTTACATTTATTAAAATTTAAGAAATCTTTCGGTCAATGGTTTGCCACTTCATCACCCAGTCAGCCTGCGATACTTACCTCTGTAAGCAAACGCTTCGGACTGACCTCTTCTTTCAGCATCAGTATGGGGTGCTCATCAAAACCCCGCGCCCACCTGCTTCGAGGCGGCCGAACTCTAAGAAGCCGAAGGTGGCTTCGCGGGCGGCCGAACTCTAAGAAGCCGAAGGTGGCTTCGCGGGCGGCGATTTGAATTGTCTCCTCTCGGTGCGTGCGGGCTCATCCGGCGTGAGGGCTGAATCTCGCAGTTTTACACGGCCTGCGCCAGATGCCGTGGCTCACATTGAAGCACAGTTGATGTGGGCCGCGGAGTTATCCGCAGCAGGAGTGCTTGGTGTTAGCTCACGCCTTCACAATGAATGGGGGAAAACGCGAGACGGCGGCCGCAATTTGTCACTCAAGTTATTCCCAATTCGGAGCGCCTAGTCCTGTGCGATTCTTTCAATGGGGATCGAGCGTCGGCCGTCGCTAGACGTCTTTTTACAGAGGGTCGATGTCGAGTCGCTCCAGAGTATACAGAAAAGGGTTTGGATCTCTAAGGAGTATCATGAGCTGCTCACGACGAAAATCACTTTCCAACTAGCTTTCTGCTAGCCGTCTGCGCTCTTTGTGCCTAGGCTTTGTAAAAGATTCCGACATTTATGGCAGCAGCAAAGAAAAAAACAGCGAAGAAAAAGAGCACGTCTACGAAGAAAGCATGGGAGAAGTCTATGCCGGCAAAGCAGTTCGATTTCATGAGAGAGGTGCTGGCGGCACCCTCACCGATTGGACTGGAGGGCGCGATGACCTATGGCGTGCTCAAGCCGGAGTTTGAAACCTTCATGCCGAAAAAGTGGGGCATCCATCAGTTCAAGGGTAATGCAGGGATCGTTGTCGACACGGACCCGGGCAACGAGGACAAACCATCGGTGATGGTCATCGGTCATGCGGACAAGATCCGCATGCAGGTGCGGTCTATCTCCGAGGATGGCAAAATCTGGATCAACACAGACTCGTTCCTCCCTGGAGTCCTGCTCGGACATGAGGTCCTGCTATTCTCTCAGGACCCGAAGAAACCAGGATCGTATCGCAAAATCGAGGGTGGCACCATTGAGGCTCTGGGAGCGATTCATTTCTCCGAGGCTTCTCAGCGCACCGGGGACAAGGGGATCAAGCCAGAGATGATCTACGTAGAGCTGCAGATGCATGGCGAGAAGCCAAAGAAGCGTCTGGAGGAACTCGGCATCAAAGCTGGTGACCCCATCATTTTCAACCGCCCCATCAAGCGCGGCTTTTCCGATGATACCTTCTATGGGGCCTACCTCGATAATGGTCTCGGATGCTTTACTGTCATTGAGCTTGCACGACTGCTTGCCAAAAAGCCACTGAAGAATGTGCGCATGTTGTTCACGATGGCCACGCATGAGGAGATCGGGCGCTTTGGTGCAACCGCAGTAGCCGGTGAGCTGAAGCCTGATGTGCTGATCGGTGTCGACGTGAACCACGACTATGACGCCGCGCCGAACATCGGCTCGAAGAAGATGAACACGCTGAAGATGGGGAAAGGGTGCACCATCACAACGGGGGCCATCACCTCCGATTACCTGAACAGCCTCTTTGAGCAGGCTTGTCTCGACGCAGGGGTCCCTGTTCAGCGCGATCTTTCGGGGCGCGACACGGGCACGGATGCCATGGCTGCCGCCCTGGCAGGGGTAGATTCGGCGGCTACTTCGATCGGGTTCCCGATTCGGAACATGCACACGATCTCCGAAACTGCCCACACTGGTGACGTGCTGGCCTCGATTTACGGACTGGAGGCGACCGTCCGCATGATGGATGGCATGAACCGTGGCAAAGGGCTGACCCGCGCAGATCTCCAGAACGGTCACGCTCGTCTCGACGAAGTGCCTTCTTTATAAGAGGTCTTTCGCATGGAGCGGCCGTATACGAACGACAAGCTATTCTCCGAGCTGAATGCGCGTCTGGTCACGATGACCGGACAGCGCATCACTGAGGAGGAGCTGTTCGACCCGGCGAAACAGGGATCTCGATATTGCGCTGGGCATGCTGTCGTGGAGCCCGACCGGGTTCACTTCCGCTATGTGCACGATGGTAAACTCGTCGAAGACACGGAGTATCAGGATGCAGAGGATTTTCTCTACACCTACTGCGCTGGCTATGCCATCGGGTGGTCCTTTGACCAAATCGATGAAACTCTTCAGTGGGAGGCCTATTCTGATGCTGCTCAAGCTCTGACTCAGGAGAAGCTGGAGTCTGCGCACCCAGGGTGGGGGGAGCGACGTCGCCTGGAGCTCGTGAAGGCACGTGAACGAGCTGCGGCGCTGGACGCTGAATTTGGGGCGGAGGAGGACGACGTGCCGCTGGCTCCCATCTCGGAGGAAGTAGAGACCTTTTTTCTAGAGGAGGCTGATGCGCATCTTTGGGATGATGAAAAGGAGGCCGTCTTCCAGTTCACCGAGACTCACCTTTCCGTCCTGCAGTCTGTGAAACTGGGCTGGGATGGGGCTGAATCCGGCTCTACCTGTTTCGATGAGCATGAGCCGCTCACCAATGACGCCCTTTCAGAGATCGGGAGACGCTTTCAGCTCTCTGACGAGATGGCTCAGGCGCGTGTCTATGCAGAGCTGGTCTGGGCGATCAATCATTTCTTCGCCACCGTCGAGATCGAGCCGGGGACCTATGAGATCGACTCAGCTACCGCTGACGCCATCCGCGCAGCGATGGCTGGTTATGAAGCCATATCCTGTGATGGCGATATCGGCCTCGATGCCGAGGGCAATATCGAACTGACGACGGAGTCGATCATTGTCCTGAAGAAGACCCGGTGGGGGTGGGCGCGGAATGCTCTGGATGATTACGGTGCCTGGCCGGGCCCTGCGATCGATCCGAAACGGCCTTATGGCGACTATTCCTACTGGCAGATCGAGATGGCGGAGATGCTTGGGTGGGAAATGGAGAAAGATGGTGAAGGCTATTTCCGGACGACTGCCGAGCAGGATGAGGAGCTGCAGCGGATCCATTTCCGGCAGTTGAGCGCCGTCATTGCAATCCTGCGTTTCGGCCGCTGCCAAGGCTGAAAAAGCCCCCTTAAATGCCGGTTTGAAATCCAGCTCTGGTAAAGCAACAAAAAAATCACTTAGACACCTTTTTTTCCTAGCCAGAAAGGGATCAGTCGGCGAGTCTCATGGCAGTTACGGTTGGATGCGTTTTTGGATCTGTGAACCGTCGAGAATATCCCAGCCAATGAGCACCACCATACCGCCCCGAGCTAACGCAGACTTGATCGATCAGAAGTATGCAGAATGGAAGCAAGACCCGCGCTCGGTAGACGAGCCATGGGCTATGTTTTTCGAGGGATTCGAACTCGGCACTTCCCAGCCGGAATCCCAGACTGCCGGAGGCTCCGGCGAGGCTGCTGTCGAAGTCGGCGGCCTCGACATGGCAACCCGCGCACGCATCGTTTCGCTGGTCTACAATTTTCGCACGCTTGGCCACACAGCTGCATGGACAGATCCGCTGCACTCAGAGGGTCCTGCCCAGCCGCTCCTGGAGCTGGATGAGCTAGGCTTCCAGCCGGAGCACCTCAGCGAGGAAATCTCCACCCAGTTCTACGAGGCCGGGCGGCGCATGAAGCTCAGTGAGCTGATCGATCGTCTGCGACGCACATACTGCGACAAGATCGGCTATGAGTTCATGCACGTGAACACGCCAGAAGTTCGCAACTGGCTGCGGGAAAAAATCGAGACCCGCATCGACCAGCCCGGCTACGGGGTCGACAAAAAGAAAGACAGCCTCAAGTGGCTGGCCGAAGCGGAGCTTTTTGAGAAATTCCTCCACCGCAAGTATGTGGGACAGAAGCGTTTCTCACTTGAAGGCGGGGATGCGCTGATGGTGGCCCTCAACGGCATGGTTCAGCGCTTCGCCGAGTTCGGCGTTTCCGAAATGTGCATGGGCATGGCTCACCGTGGTCGCCTCAATGTGCTGGCGAACCTGCTGAAAAAGCCGCTTCCTGTCATCCTTTACGAGTTTTCAGAAAACTATGTCCCGAACCTCGTCGCAGGAGATGGAGACGTGAAATATCACCTGGGTTTCGACTCCAAGGTCGACATCGATGGCCATGAGGTAACCATCCACCTTGGGGCCAACCCCAGCCACCTCGAGGCGGTCAGCCCCGTCATCGAGGGTAAAGCTCGGGCTCGCCAGCGTCAGCTTGATCCTGATCTCCGCGATTCGTATGTGGACCGGAATTCCGTCCTTCCTGTGCTGATTCACGGGGATGCTGCATTCGCCGGTCAGGGTAGTGTGGCGGAAACGCTGAACCTTTCCCAGCTTCTCGGCTATCGCACCGGCGGCACCGTGCACCTCGTGGTCAACAACCAGATCGGTTTCACCACGACTCCGAAAGATGCCCGCTCTTCCGTCTATTGCACCGACGTGGCAAAGATGATCGAGGCTCCGGTCTTCCATGTGAATGGAGACTCTCCGATGGATGTGCTCTACGCCACCGAGCTGGCGCTGGAGTTTCGTCAGAAGTTCGGCCGCGACGTCGTCGTCGACATTGTCTGTTACCGCCGCCATGGGCACAATGAGGGGGACGAACCAGCGTTCACCCTGCCGCAGACTTACAAAGACATTCGCAAGCATGATACGCCTCTGACGCTTTTCCGTCGTGCCCTTGTGCAATCGGGTGAGTTGACCCACGAGGACGCGGATGCCATCGAGAAGGAGTATCAGGACAAGCTGGACAGCGAGCTGGAAGAGTTGGAAAACATCATGGAGCGTGGTGAAGACCACGAGCTCAGCGTGTTCGACGCTCCTCAGCCGGCTTACAACCACGAGCCGTGCCTCACAGGCGTTGATGTGGGCAAAGTCCGTGAAATCGGCCTGAAAATTTCAACCGTCCCGGAGGACGTCAATGTCAATGCCAAGCTGGCCAAACGCTTCCTGGCTTCTCGTCATGCCGCTATCGAGTCAGGAGAGGGGATCAACTGGGCACTTGGAGAGGCTCTTGCCTTTGGCACGCTGATCGAGGACGATAAATCAGTGCGACTGTCCGGTCAGGATTGTCGACGAGGCACCTTCAGCCAGCGCCACGCCGTCCTTTATGATCCTGATACACGTGAGCGGTTCACTCCGCTCAACCACCTGCAGCCGGATCAGAAGAATAAGCTCTGGGTCTACAACAGTCACCTTTCGGAGTTCGCTGTGCTAGGCTTCGAATATGGTTACTCGAATATCTCGCCGAACATGCTGGTGCTCTGGGAGGCCCAGTTTGGAGATTTCGCAAACGGTGCCCAGGTGATTATCGATCAGTTCATCAGTTCTGCTGAGTCCAAGTGGGGCACGGTAAGCAACCTTGTCCTCCTCCTGCCGCACGGCTATGAGGGGCAGGGGCCTGAGCACTCCAGCGCACGTCTCGAGAGATTCCTCCAGCTCTGTGCTGAGCAGAATCTTCATGTGTGTAACCTCACGACACCAGCTCAGTATTTCCACGCTCTGCGTCGCCAGATGCTGCGTGAAGTGCAGAAGCCGCTCATCATCATGACGCCTAAGAGCCTGCTCACGCACCAGTCCTGCGTGAGCAAGATCGAGGACTTTGGCGAAGGAACCAGCTTCCAGGAAGTGATCGATGACAGTGGCGAAGATCTCGAGAGCA
>JAHDFZ010000176.1:0-3733 GCA_020627905.1 Verrucomicrobiota bacterium
CGGAACTGGAAATTGGGTCTGCGAAAGCACTCGTTCCGGATAGTGTCCTTCCGGTGCGGATTCAGCCGATCATAGCCGGAGTGATCACTGCGCTCCAGGAGAAGGCTGGTTCCCGTCAGATCTCTATCGTAGATGAGGTTTCGCCCATCCTTCCTCTGATCTATGCGATCCCGGAAACGCTGGAAAGTTTACTCACAGATCTTATTTTGATTTTGATCGATGACGCTCGCGAGGATACACTGATCTCGATCAGGAGTTCGTTTCTCGATGATCAGGTGGTGCTGGAAATGCGAAGCGACGGTTTTGGGCTGGAGAAAGCGAGATTAGATCAGATGTTTGAAATGGACCAAACTGGTGAAGATGCAGGGAATCGGCTTGCCCGTAAGAAGTCCGCCCTCACAAGATGGGGCGGGGAGATTCGATATCATTCCCAGGTGTCCAGTGGGATTACGTTTCGTTTGTCTCTGATGAGTTTTGCATGAAGAAGGTCTTGTTGGTAGATGACGACGATGCCGTCCGGAAAATTCTGGCGATTGGTCTGCGTATCGAAGGTTATGAGGTAACTCAGGCCGAGGATGGAGAAGCGGCCTTGGATCTCCTGCGTGCTGACCCAGTCGATGTGTTGATTCTCGACCTGCGAATGCCGGTCATGGATGGGCATACCCTGCTTCTCCGACTGGCCGATGATGGCGTAGCACCGCCACTCGTGATCGTCCTGTCTGCGCTTGAAAGCCCGCCTGCGGGCCCGTTTGAAGAAAAGCTCCAGAGGTTGGTCTATCTCCGAAAACCAGTCGCCGGAGCTGCGTTAGCCTCCGTGATTGCCCAGTATCTTGACAGTGATGGTGAATGAGGGGCTGGTCCAAATGGCGCAGCTATGAGCGGGTTGACTGATGTTTGGTTCAAGGAGCCTGAGTTTGCCTCGCCCACGCCCAAATGTCCCGGACAGGTGCTGCTCGCGAATAAATTCGCGATTCCATGACAGGACAGATGCGATCTATGGAATCGCGACTTCAGTCGCGAGCCGGAGGTCTTGAGGGCAAGCTTTGGGGGGGCGATCAGAGAGTGGGTTGCTGGCGATTCAGACATCATACTGTAGTGCCCCCTGTTTGTGCCGACAACAGTCCTGACGTTTGCGGTATCTGGGCTAGTCCTCGAGGAACTTCTTGATCGCTAGTAGATCCTCACCCAGCGAGTCCTGAATCCCTTCCCAGCCATTTTTGATCGATAAAATATCATCCGGGGTGGCCGTATGTTCGATTTCAGCCATCGTCTGGCTCATACGCGATAAGCCGAATGTGAGGAAGCTGCCGCGAAGTTGGTGAGCTTTCTCGCAGGCTGCTGAAATCTTGTCTTGTTCCATGAGATTCCGAAGTTCAGCCAGGGAAGTCTCGGCTTGATCGCAGAAATCTCGAAAAACCTCAATCAGTTCCGGGTCTCTGTCAGCAAAGAGAAGCTCCACCTGAGGCCAATCAATCGAATCGCCATCTGCTTTCTGCTGAGACAGTGCAAATGGTTCTGCCAACGTGGCCTCGAGGGTATCAACCCGGATTGGTTTACTGAGGAATCCAGCCATACCGGATGCCTTAGCCTTGGCGATGTCAGCTTCATAGGCGCTGGCGCTGCAGGCCACAATCGGAGGGGCTTCCGAGGATCTCCGTAGAAGTTCTTCTGTGGCGTCGAAACCATTCATCCTAGGCATGTGCAGGTCCATCAGGATGAGGTCAAATGAGCGCCTGTCAGTCTCCTCAATCAGGTCAAGGACCGCCTGCCCGTCAGTCACCCAATGAGAGCTGTGACCGAGGTGAGACAGCATCTGCTCTAAAACTCGTGCATTTGTAGGGTTGTCTTCTGCGACCAAAATGTGCATGATTACTTCGAGGGCCAAAGGGTATTACACAATGAAGGGAATTATATTCACAGAATTTTTAGAACTGGTCGAGCAAAAATTCGGCTTCGATATGGTCGATGACATTATCGAGATGGCAGATCTCCCGACCGGGGGAGAATACACAGCCGTGGGTTCTTACGATCATCAGGAGATCGTGAGCCTCGTCATGGCTCTCAGTGAGAAATCAGGACTGACGCCATCACAACTCCAGAAAGTTTACGGCAATCACCTGTTTTCGCGTTTCCCGGTGCTCTATCCAGAGCTTTTCGAGAAATCGGCCGACGATGCCTTAGGGTTTCTAGAAGGGGTTGAGACCTATGTCCACGTAGAGGTGCGCAAGCTCTATCCGGAGGCTGAGCTGCCTACCTTTGATACACATCGGCCGAAGCCGGATGAGTTAGTGATGATTTACAGCTCGAAACGCCATTTCAGCGACCTCGCAGAAGGCTTGATCGAAGGGTGTATCAATCATTTCGGCGACGAGTTTCGGATCGAGCGGGATGAGCTGGAGGATGGGGCTAAGACGCGTTTTCATCTCAAAAAATAGATGGACGAGGATGCTCTAGCATCAGCAGTCGCTGCGGCTGACGAGCGCTGGAAGAAACGCCTGCTCCGTGAAAGGAGCTCACGCAAGGAGGCGGAGTCGTTACTGGAAAAAAAGAGTCTCGAACTCTATCAGCTTGGCCTCAAGCTGGCAAAGGAATCAGAGCAGCGTATCCAGCATCAGGAGGCAGCTTACCAGGCCCTTTTTGACTACACGCTGGATGGGATTGTTATTCACGAGATTTCCGGTGAGATCATCGATGCCAATTACGAGTTCATTAAGATGCTGGGGATCTCCTCCGCTCTGGTGAAAGGAGTGAAGTTTGATGGTCTGCACCGGCAGGAACTGCATGAGCGGGTCGAGAGGGCGCGAACGACGATCGCTGAGAATGGAGCATTCCGATACGAGAGTGAACTCGTGAGAGGGGATGGATCCTTTTTTTCCGTAGAGATCTCTTCCTCGCTCCTCTCGTTCGAGAATCGCTCGGTTGTGCAGACTGTCGTTCGTGATTTGACCGAGCGGAATAGTTTGATCGCAACCCTCATTTCAGCAAAAGAAGAAGCCGATTTGGCGAATCAGGCAAAGTCTCAGTTCCTGGCTAACATGAGTCACGAAATCCGCACCCCCATGAACGGGATCGTCGGCGTGACAGAGTTGCTAAGTCGGACACCATTGCGAACAGAACAGCAGGAGCTTGTGAATACCATTCAGCGGAGTGGTGAAAACCTCCTGGATATCATCAATGCGATCCTCGATCTATCCAAGATCGAAGCTGGGCGTCTCAAGCTGGAGGAAAAGCCTTTCTCACTGGAGAAATGTGTAGAGTCGGCTCTCGATACAGTGAAGGGGCAGGCTAGCGAGAAAAGGATCGAACTCCTGTGTGAAATCGGGAAAGAAGTTCAGGATTCGCTGATTGGTGATCGTGTCGCCCTGCGGCAGGTCTTGGTAAACCTCCTCGGGAACGCGGTCAAATTCACTGAGCAGGGGGAGGTCAGGCTCCACATCACACAGAAGCGAATCAACGAAAAGAAGAGTGGAGTAACCGTTCAAGAACTGTCGCTCCAGGTATCTGATACAGGCATCGGGATGGCGGCTGACGATCTGGAGGAAATCTTCAAAAAGTTCGTTCAGGTCGATGGCTCGACAACGCGTCAGTATGGCGGCACGGGACTAGGTCTAGCGATCACTCAGGGAATCATCAACGCGCAGAAAGGGGAGATCTCGGTAGAGAGTGAGGTTGGTGAGGGCTCGCGATTTACTGTTACTTTGCCTTTCGAATTGAATCTGGAAACGTCACCAAA
>JAHDFZ010000176.1:3743-7971 GCA_020627905.1 Verrucomicrobiota bacterium
CCCGGTAAGCGCTTGCTACTCGTTGAGAAACATCCTTCCATCCTAAAGCGCCTCGCCGATGAATGCACAGAGCTGGGGTTTAACGTGACAGCATTCGATGATCCCATGTCGGCAGGAAGGCATCTCTGGGGATCAGACACTTCATTCGACGTCGCTCTGATTGATATGAGGATGGACTTGCTCGATGGGTTCGATTTCGCAGAGAAAATGAAGGCTTTGCCAGCTTTCGAGGAGACGCCTCTTGTTTTGATCAGCGCACTTGGGGCTGAAACTCTCAAGAAAGCGTCGACTGACTCTCCCTTCGCCGGTTACCTGACAAAGCCGATTTTCCGCAGTCGGCTTGATGCACTGCTGGAGCGAATCTTGACTCCTTTCGAAGCGGTGAAAACCAGCGCTTCACCAGACCGAAACCCAGCGAATACCGCTTTACAGATTTTGCTGGTCGAGGATAACCCCATAAACAGGCGTGTAGCCAAAATCATGTTGGGTAAGCTGGGGCATCGAGTCGAGGAGGCGGTAAACGGTCAGGAGGCTCTTGACCTGATCGAGCAAAAGGGTGGGGATGCCTTCGACGCGATCCTGATGGATATTTACATGCCCGTGGTCGACGGACGTGAGGCAGCGCGTCGGATTCGGGAGCTGTTGCCTGAAGAATGCCCGAGACTGATTGCTCTGACAGCAAGCGCCCTTCCGGAAGAAAAAGACGAAATTCTGGATTCGGGGTTCGATGCGATCCTTACGAAACCTGTGCGCATCGACTTGCTGAGAGATGCCCTCAGTGATTCAGAAGAGTGACTATTTGGAGCGAGCGTTCGAGGCGCCATGAATCGTATTGTTCGGAGTAGCCGGGATATCTCTTTCGCGTATCGCTGAGAATGGAATAGAGCCCGGAGCGAAATCTCGATAGTGCCTGCCTTCACCCCAGTGAACGCGAGCGAAGAGGGCAAATCCTGAAGCCGCTAATTCAAAGTTGTAATTTGCCTGTAGACCGAGTTCGATACGATTGCGCGCGTCTAGCCAATGCTCGAGCGAAAGCTCCCCGTGGACCCGCTGGCGCAGGAGATCTGCGCTGCGGTCAGAGTCAGCGAAATACAGGGTCCCGGCGTAGCCCGCCTTTCCGTAGATCCGGCCGATCTGCTGCTCCCAGCTCAAGCCCCACGATAGGCGGTCAATGGAGAAAAGATTTTCATTCGTTGAAGCCTCCCACTCGGCGGTGAGCTGACTGTCAGCCCAGGGCGACCAGTCGAGCTTTTGACCGAAGCTAACACCGTATTGATGGTCGTCTTTGAACTGTGAAAATACGTCTCGGTCGATCCGCCCCCCCGGACGAGAAGCCGGAGGCTCTGATAGGTTTCTAGCGAACAATTTAAAGAAATGTGTCGTTGCAACTTTCTCTCTCAACTGATGGCGCAGGCTGACTCTACCAGTAGCCAGGTGATGGCTGAGTCTGTCCTGGTGAAATCCGCTGAGAGCAAAGCTGAAGCGGTGGGGCTGATCGTAGGGCGAGCGATCTGATTGGTAGCGGTAGCCATAGACAGGGGATCCCTGTTCCTTCAGTCTGGAGAAGACGCGAAACCGATGGTATCTGCGGGTCGACGGATCATACCTGCGATAGCTGAGGGAGCCTTCCACAAAGTTGTCTTCGAGCAACCTCCCGCCCTCGCTGGCGCTTCTGTTGGCTAGGAGGCCTCCTAGAGTGACCGTCCCATCCTCCTGGGAGCCGAACGAAAGCTCATCATTCGTTTGCCATTCTCTTGGGATGGGATCGAGCTGTGGTGATGGATAGGGAGTGGCCACTGGAAGAACTACACGAGCATCGAAAACGGGCGGGATGTAAGCCTTACCAGGTTCGGGCAATAGCTTATGCAGGCGAACGAGGATTTCTGCCTCTCCCTCCATCGGAAAAACCTTCACGTTTTCAAGAGAGTCGACATAACGATATTCAGATCTTGTTTGTCGTTCCTTTGTCCGATCAATGCGGATCCAGGCAGGCCCGACAACCTGCCATTCCGCTGGATCAGCTTCTGTCGCCACGAAATAGTCACGCGTGGTTTTCTGTTGGAAGTCGGTCGGATGACCTTTCGTCTCGAAGCGCACGCGGACATAATGATTGGGAAGGGAGTTTATCGTCCGAACCCTGATAGATCCTCTTCCAGAGGGGTATTCAAGTCGGAAGCTCTTGTTAGGATTCTGTTTATTGAGAGTGATGATGTCTGGTTCCGATCTCAGCGAGCTAGTAACCTCTATCTGAACAATCCCCTGTTCGAGAAATGGAAGCGCTTCAGCGGTCAGGTTCACGAGGACCCACGAAGGTGTCTCGAGGGCGAAGCGTGCGATCATCCCATCCGTCCCCGTTAGGAACCGCTCATGTTCGTCGACAGAGGGTTCCAGCATCTGTTGACGCATCAGCAGCTTTGGATTCTCAATGTTCCAGCCCTCGACTTCCACTTTGCGAACGCCGGCATGCGAGATGGGATCAAGCTGGGGCGTCCAGCTGGACTTTCGTTCGATAGCGCTGAGCAGTCTTGTGTTCTCAGCTAGCGCGCGTTCCCCTGCCTCTTGACGTCGAGCTTTGGCGATATTCTGGAGTTGGGTCTCAGGATTTTTCTGAATGTCCCAGAGGAGTTGCTGAAGGACCTGTTCACGCTTTCTCCTCGGTTTGCCCGGATCGTCGAAGGTCGCGGATCCTAGCTGATGGACTAGCGTTTGCCAGACGCTCTCGTTAGTAGGTATCGATGCTCGTTCAATCGATGGGATCGGCCAGGGGCGGACGAGTCCCCCGCTTATGACATCGACGAGCTCATGACTGAACGGAGGTCGATGGTCTAATCCATGGGTCACTGATTCCCAATGAGGCAGGAAAACAGAGGAGTGGGTCAAGGTCGGGGCATTCAGGCAGGAAGGAAACTCGGAGGAACTTCTTAGAATCCTGATGTAAGTGGGGAGAGACGTTTCAATCTGGAGCGTCTCGGTCCAACCGTGCGCAACAAATTCGTGGAGGATGAGCCCACCGGCGCGCTCCCGGGCGCGCCCGACCGTTCGCAGACCATTTGAGGGAAAGTTTGAGAGAATGGCTTTTCGCGTTTTCTTTCCAGCTGTTTCGAAGGTAAGCCACCCCTCTAGCGGTTCTTCGCTGGAGGCGGGGTGGATGGGTCTTGCCTCTACCCGGTAGATGCCCGGTAATCGTAGGTCGGCGCTGAGACTCCCGCTTGATTCGAGACGAAGCCACTGCCCGAAACGATCACGCTCCAGGGATTCGAGGGCGACGCCGGACTGGTAGTTCGTCAGAGCGGCGTAGTCGATCGCGCGCCACTGACGGACATTCCTGGCGTTGAGTTCCTGGTGCGTCCAGGCCTCAATGAACTCGCTGCGGTTGGTGTCTTCGATCTCGCGTGGTGACATCCATGAGGGCAGAGCTGTGTCTTCTGATGAGAACTGCTGATGAAAATAGCGCCAGTCGCTCGCTTTTGTGATGGCCAGTCGATCAGCCAGCGATGCGGGACATGGTTCGAGGACGACTGCCAGCATGAGGGCAAGATCGTATTCTCCTAGATGCCGTAGTTGGTGGCAGAGTCGTCGCAGGATCTCGTCATCATGTCGGACGTGAATCGCGGTGCAGAGGTTGAGCGTTTTTTTGGCAGGCGTCGGATCGGTCTCTGCAATTTTTGAGAGGATTTTCCAGGCGTGTGTTTGCTGTTTGCGGTCTCCATAGAGAAAAGCCCATCGGGTGAGTCTTTCGCACAAAAATAATTCGCCGGCTGCAAGTAACTCTTCACTCACGGTCGGCGAATATCGAATCTTAGAACCGCTCATCTCTTCACGAACAGATTCTTTGAATTGAGTGAAACGTGAGGAGACGAAGCGCCTCAGCGGCTGCCAGTGATTTACGAGTTCTATCTCGCTAACGGTGGGATTCTCGGCTTTGATTCCGCGCAGGGTATCCGTGAGTAGCTCGCGCGTGCGCACGACTCCCAATTTTTGAGCATGCTCGCGATACCTGGTTTCAGAAAGAGCAAACTCCATGGATGCCCGATAGGCTATGGCGAGCGAGACCGGGGGCCCTGAGCTGGTGTAGGCACGGATCGACGAAGCTGATGGCGCGACTGGCACGTCTAGGTAGGCAACTTTCACCAGCTCATCGGGCAGTCGAGTTTGAGAAAACTCAGGACTGAAGCTATCTCCAGGAGTCATCGCCAGCGGGGCTTCTCCCAGATTCGGCTGTGTGACG
>JAHDFZ010000177.1 GCA_020627905.1 Verrucomicrobiota bacterium
TGCCATGAGAAGTGTGAAACGTGGAGGCTACGTGCCCGGTAAGGAGCTGTTGAGCCTAGCATAGACAGGGACACATTGCCTCTGAAAACGGCGGTTACTTTCGGCTTAGTCGATAAAAGAGGACTGCGCCTATCACAAAAAAGAGGACGTTCGGGACCCAGACGAGAATGTGTGGGAACATTTCCGGTGAATCGTGCTGATCCTTGGCAAAAATCGATAAAACGTGGTAGCCAACGGCCAGCCCTAGAGCGATGACAAAACCAGCTGTGCTTTCACGCCGCTGCGAAGTGACACCCAGCGGCACTGCCATCAGCCCGTAAATCACGCAGCTCATCGATCCCGCCAGTCTGATGTGAAACTCGGTTCGGTAGCTGGATCGTCTCTCAGGTGTTAGGCTTTCATCTTTCATCAGCGAGAGCAGCTGCGTCACACTGACGTTATCCGGCTCCAAAGACTTTCGTTTCGCCGACGAAACGAGGTCCCCCATCGAACGGGCGAACGGTGACTCCCGGATGTGTGCTATCTGACCCACTCCATCCTTTTCCGCGATCAGGACGTTCTGTTCTTTCATTGTGAAGAAGATCGATGTGTCTGTATCTGTGATCTCAGAGGCGATATCAGCGCTCTTCGCGATACCGATAAATTCGGGCTCATTGCCGCCTTTTTCGATCTTCACAAACTGGAAATTCTCCATTGTGCTGCCGTTCTTTTTCCCGAAGAACTTCCACCCGTCCAGCTCTGAGGTCACCTTCCCATCAGCGAAGAGCAGGAGCGGGTCCTTTTTGATGTAGTTGATCATGTTCGCCTTCAGATCGTCTTTGCTGTTATTGCACTTCGGGACGATGGCGACATTCAGGAAGAGGCATATGATCGTGAAGAGGAGGCCGAGCAGAAATACCGGGCGGCAGATCCTCCACAGGCCGAGCCCTGCCATTTTCATTGAGATAAACTCATTATCTGCTGAGAGCCGCCCGAACACGAGAAGCACCGCCATCAGAAACGAAAATGGCAGCGTGTAGCTCAGCGCCAGAGGAATGACGACACCAATGAAGTCGAAGAAGATGCCCAGCCCAAGGTCCGGCCGGTCCGCCAGTTTTCGCAGCATCTCCTGATAGACATTCCCCAGAATCATGATGATCATGAAAATGGCGAGCGCGAAGCCAGCTGCCGTCAGGATCTGGCGAATGATGTAACGATCAAATAGGCTCATGGGGGCTAAAACGGGGCAGATGGACCGACCAACGAGGCGGTATCCTGGGGCGCACTCCCCTCTATCTATCCGCAGTTCCTTAGCTTTTGCAAAGCATCTGATGATTTTTTGTTGGACTCGGCAGAGCCTGTGCCCTACTCACGAGAGCACCCCCACACGCTGACCACCTGCTTTTCACCGATGAGCCGAGATGCTGAATTTATCCCTCCCGCCGCAGGCGTTTATCGCCCGAACGTAGCTGCGATCCTGCGCAAGCCCTCCAATGGTAAGATCCTTATAGGAGAGCGGTCTTCCCACAAAAAATGCTGGCAGTTCCCCCAGGGTGGCGTCGACGAAGGCGAAGACCTCATCGGCGCGCTCAATCGGGAGGTCTACGAAGAGATCGGCGTCAGGCGAGATCTTTACCACATGGTCTCCTGCCGCACAGGCTACTTTTACGATTTTCCCGAGGGCCATCTCAAAAAAGGTCGATTTCGCGGGCAGTGTCAGACCTACTTCCTCTGCGACTACTACGGAAAGAAAAAGGACTTCCAGCTGGATGTCCATGATCAGGAATTCCGCCGCCTCCGCTGGATCCGCCCCGAGGAATTCAAACTCTCCTGGGTCCCCGGCTTCAAGCGGGAGGTTTTTCGCCAGCTTTTCCTCGATTTTTTCGCTCATGATCTTGCATCCACTTCCTGAGGAGACGTCAATCCTCACGACAGGAAGCTGAAACAGACCAGCGCTGGCGCGACCTAGAATAAAGACAGGATGGCCTTCGGTTTACGGGAAAAGATCACGATTCTGGTTACCGGAGCCATTGCCACATCCACTCTATTAGTGGCGAAAGTGACCGGTGATCGCGCCGAGCAGCTGCTGCGGGCCAGTCGCATGACCGAGCTGGAGGATGAGGCAGTCCTCCAGGCATGGCGACTCATCGACCAGGTCGACCAGCTGCAGGTCAGCCTGCAGGATCTCGCGGAGTCCCCGGAGTTTCTGCGCGCCTACGATACACAGAATACCAAGCCTCCCGATTTATCTCTCGCCGAGCGCGCCATGGGAGAACGATGGGCGCATGTCGGACAACTGGACATCCTCACCTATCGCGCTGCCGGGCTGCAGGTCACCCCCTGGTATGAAGCGGTAAATCCAGCATGGATTCCGGTGACACCCTGGTTCCCTCAGGAGTCACTGCCCATCGGCTCGCGCACGCTGATCTCAGACATTGTCCCGCTGCCCGGCGTGGCGGATGAACCAAGCCAATGCGCCATCTGGCTCCTGACCCCCATCTTCAGTCTGGAGCCGAGCCTGGACCAGAGAAGCTTTCTGAGACTGCGCTGTCAGCTCGACATGCCGCTCTCCCCTCACCATCGTTTGCTGCTCCAGAGTGACACCGGACAGCTGATCTTTTTCCAATCCGAATCATTGGCCGAGGAACTCCGTGAGGAGACAAATGTCAAAAGCGTCTCACAGTCGCTCAACTCTCCCGACCTGCTGGACGCCCAGTCAGCATTCACCCTCGTCCGCACGGCACCCTCTCAGCAGATCATGGAGGAGTTCACCCGCGTCGATCCACTGACCACCGTCCCGAGTATCCCCCTCGCCACGCCATCCTACTTTCAGCATGGTCGGGCATCTGATGAATACCGCCAGTGGCTACAGTCCCTATCAGCCGCTCAGCTTCGCGACCTTAACATCTCTGTGCATAACGCAGCAGAAGAGCTAGGTCAGGTTGAGGGTCCCACTCTCACACCTCCTTATTTCGCTTTTTCCTCCGGTCTTCAGGATAATCTCCCGCTTTTGCGCGATGCCGTAGAAGCTGTCATCCGAGGCGCTGGCTACGATGGTAGTTCCCCTTTCGCATACGGGAAGCAGGTGGAACTGTCCCACCTCTCTCTAAGCTCTGTAGGGTTCACCCTCGACCCCACCCGACCGACAGAGAGCATGTATTTTCTCCATTACGGTCACTTTGATGAAGAAGTGGAGTCGACCATCCACAGCGAGGTTTCATCGATCCACCAGGTTTCCTATCTGGTCGTGGCGCTTTTTGGCGCAGCCACCTTTGGCCTGGCTACTCTTTTCTTTCAACCCCTGAAGCAGGCGGTTATTAAGGCGTCCCGCATCATCGATATGCCACGCCAGCAGCTGCCCTCGCAGATTCGATCGATTCTCGGCACGCTATCGGTAGCGCGTAAAGACGAGGTAGGCGACTTCGCCCGCGCCGGGCGCCGCATGCTCGAAGAATTGCTGGAGGCCAATGAAGAAATGGAAAGCCGGATCGAGGCGCGCACCTCAGAGCTGCGAGAGGCCAATGAGCAGCTGGAGACGCTCTCCGAGCAGAAGGACGCTTTTTTAGCGAAAGTCAGTCACGATCTGCGGCAACCCCTCAATGCCGTCTTTATGCAGATCGAATCCCTCCGCATCACCGATCTCGACGAGGAACAGAGACAGGAACTGGCAAGCATCGAAAAACACGCGCTGCGCGAACTCACTCTCGTCAATGATCTGCTCGAGTATCAGAAGCTGATCATGGGGGCCGTCGAGATGGACATCTCGACGATCGATCTCACTGCTATGCTGGAGGAGATCTGTGTAGAATTTCGACCAAGGCTCGCAGACAAGCCCGTGACCCTGGACAGCACGACTACACCTGCCCAGCTGACCATGCGCTCCGATGCTGTCGCGCTTCGCCGGCTACTGACCAATCTTGTCAGCAACTCCTGCAAATTCACCCAGGAAGGCACCATATGCGTGACCGCGAATGAAGAATCAGATCATGTCACTCTGCAGGTGGCGGATACCGGCCGCGGCATGGGAGAGGAGGAATTCGCGAATGTTTTCACCCCTTTCGTATCGAATAAACGCCAGAATAAAGATGGCACGGGCCTTGGTCTTGTTATCGCTAAGGAATTGGCTGAAACGATGGGTGGAGAGATCAGCGTCGAAAGTGCGCCCGGCCAGGGGACGACCTTTTGCATCCGCCTTCCCCTTTCGCCCGATCAGCCGGAATGAACGTCCAGTCCCTTATCGCTCAGGCTCTCCAGGTGGATCAGCCTGACACCTACACGAAAGGCGAGCGTATCCAACAGCTCTGGGCAGGCTACGGCGAGATCCGGCGCTACCATCGGGTGGATGACGCCCGCCGCGATCTGCCTGCTTCGCTGATCGCCAAGTCAGTGAAAATCCCGGGAGGTGCCGAACACGTGCCCAACCATCCGCGTGGATGGAACACGCGGACATCCCACACGCGGAAGCTACGCTCCTACCAGATTGAAAAGCAGTTCTACAACACGGCGCTTCGGAACGAAAGTTTCCGCACTGCCGAGTGCTTTGGGAGCTTTCACAGCGGCGATGCCGAGTTTCTCATTCTGCTTGAGGATCTCGATCTCGCCGGCTTCCACCAGCGACGGAGCCAGCCCGACGATGATGAGTTCCGGGCCTGCATCAGTTGGCTCGCCCATTTCCACGCGCAGCATCTGCACAGGCCACTTTCACAGCTCTGGGAACGCGGCACCTACTGGCATCTCGCCACCCGACGGGATGAGTGGGCACAGATGCCGGATAGTCCCCTGAAGCAGAACGCACAGGCGTGGGATGAAATGCTCCAGTCATCCACCCACCAAACCACTGTGCATGGCGATGCTAAGGTCGCTAACTTTTGTTTTTCGAACGATCACTCTGCGCAAGTAGCCGCTGTCGATTTCCAGTATGTCGGCACTGGCTGCGGCGTGCAGGATCTCGCTTACTTTTTTGGGAGTTGTCGTAGTAGTGATGAGTGCCTGCGGTATGAGGATGAGTGGATCGACGAGTATTTTCGGCTCTTCCGTTCAGCATGTATGGCACGTGGTATAGCGACGGAAACGATCATCGCCTGCGAAACTGAATGGCGCAGCCTCTATTCGATCGCCTGCGCCGACTTCGAGCGATTTCTCGCCGGCTGGTGCCCTGATCATGCCAAGCGAACGGAACATACGCAGAAGCATGTGAATGCTGCGATAGCAAAAACGGAAACCGACTAACACAATGAAAACCTTTCGATGGACCGTTCCTGAATTTCGCCCGAGCCATGTTGAAAGGTTGGAGTGGCAAAAGCGGGAGGTCAGGGATCCAGATGCACCAAGCGCGCAGGAAATTCGTGAATTCGAAAACTGGCAAAAAATTGAATCCTTAGGAGTCCGCCGCTACTTCACACGGGCGGCTCTCTGGTTCGTTGCCGGTTTCAGCTTTTGCCTTCTACTGGCTTGGTTCGATATCTTCGTTTTTTCGATCGGGTCGACGATTGCAGCGTCCGGAGGCGTGATCGGGGGACTTTATTCTCAATATTTGTCATGGAAAAAGTTCCAGATGTCTCCAGAACGACGCAAAAGATTCCAAGTGTATCTTGCCCAAGTCGGCGATAATTGAGCCAGAGCCATCTGGCCCGATCAATCAACTGGTCTTGCAGGCTCCCTCTCATCTCAAACAAACCTTCTTTTCACTGGACAAGCAGCTCGAACCACACTAAAAAAATGTTCAGTTGACCATCAATCTTGTAATAGAAACTATAACGAACAATCGTAGCTATGTCAGGGAGACTTAAGACCGTCGGAGAGTTTTTTGCGGGGATTGGGTTGATGCGCCTTGGTTTTGAATGCGCTGATTGGGAAACAGTCTGGGCTAACGATATCGACGCCGATAAGTTTGCCATGTATCGGGAGCACTTTAGGGATGCCGACAACCATTTTGTCCTGGATGATGTCCATCTGTTGGATCCGCGCAGCATTCCCAACTTCACGGTAGCAACCGCGTCCTTCCCCTGCACAGACCTTTCAGTCGCCGGAGCACGCAGAGGCCTCGCAGGTTCCGGATCAGGCGCATTCTGGGGCTTTACCGACGTCTTGAAAGGCCTGAAAAATCGAAAGCCGCCTATCGTTCTACTCGAAAATGTCACCGGTTTTTTAACCTCGCACGGAGGAAATGATTTCCGTGACGCCTGCCTAGCACTGAATGAGCTGGGCTACACCGTTGACGCCTTTATCATTGATGCTGTGCATTTTGTTCCGCAAAGCCGCCGGAGACTATTCGTAGTGGGATCACAACAACCTGTCTCCACTTGTTCAGCTGAACCAGCAGCGTCATTCTTTGAGAGTCCGGCCCGTCCCAAAGCACTTGCAGACTTCATTCTTTGGCATCCTGAAATCGCTTGGAACCTCAAAGAACTTCCCTCACTTCCGACGCTGTCTTTGACGCTTTCTGACGTAATCGAGCCACTGTCTCCAAATTCCGCCCATTGGTGGAACGAGGAACGATCGGAGTATTTACTCAATCAAATGAGCGACAAACATCGTCAGATCGCGGATTCGATGATCCGAGGGAAAGAAACTTCGTATGGCACCGTATTTCGCAGAGTTCGAAAAGGACGCTCAATGGCTGAGCTCCGAACAGATGGGATTGCGGGATGCCTACGAACCCCGAAGGGCGGGAGCGGTCGACAGATCCTCTTCGCAGCCGGCAATGGATCCTACTCCGTAAGGCTTCTTACTCCACGAGAGTGCGCCCGGCTCATGGGGGCAGATTCTTTCCAGATCAGTGAAAACACGTCTATCAACAAAGCCCTCTTTGGTTTCGGCGACGCCGTTTGCGTGAAGGTGGTCGAATGGATAGTAAAAAACTACATCGATAATCTCGTTGAAGAAATTGATCGCGATGCTTACACATCCGTGAGTTATGGGGAAAAAAGGTGAAGAACTGCCGCAGGATGTTGCGGCTATCCGAGATACCATCGCTGCCTTTTTTAATAAGCTGGATGACAAGGGTCGAAAAATCGGCAACTCGAAACACGGAGTCTATGCATTTTACGACTATGATGGCGAACCCATCTACGTTGGCCAAACATTTGAGAAGCTAAGAGGTCGTATCGGTCGTCACCTGAACAACCAGCGGACGGATGCTGTTGCAATGAATGTTCTCGACCCTTTCGAGGTTGCGGATATCGAGATTTGGCCGCTCGACGACCTTGTCGGCACGCTCAGCTCCAATCAATCAGTTAAGGCATTTCTAGACCGGGCAGAATTCACCGTATTTCAAAAAGTGTTGAAGGAATCGGCACTCGGAGCAGTCCTCAACGAAAAAGAGGTCTCGGAAGCGGAGCCTATCGATTTACCCTCGTCATATCGTCAGTGCATTATTCCCGACGATATTTTCGAGCAGCGAAAGCATCCTGACGTTAGGATAGCTCGAAGGGCTAACACCATCGCAAATTTAGCGAGAGTCATTAGCGAGCGGAGTGTTTCTGAAGGACTACGGCGGACGCTTCTGACCCAGGCGCGCCGGCTGGAACTTTTGGCGAAGTCACGATTAAACGAGCTGGCTATAGATGATCCCATCAACGAAATCTGAGCATAGGCTGACTAAGCACTACGTCCCTTTATGGTCACTCTTTCTACACCGCTCTGAACCCATTTTGGGTTCTAGCAAGTTGCGCGGATGATCACCGCTCATCCCCCCATTTCCACGGACCGGGTTCAGTGTCCTCCGATCTTTTGCGGCCTACCCGTTTCTGCAGGACTCCGTTAAGCTCCACTGAGACGGAAAGTCGCAGCGCAGGATCAGGCAGCAGCATCTCTAATCCTTCCAACAACTCGAGTTGACGAAACACCCGCATCAGAGTTCTCGATTGAACCGGTTCTCCCCTCTCCATCTGCTCGAGGGTTCGTTTGCCAACGCCAGACTTCGCAGCTAGCTCTGCCTGTGTGAAATCCATGTTGATGCGCCGT
>JAHDFZ010000178.1 GCA_020627905.1 Verrucomicrobiota bacterium
CGATCAAAGTTGTTTGAGCGAATTCTCGCGAGCTGCCTGGTGCTGACTTGCTTATGTGGCTTTGGAATGCCTGTCGAAACGGAGGCTGCACCGCCTAGCTACACGGCGCATTGCGCCGCCTGTCATGGGGCAAAAGGCGAGGGGAATCCCATAGTTGCGGCCCCAGCTTTGCGTGGACAACCCTTCTGGTATGGGCAGCGTCAGATCGAGAACTTTTTACAAGGGCGACGCAAGACTAACCGACCTGCTGCTCGGGCGATGGTGCTAGTGTTCGAGAGCCTATCCGAAGCAGACCTCGAGCGGATTTGGGAGGAAATTGAGGCTTTGGAGGTGCCAGAAGAAACCGATTTCCCGGAAGCGACCTTGTCCGAAAAAGGTCGCTACCTCTACGTAAACCAGTGCATGGAGTGCCATCGCTTCAATGGCAGGGGAGAGCGATTTTTCGGTAGTCCACCTCTTATCGGTTTGACTGAGGCAGACATCGTAAGAGCCCTCGGAGACTTTCAGGAGGGCAGACGGGGCTGGCATCTTGACGATGAAAAGGGGCGAAAAATGGCCAGGCAGGCGCAGTGGCTCAGCGAGGAAGAAATCGCCGCTCTGGCGAAGTTTATCCCGCAGATGGCGAGCGGCGCTGACCCGCGCTCAGCAAGAGATCGCTAGCTAAGGGGAGACCCCCTACTTAAACAGAGGAGTCACCGTATAGGCGGCTGCCTCCAAAGACTCCTGAATGGCATCCTGGCCTGTATAATGAAGGACGCCCACCGCAAAGAAGTGAGTCTTCTCGGGAGCCTCTGACAATTTTTGCAGAACCGTCTCGCTCATCGTCTTGTTGCGGTCATCGAGCATAGACTTCATCAGGCGCTGATTGATCTCCTCTGCTTCTGGCGAAGATGCCTTTTCCATGTCCTCTTTCATCAGCTCCGCGAGATCGTAGGGATTTCCCACCAGATACGCAGTGATCAACATAGCGACTGTCTCTTCAGCGACGTCTGTGTTGGCTAGAAATTCTTTAATCATGATGACCTGCTCTGCCTCAGTGAACTGCGTGAAGACTTTCAGCTGGCTATCGGCGGTCTCGATGGCGTCGCGTGATTTGCCCTCGTCAGCTGCGCGCTGGAAGAGCACCACATCGAGCGCCTGCTTTCCGGCCAGTTGGTATTCGATCAGTGGCAGAGTCGCGCCGACAGCCCACGTTTGCAGTTGGTCGAAAGCCTCTGGATTGAGCGCGGGATTGATGCTCTGCAGATAGTTGCGCATCTGCTCGGTAGCCTCTGGACCGATCGATTGCGTCATTGTCTTGCCATCGCTCCGCATCAGCTTACTGGCGAGCGCGAGCTGTTTGGCAGGGGAGAGGTCAATCTCTGTATAGATGACGTCACTTTCCTGAAAGGCCTGTTCCGCCTGTGGATGAAGATTGGTGATTCGTGGATCGGGCAGATGGATAGTGCCGAAGAGGTAGGACGGCTTCTTGAGGTCTCCACCCTCCACGCGCCAGAGAGCCGGCTGGACCGGGTGCTGCAGGCTGTTGATGTCGATGTCAGTATCAATTGGCTTGGATTGCTCAGCTCCAGCCCAGGTGCTGATGAATAGGCAGAGAGCAAATGCAGTGAGAGGAGAGCGGAGACAGGCAAGATGTTTCATAGATCTATGGAGATAGAGGAATGGCGAGCTGGTGTCAGTTCCAAAACGCGATTGATTTTGTATGGCCTGGATGAATCATGTGGTCTCTTTCATCGCGCAGCCTGCAGAAATTCCCGCGGCGTCTCGCCGTAGCGCTTTTTGAAGACTTTGTTGAAATGGGAGAGGTTCTGGAAACCTGCTTCGAAGGCAGCCTCCGTGATGCTTCGTCCTCGCTTACCGACGAGTCTGCGAAAGCGCTCCAATCGAAGAGTCTGCAGAAACTCGGTGAAACTCTGACCCGTGAGGATCGGGAAGTGTCGGCTGAAGGTCGCCTTTGTCATCTGACAATCCGCTAGCACATCCTCGAGCGTGATGGGGTCCTCGAAGTGATCTCCCAGAAAGTGAATGGCCCGCCGGATCGACTGCGCGTGGCGGGCAGGCACGGCGGATGCATCTACCGGAGTCGAAAGCGTGGCGAGGTCTTCAGCAGGGACTTCATCGATAGCAGCTAGGATGCGAAGGAAGATCGAGAGTCGCTCGATCCCTCCGGCGGATGGCAAAGCGCGGAAGTGTCGGGACAGGCGCCTAGCGACCGAAATCGGCAGCAGCAGGCCGCATTCGCTCTGTTGGCACAGCGAATGTATGGCGCGAAATTCCGGGAGATTCGAGAGGGGCGCATGGTGTGCTGCGTCACGGAACTGCACGGCGAATCCAGAAGTCTTGCCCACGAGCTCCCAGGTATGCGGGAGCGATCTGCCCAGCAGCACGAGATCCGGTGCCGTGAAGGGTTCGCGACTCGTTCCCACCCAGCGGACACCAGAGCCTGCGGTCACGAGAGTGAGCTCCAGCTCAGGGTGGTGGTGCCACTTGTGCCCCATACCCCCAGCAGCCTTGCGGCTGCCATTCCGATCATGAATCGTAGGCGTCTCCATGCTGTCAGACCATGAAAGGACCCGGATGGATTCTTCATCGCCGAACGAGACCTCCTCACGTTCCAGCTCTGGATTGAGCGGCTGATTCTCCGACATACTTCCCGAAATTAACTCGATCGAGCTATCAGTAAAGCCGATTTGAGACGAGAGCATGTGAAAAAGCTGCTCCTGAGATTGGTTCGACCTCGGGATCGCTGTCATGCTGGGATCACTATGACAGATTACAAATTCTCATTTGGACCGTGGAATATCAGTGAAGGAGCCGACCCCTTCGGACCGGAGGTGCGGGATGCCTTCCCCCACGCTGAAAAGTATGCGCTATTCAAGAAGCTCGGATTCGATGGGGTCCAGTTTCATGACGACGATGTGGTGCCGGAGATCGAGGGCAAGAGCCATGATACCATCATGCGTGAGACGGCCGAGGTGAAGAGCATCCTCGATGGTGAGGGCCTGACGCCGGAGTTTGTCGCTCCACGCATGTGGTTCGCACCGGAAACGATCGATGGAGGATACACATCCAACAGCGAAAGCGACCGCAAGGCAGCCTGGGAGCGCACGAAAACAACCATCGACATCGCAAAGGCTCTGGGATCGAAGGCCGTTGTGCTCTGGCTGGCTCGCGAGGGCACTTACATCCGCGAGAGCAAAGATGCGCAGCAGGCGTATGAGCGGATCCTCGCCACGGTCAATCAGGTGCTTGACTACGATGCCGAAATCGAGCTGTGGATCGAGCCGAAGCCGAACGAACCGACGGATCAGACCTATCTGCCAACCATCGGTCACACCGTGGCGCTCTCCTATGCCTCCAATGACCCGTCCCGGGTGAAGGGACTCATCGAAACCGCCCACGCTCAGTTGGCTGGGTTGGATCCATCCGATGAAATGGCCTTCGCCCTTGCTCATGACAAGCTCGGCAGCATCCACATCAACGATCAGAATGGGCTCAAATATGACCAGGACAAGAACTTCGGATCCGCAAATCTGCGTGCCGCTTTTAATCAGGTGAAGGTGCTGGAGAACGCCGGTTACGGGAAAAACGGCGAATTCGTCGGCGTCGATGTCAAGGCGATGAGAACTCAGAAGGGCTCCCCGGTGACCGAGCACCTGACGACATCCAAGCGCATTTTTGAGTTGATGGTCGAGAAGGTGCGCACTTACGATCAGGCTAAGGAAGCGGCCTTCCGTGACGCCCGCGACTACGAGGGGCTGGAGCTCTACGTGATGGAGCATCTCCTCGGTGTATAACTCCAGCGACAACTTCTAACCTGATAATATTTTATGAAAGAATTTCGACTCAATCGCCTTTTCAACGCCAAATCCGGCCGCTGCTTTGATGTAGCTGTCGATCATGGGTTTTTTAATCAACCGGGATTCCTCCAGGGGATCGAAAGCATGCCTAAGGTCGTCGAGACCCTTGTCGATGCCGCGCCCGATGCCATCCAGCTCACCACTGGGCAGGCACCTTATCTGCAGCGTGTCATGGGCAAGGAGAAGCCAGCTCTCGTCCTGCGGACGGATGTGGCGAACATCTATGGCAAAGAGCTGCCAACGACGACTTTCAGCCGCATGCTGGAGGACGCCATGCTGCAGGCCGTTCGTCTCGATGCCGCTTGCGTTTGCGTGAACCTCTTCCAGATCCCCGGCGCGCCCGAGGTCCACGATCAGTGTGTGGAGAACATCCTGAAACTCAAGCCGCAGGCAGATTACTACAACATGCCCATGATGGTGGAGCCGCTTGTCTTCCAGCCGAACGAAGTCGCCGGCGGTTACATGGTCGATGGAGATGTCGTGAAAATCTCTCACCTCGTTCGGCAGGCGGTGGAGCTGGGTGCCGACATCATCAAGGGCGATCCCACAGATGACGTGTCGCTCTACCATAAAGTAGTCGAGGTAGCAGGGGAGATCCCTGTGCTCGTCCGCGGTGGTGGCAAAGTAGATGATGAGACGATCATCAAACGGACCATCGGCCTGCTGGAGCAGGGGGCTTCTGGTATCGTTTATGGCCGGAATGTCATCCAGCACGACAATCCCGCCGGCATCACCCGTGCGCTCATGGCCGTGCTGCATGATGGAGCGAGTCTCGAGGACGCACTGAAGCTGGTCTAACTCTCAGACGACAGGATCACTATGAAAGAAGTGAAAATCGGAATCATCGGCGGGGGACTCATGGGCCGGGAGATGGCCAGTGCCTTCGCCCGGTGGTGCGCGCTGGAGGATGTAGGTGCCACGCCCGTGCTTACTGCGATCGCTGATCTCAGTGATGCGGCGCGAGCCTGGTTCGATCAGATTCCCTCCGTTAAGCTCTCGACCAGCGACTACCATGAACTGCTCGCCAGTGATGAAGTAGACGTCGTTTATGTGGCCGTGCCCCACAACCTGCACGAGAAGATCTACCTCGACGTTCTCGCAGCCGGGAAGGACCTCTTCGCTGAAAAGCCATTCGGCATGGATCTGCGCTCAGCCGAGTCCATCGCGAAGGCGGCGGCGGAGAGTTCCTCTTTCGTCCGCTGCAGCTCGGAGTTTCCCTTCTTTCCCGGTGTGCAACGCGCCTTCGAATATGTGCGGGATGGGCATTGTGGGCGTGTGTTAGAAGCCGTGTCCGGCTTTCATCATTCCTCTGACCTCGACGCCACCAAGGCCGCCAACTGGAAGCGTCAATCGGCGACCTGTGGAGAGATCGGTGTGCTGGGCGACCTAGGGATGCATGCCTGCCATGTGCCGTTCCGCCTTGGCTGGTATCCGGAGCGGGTATTCGCTCAGCTGTCGCGCGGCTATCAGACGCGGCCGGATGGCAAAGGTGGCGAAACTACCTGTGATACCTGGGATAATGCCCTCCTGAACTCATGGGTGCAGCCAGAGGGGCAGGAAGCCTTTCCGCTGCGCTTTGAGATGAAACGGCTGGCCCCCGGCGAGACCAACACCTGGTTCTTCGAGGTGCTCGGAACGGAGGGAGGCGTGCGCTATTCATCCAAATACCCGAAGCAGCTGCAGATTTTCGAGGCTGGTAAGGAACAGTATTGGAAGACAACGGACCTTGGCTTTTCTGTGCCCTACAAAACGATCACGGGCGGCATCTTTGAAGTCGGCTTTCCTGATGTCATTCAGCAGATGTGGGCCGCCTACATCGCTGAGCGTGAAGGTCAGCTAAACGGACGGTTCCATTGTGTGACCGTCGACGAAGCAGTAGCCAGCCAGAAGCTCTTCGCTGCTGCTCTCACCAGCCAGGCTCAGCAAACAGTCGAACATGTCTAGCGACTCACGGTCAGGGATCCTCGCTGGGGGCAACTTCATTGTCGATTTCGTCAAAACGATTCGGCATTGGCCGGAGCAGGATACCCTGACATCGATCCTCGGCGAAACCATCAGCAACGGTGGTGGCCCCTACAACGTCCTGCGGGATGTCGCGCAGCTCGCGCCTCGAATCGATCGATCTGCGTGGGGCATGATTGGAGAGGATGCCAATGGGGACTGGATCCTCGCCGATTGTGCCAGGCACGGGATCGATACCACCTTTCTGCGTCGAACGGGGAAGGTCTCGACCTCTTACACCGATGCCATGACAGTAGAGAGCGATGGGCGGCGCACTTTCTTCCACCAACGGGGAGCCAACGCCGAGCTGGCCCCGGAGGCAGAGCCTTTCGAGAGCAGCCGCGCCCGGATTTTTCTGTTAGGCTATCTCATGCTACTGGACAAGCTTGATCAGGTCGATACCAACGGTGTGGCCGCAGCTGAGACCGTCCTCCGCGCGGCTCGCGATGCCGGGATGATCGTAGCTGTCGATTGCGTCAGCGAGCCGAGCCCTGTTTTTGCTCAAGTCGTCCGATCCGCCCTGCAGGCGACCGACATTCTTTTCATCAATGAATTCGAAGCTGGCCAGGCGTTGGGGCAGGAGGTCAAGCCGGAGCGTTCATCCATGTTAGCCGCAGCTCATGGCCTCGTAGATCAGGCTGCCGGCCCCGACACGACGGTCGTGGTGCATGCCGCCGAGGGCGCCGTAGCGGTAGATGGTCATGGCGCAGAGGCGCTGATGGCTTCGCTCGCTTTACCAGACGGTTTTGTGAAAGGGGCCACCGGGGCGGGGGATGCCTTTGCCGCTGGATACCTCGTTGGCGTTCACGAAGGAGCAGATGCCGGTGAATGTCTCCGGAATGCGGTCTGCAGCGCGGCACAGTCGCTGACTCACTCAACTCCCTCCGAAGGGATGCTATCACTCGACCAGTGCCTCGCCCTCCAGGCAGAGTTTGGCCACGGAGCTTTTTAAAAAGAACCCCTCATGAACGATTCCCTGACACCCTCGCAATCTGAGCTGCTCGACCAGCTTCGCAGCACAGTCGGTGACGATGCCGTGCTCACCTCTACAGGTAAGACCGCCTACTACCGCTCCGGATTCCGCTCCGGCTCGGGTGATGCCCTGGCTGTTGTCTTTCCGTCAACGCTAGTCGAGCAGTGGCGGGTCCTGCAGGCCTGTGTGGAGCATGGATGTGCCATCATTATGCAGGCGACCAAGACAGGCCTCACCGAGGGGTCCTGTCCCAGTGGTTCTGACTATCAGCGCGATGTCGTCGTCATCAATATCACTCGTATCAAACGCATCCATCTGCTGAAGGGGGGCGAACAGATCCTCGCTCTGCCCGGATCGACTCTCCATGAGCTGGAGCAGGAGCTTAAGCCGATCGGTCGTGCTCCCCATTCGGTCATTGGCTCGACGATGATCGGGGCAACAATCATCGGGGGGATCGCGAACAATGCAGGAGGCGCGCTGTCCAAGCGCGGCTCATCCTACACAGAGCTCGCCCTTTACGCGAAAGTAAATGAGTCAGGCGAGCTGGAGCTAATCAACGAGCTCGGGATTAGTGGGCTGGGGGAGACGCCGGAGGAAACCCTCGAAACCCTCCAGAGTGGAACCATTACTGACGGGCAGCTCGGTTCATTTGATGCGCCGGCTTCGGATCGGGACTACGCCTCACGGATTCGAGATCTGAATGCGACGGTGCCGAATCGCTACAACGCGGACCCCTCACGCCTGCATGGGGTCAGCGGCAGCGCGGGGAAGGTCGCGGCCTTTGCCGTGCGAGTAGACACCTACGAGGCTCCCAAGAGCACAAAGGTTTTCGTCCTCGGCTGCAATGATACCAGTCATTTCAAAGCTCTCCGGAAGCACATTCTCCAGAACTTCGAGAAGCTGCCCGAGATGTGTGAATACATGAATCGGGAGACCTTCAACACGGCGGAGAAATACGGAAAGGACGTCTTTCTCTCCATCAAGCACCTCGGCACGAAACACATGCCGAGGCTCTATGCCCTGAAATCAAACATCGAGTATGCGCTGAATA
>JAHDFZ010000179.1 GCA_020627905.1 Verrucomicrobiota bacterium
CTCCGCCATTGATCCCGTGTCGGTAAGCTGGTTGACTCATTCGCTTTCTAATGTGGAGGGAAAATTCCGGGTGGAGTGGCTGCTGACAGCTGGCAGTGCTGCGGCGAATGGTTCATTCCGGGTGGGGTGGGGAGATCAGTCAGGAGCTGCTACTTCATTCCAACTGGCACCAGGTCAGGATGTGCGGGTATACTCTGATCTGGACCTCCCGCAGTCAGATGCAGCCAGCCCGTTCCAGCGTGCCATCTGGATCGAGCTCACCGTGGGACAGTCGGTCGTGCGCTTTCAGAGAGAGCTGGAGGCAGTGAAGGACGTGGTGCTGGGGCAGGAGCTGAATCTACCAATCGGGGAGGACTACATACTCGCTCCGCCTGCCAGAGCGGGAGGGGCGGGGCGTCGACCTGCTTCCTCAGCCACTGCGAGGTTCGAAGAGGATGCGGAATTCCTCTATGGAGTCGTTAGTTTATCCGGTGTAGAGCTTCCCAGGATGGACGAAAGCGCCGTGGCGCGCACTACGCTGCGTGTCGATGGACGGGCAGGGGAGCGAACGGAGTCGGTGGGTGCAGTCGAAATGGTCGAGATCTACACGGCAGGAGAATCCAGTCAGGGGTTCACACCGAATCTGCATCCGGCAAGTTTCGGCGAGGGGGATGATCGGACCCTTTCATCAAGTGGAATTGTCTCCGCTTATGAGCGGCTGGGCGACACGGAGCATCGAATCTCTTTCCGCGTGCCGAAAAAATACATCTTCACCGGAGCAGAGCAGGAACGCGTCGGTATCGCCCTTGAGGTTTATCTGGTCTCAGCTGACCCTGAGGATCCGTTCCCCATAGGTCGAGCTTTTTTCATGCATAGTCCGACCTTTGTTATGGATGGAGACGCCGTGCGGGGTTTCAGCTGGGGAAACAGCCAAGCGCTATCCACGCTCATATTGGACAGCGAAAGGGAGCCCACCAGTTGGACCGTTCGCATCTACTAGAACAGCTGCGGAATGCCTACATGGGCCCTACATGGAGAAGCTGTCGCCAAGATAGAGCTCGCGGCTGACGGGATCATTGACGAGGAAGTCACGCGATCCCTCGCGGAGCACACGCCCCTCATAGATCAGGTAGGCTCGATCGACTAACTCCAGCGTCTGACGAGCATTATGGTCGGTGATGAGAATCGCCAGGCCGGAGTCTCGCAAGTCCTGCACGATCGACTGGATCTCTGACACGGCGATGGGGTCGACCCCGGAAAAGGGCTCATCCAGCATGAGCAGACTTGGTTTAGTCACCAGGGAGCGTGCAATGGTAACGCGCCGCTTTTCCCCGCCTGAGCAGGTGATCGCGACGTTGTCACGGATGTGGGTGATCGAAAAGCGTTCGAGGAGCTCCTCGCAGCGCTCTTTCTTCTCTGCCTTTGATAGGTCGAGGGTCTCCATCACGGCCATGATGTTTTCCTCGACGGTAAGTTTACGAAAGATCGACTCTTCCTGCGGCAGGTATCCCATGCCGATCCGTGCTCGCTGATACATGGGCAGCTCCGTCACCTCTGTGCCGTCAAAGAAGACCTTTCCTTCATTCGGCGGCACTAGGCCGACGATCATGTAGAAGCTGGTCGTCTTTCCTGCACCGTTTGGACCCAGCAGACCGACGATCTCTCCCGGTCGGACACTAATATCGACTCCGTTGACCACCGAGCGGCCATCGTAGATTTTTACCAGCTGCGAGGTCTGAAGCAGGAATTCTTTCGAATTCAGCTCGATCTTTTTCTCCGAGAGCGGTTGCAACGCGGCAGCTGCAGCGATCTGTCTCTCGCGGGAGCTGAGCCCCTTCTCTGCCGGGATATCTCCTGCGGCCGATGGAGCAGCATCGCCGTTATCTGTCGGGGGCCTCTCTGCTCTTGGATCTGGGGCAGCTTGTGGTGGTTCTGCAGGTGCTGGCTGGATGCGCTGGGTGCTCAGATCCATCGCTTCAGGCTCAGCGAGGTCCTGATCATCGTCGAAGTTCAAGACTTGGTCCTGGCCGAAGCTTTCATTCTCTGTGTAGCCTACCGCCTCCGGGCGGTTTTGTTGGGGCTTCAGCCTCACCCGCTTCTTTCCTGGTGGGCGGGACGCCTCATCTTGAGATGAGAGTGGTGAAGGCAGTTCGTCCATAAATGAGCGTCGAGTAGTCTGACGGCGCAGTGGGTGGCTACAGCAATCTAAGAGCAGACTTCCGATCCGTCGAGGCCTCTTTACCACTCGATCGCAGCGCTGGCCCATGTGAGGCCAGCCCCGAAGGCGACAAGTAGGATTTTATCTCCGCGCTGCATGCGGCCATCGCGATTGGCTTCATCGAGGGCGATAGCGACCGCTGCGGCAGAGGTGTTGCCGTATCGGTTCAGGTTGATGAAGACGTCTTCCTTGTCGATCTCAAGGCGCTCAACGATGGCATCGATAATGCGTAAGTTTGCCTGATGAGGAATGAGAAGCTTGATATCAGAGGACTGCAGGCCTGCTGTTTCTATCGCTTCGATAGAGGCTCGCTTCATCGCGTTCACAGCGTGTTTAAATACCTCGCGCCCCTGCATAGCCAGGGTGGCTAGTCGCTCGCTCGCATTGTCCACGGTGATGGGACAGGCTGAGCCACCCCCCGGGATGCTCAGGAGCTCGGCCTGGTTGCCGTCTGTCCCAAGTTGTGAGGAAAGCACGCGGCCGGAATCCGCGGTAGCGGGGGTGATAACAGCTGCACCGGCTCCATCGCCGAACAGAACACAGGTATTGCGATCCTCCCAGTTGATATAAGCGCTCAGCTTTTCCGCCCCGACGATGACCGCATTCTGAAAGGCTCCTGCGCCGACGCTGGTGCGTGCCAGCTCTAAGGCGTAGAGAAATCCTGAGCACGCGGCTGACACATCGAAAGCCACGGCACGGTCGCAGCCTAGTTGTTTCTGGACGTAGCAGGCAGTGGCGGGGGTGAGCGTGTCCGGAGTGATGGTGGCGACGATAATGAGCTCGACGTCGGCAGCCTCGACACCAGCTTGCGCCAGCGCTTTTTTCACGGCCTCTGCGGCCAGATGAGAGGTGGACTGGTCCTCAGCAGCGATCCTGCGTTCTTTGATCCCAGTGCGCGTTGTGATCCAGTCGTCAGAGGTTTCAACGATTTTCTCGAGATCCGCATTGCTAAGCACTTTCTCAGGGAGGTAGCTGCCTGTTCCAGCGATTTGGACAGGACGGAGAGCGGAGGCAGCGGCTGAGGAATCCATGGGAGCGGTAAGCGCAAAGAGGGGAACGCAGCGAATTCCTTAAGAGGCTGTTGAAAAACTAGGTGAGCGATGACTGCAATCCTGTTTGCGGCTGGTAAGGCGCGAGGAGCGATGGTAGCCATGGCTACCTGAGCGACGAGAAACGCAGCCAGACGGAATCAGGGGTTCAGCCCGAAGGGTGAGAGTGGTCACTACGCCCTCAGCTGCGTCGAAATCAGAACTTGAATTGTCTCTCATCATCGTTTGCATAGTTTTTCAATGGTCTCTTAGCAGTGGAAAAGCGGAAGAAAAGCAGAATTTTACCGTTTTAGCGGCTGCGAGGCAGCGTTAGACGAGATTTCTCACCCGATGCATCTCCTCTTCGATCTGGGGATTCACGCCAGCGCTTACTGATTCGCATGCGACGCGAATTGCGTTTTTGACTGCTCGGGGTGAGCTGGAGCCATGACCGATGATGCAGGTGCCATTGACGCCCAGGAGTGGGCTACCGCCATAAGTTTCGTAGTTGCCTCGCTCTTTCGTGGCTTTAAACGCATCCTTGGCGATGAGAGCGCCCATCTGCCGGATCGGGGAGGCTTTGATCTCCTGCTTGAGCCACTTGAACATGATTTTGGCTGTCGCCTCGCAGGACTTCAGGACGACATTCCCGACGAAGCCATCGCAGACGACAACATCGAGCTTCGACTCGAATAGATCGTGACCTTCCACGTTTCCGCGGAAATTGATCGGGGCAGCCTTCAGGAGATCGAATACTTCCTTGGTGAACTCAGACCCTTTCGAATCTTCCTCGCCTACGGACATCAGGCCGACGACGGGGTTTTCTTTCCCCTGCACGTGCCGGGCGTAGACGGAGCCCATGATGGCGTAGCCAAGCAGGTGTGAGGGCTTGGCATCTACGTTCGCTCCAGCATCTACGATGTTGCAGGGGCCGTGTTCGTTGGGAAGCGGGGAGGCGATGCCGGCTCGCTCCACCCCGGGGATATTCCGCCAGCGAATGGTCGATGCAGCTACTGCAGCCCCCGTATTCCCTGCGGAGACGACGGCATCAGCATGCCCCTCTTTCACGAGCATGACAGAGCGGGCGATCGAGGAGTCGCGCTTTTCTTTCAAACTTTTCACCGCTGAGTCTTCCATCGTCACAATCTGTGAGGCGTGCACGATCTCGATCTTGCTGTGGGCAAAGTGCAGGTCTGAGAGTTGCTCCTTGATGCGTGACTCGTCTCCCACCAGCAGGAGTTTTGTGAGGGATCCGCCAAATTCCTCCAGCGCATCGCGTGCACCGGCAACAGTGGCGAAGGGAGCGTTGTCTCCCCCCATGGCGTCGAGGGCAATGATCATAAGCGTGAAAGGTTTCGGAGTGGTTCTGGTGCGGTGGCGATGAGCGTCGCCTGCTCCTCTCGTAAGGAGAAAATGAGGCGGGTTCAAGACCAAAAACAAAAAAGCCACCTCGCGAGAGGTGGCTCTTTCATAAGAAAAGATAAACAGCTGACGCTCTAAAATTCGTCCACTGTGAGAACCTGACGTCCTTTGTAGTATCCACAGCTAGGGCAAGCCTGGTGGGATGGGACTGCGCTGCCACACTCAGGGCAGGTATTGAGCTTTGCTGCACGCCAACGCTGGCCGGAGCGACGCAAACGCTTCTTCATCTTCGATGTTCTTCTCTTTGGAACTGCCATGG
Organism: Verrucomicrobiota bacterium; assembly: GCA_020627905.1. GTDB lineage: Bacteria > Verrucomicrobiota > Verrucomicrobiia > Verrucomicrobiales > DEV007 > Arctic95D-9. The sequence continues at coordinate 4,907 of JAHDFZ010000179.1, forward strand.
TGGTCTTTTGCTGAAAGGTTTAGCCCTTGGAAGGGGGCGGGACTTTCATTCAGGAAGCTGATTTGTCAACCGCTTTCAATCGATTTTCTGGACATAGGCGTAGTAGGCACCCCAGCTGTCCTTATCCGTTTTGAAATGGGCTCGTAGCTCAGCAGGACCCTTATCAAGTTTAAGCGAAAAGGTAACGGACTTCTGTTCTGGGGTGACTTTGGAACTGATTTCTTGGTTTTGTATAGCTATGGAGGCACCTGTTACGGGGATGGCTTCACCGGGGCGATTTCGGTAAGCCTTTGACCCTTCAACTGGTGCTCCGGGAGGTAGACTAGCTGAAATGGCCGCATCGGCCTCACGCGGCCAGCGGCGCAGCTCGATTTCATAGGTTCCGGAAGCATGGATGTGAAGATTCCAGAAGCCCTGCGCCTTGGCAATCTGGCTGGCATCACGGATGTGCCCTTGGTTCCAGGGCACCATATTTGGCGCGATCCAATCGTGGGCATTGAGAAAAGAAGGCGACTCGGCTTCGTGCCCTACTACGATGCGTGCAGGAGTGCCGAAGTCTTGGGATACATCCTCCCACCAGTCATCGTAAAATGCGCTCAAACGCGCAACGACTTGTGGATGTTGCTCGATGATGTTTTTCTCTTGAGCGGGGTCGTCATCGATAGCGTAAAGCTCTTTTTCCAACTCGCCTTGCTTGGTAAAAGAACTAGTCAGACGCCAGTGCTCGGTCATGATAGCGGTCCTCCGCCATTTGATGGGATCAACGACACGCTGGCTGTCGGTCACTAGAATACGGTCTGGCCAAGAGTGCGATGCTTCAGTTGGATTGGTAAGAAGGCCTTTTAGGGAAGTTCCATCGAACTTCGTTTCCCGAGGTTGTTGGATACCACAGAGATCCAGCAGAGTCGGGGCGATGTCGACGTGAGCGGTGAGCGTATCGATGCGTTTTTCTTTATCAAAGCCTCCCGCGGGCCAGTGGAGGAAGAATGGGACACGGTGGCCCCCGTCGTAGTGGCTGCCCTTTGCGGCGCGCATCCCTGCGTTAAAGATACTCTGCCCTTTGGCTGTGCCGTTGTCAGTGGTGAAGATGAAAATGGTGTTTTCAGCGATGCGTTTTTCGTCTAACCAAGCCCGCAGTTTGCCCACGTTATCATCTATGTTAGCGATCATCCCAAAGAAGTGTGCCTGTTGGGGATTTAGATCGAGTTCTTTTTTCAAATAGGGCGCCGCATCATCTGCTCGAGCGTGATAAGGACCGTGTGGAGCGTTGGTGCTCAAATAGAGAAAAAAGGGCTTCTTCTGCGCGACTTGTTGTTCGATGAAGGCCTTGCTTTGTTTGAAATACACATCTGTGCAGTAACCTTTGCTGGGGGCTGGTTTCCCGTTGTGGATGAAGGTGTCATCGAAATAGCCGTTGTCCCAAAAGTCTGGAGTCTGACCGACTCCGCCGGCAGCATGGCGAAAGACTTCATCAAAGTCTCTATCTTCGGGGCGAAAAGGGTAGTTGTCCCCGAGATGCCACTTACCGATCATCGCCGTGCCATAACCGGCTTCTTTGAACCATGTCTCCATGGTCGTTTCCTCCGGACGCAGCATAGAGCGGCCCAGGATGGTATGCCACACTCCGGTGCGATTGGTCCAGTGCCCTGTCAGCAGAGCCGTTCTGGTAGGAGAGCAGGTTGGTGCTACATGATAATCATCCAACCGGATTGATTCACGAGCCAATGCATCCAGGTGGGGTGTTTTTAGGACAGGATTCCCATGACACGAGAGATCTCCGTAACCTTGATCATCAGTGATGATGAAAACTACATTGGGGGAGCTGTCGTCTGAAAAAAGCGTAGTCGGCAGAACTACTGAAAGGCCTAGCAAAGCAAAGAATCTTAACATAAGTGGAGTTAAGAGACAGACATCAGACGCACAAGTTTTCTGTTTGCGTGATTGCGCTCCGTAAGAAACGAGTTCAGTCGGACATTCAGTGCGCTACTTGTTCTGCGCCTTTGCCCAGCTATCTCGAAGGCTGACCGTGCGGTTGAAGACAACAGTGTCCTCCGTGGAGTCCTTGTCTGCACAAAAATAGCCGAGCCGTTCGAATTGAACGGTCTCTCCCATTTTGATGTCACTCAAATTTGTCTCGAGTTGCGCATTGGTGACCGATTGGAGAGAGTCGGCATTGAGTGCTTTGAGGAAATCTTGGCCTCCGGCCTCTGGATCCTCTTCTGAGAACAGTCTGTCGTATAGGCGGACTTCTGCGGGAATGGCATGCGGTGCGCTCACCCAGTGGATCGTAGCTTTGACTTTTCGACCGTCAGACGGGTTTGACCCACCTCTAGTTTCAGGATCGTAGGTGCAGCGGAGTTCCACAACATCACCATTTTGGTCAGTGACCGCCTCCTCGCATTTTAGCCAGTAGGAACAGCGCAGACGGACTTCCTTGCCGACGGAAAGGCGAAAGAACTTTTTCGGCGGATCTAGCATGAAGTCATCTCTCTCGATGTAAAGCTCGCGTGAAAAGGGAACTTTGCGAGTGCCTGCCGATTCATCTCCTGGGTTATTAATCGCGTCGAACTCTTCTGTCAGGTCTTCGGGATAGTTGGTTATGACAACCTTTAGCGGGTTGAGCACGGCCATGTAGCGGCGAGCTGTCTGGTTGAGGGACTCCCGCACTGCATTCTCCAATAGCGCGATGTCATGGGTGCTGTTGTATTTTGTAATCCCGATAGTTTTGCAGAATTTACGAACCGCCTTAGCTGGATACCCGCGGCGACGAATACCCGAGATCGTAGGCATTCTTGGGTCATCCCAGCCAGAAACACGCTCCTCTTCTACCAATTGGAGGAGCTTGCGCTTGCTCATCACGGTGTAAGTGAGGTTGAGACGAGCAAATTCTATTTGGCGCGGCTTAGACGGG
>JAHDFZ010000180.1 GCA_020627905.1 Verrucomicrobiota bacterium
TAACTCCAGATATTTAAGCTGGATCATGAGGCCTTCCATGAACTGCTTTGAACTGGTCTTTCATTCCGTCCAGCCATGCGCGATAGTCAGACTCAGGTCGTCCCTCGCGATCGAAATTGACCAGTTTTGTGCATCGGCAGAACAATTCCACAGCCGCTTTTGGTGAGGCCAGAGCTCTCGCAAACTCGTCACCAGCGCTGGAGTTACGCTGATTCAGGTGCGAATTTAAGCCTTCGCGCAGCCCCGCAACGCGTGCTTTCAGGCTTTCCATCTGTTCTGGGGTGAGTTCCTGAGCGGAAACAGGCGGAATATCAGAGAATGAGAGAAGAAGCGCGAGTAGCAGTGCCGTGGATCCACTAGAGCAGGTCGGCGAAGCAGGGTGGGAGAAAATTCTCATAACGGGAATTTTGAGAAATGAGGGAGGGAAATTCGAGAAAATTCATTACCGAAATGCGCCCCATATTATAAAAACCATAAAAAAGATAATTTCGGGAAGATTTACCCGCTCTGTGTGTTATAATTTTCATAATGGAATTCTCCACATGGACAGCTCAGATGTCGAATTTTCGGCTCTGGTTGCGAGATCTCTGGCGTTGGCTCGTTGATTTCGCAGAGGCTCTGTGGCGTTCGGTCACTGGAGCTGATGAGTATTTTTTGCTCGTCAGTCTGCTCCTGGGAGCGTTCGCGGTATTTGTCTTCGGACTTCTAAAACAATTGTTCGTCTGCCGTCCTGTTCTCAGTTCCCAATGGGAGTGGACGAAGCGCTGGAGTCGAGAGCGCGAGGACCGCATCGACCGATACTTCAGCGGGACCCTTCGGCGTCTCGTGGATTGGATGGAGCGCATCTATGCGAGAGGCGGCGCTGCCCTGGGTGATGAGTCGGAGATGCTAGGTGCTTATGATGAGCTGATGAAAGACGGGCGATGGTATCTACAATTGCATCGAGCAAAGCTGCGGGCCGTGATCAACTGCCTTCAGGATGAGCAGGTAAACGGGGGGAAAGGAAAGCGGAGGTCTACCGATGCCGCTGTTGAGGCTCTTGGAAAGGCAGTAGGCCGCATTGATGCGTATGAGACGAATCTCGAGAGAGCAGAAGTAGCCGCTCAGCGTCTGCGTGGATTGCTGGAGGAGTGGCGCACGGCGGATACGCCCAGTGATCCAGCTGATTTGATGACCAGCGTAGCTCTCCTCAAGCAGCGGACGGAGGAGCTGTCTCGACTGAAAGACGCTGAAAAGCCATTTCAGGACGAAGATTTGCGCGAGCTGCTACCACGCGAGCTGCTACCCATACTCGACGACATTTTTGCCTTCGAACGAGAGGGGAATATGGCGGGTGCGATTCCTGCAAAGCTTGAGCGCTATCACCAGCAGGCCTCCGGCGCTCTCATACCGTGGTTGGCCAGTGTATCACGAAGCCTGGAAGAGTCACCGGACGACTCAAATGCGGAAACAGTCCCAGCTCAGTCACCTGATCTCAGCGCCTCAGTGTCGACCCGAATCACAACGCCTTTGACGATAACGCCGACAACGAAAAGTATCAGACCGTCGGCGATCGTTCAGTCTCCGGAGACGAACCCGCCTCCGCTACCAAGTCAGAGCGAGAGGTCGACAGGTGCCGTATCGGGGATCATGCTTCCGCCCACCGCTCCTTTGATCACTCCGCCGAAACCACCGAAGGAACGCACAAACTCAAATCCCGTAACAGGCTACATCTCGTCAGAGTCTCGTCCCTCTCTTCTTTTTTCGGGATGTGACCCATCAAAGTTCGTCATGCCTGAGGGTTTGGTCCGAGTGGAGCCGATCGTCGGAAACCCGAGACAGCAGCGCTGGCTCGACTGGGTTCAGTGGATCGCCATTACGCGTGGTGACACAGGTGCGAGAGTTTTCGCTCCGGCTGAAGCGACATTATTTGATTCGCAGGAGTGTGCCTCCAGTGATCTGCGAACGGGATTCAATGCCTCGAATGAGTTGTTCTATGGGGCGTTCCACCTGGGCATTTTCCACGATCAGCTCCCCATGGATGTTGAGACACGCTTTACCTTCGGAGGGTGGGGATTTGGGCACCGATCGTCACAGCAGACGACTGTGTCTGGCCATGAACCTGTGCAAGCCACTTGTTGGGAGGGGCTGCAGATTGCGTCCGATATTATGATCGATATCAGAGTCTATGAGAGTCTGCCTGACCTCGCTCCAGAGGATCGCGTTCTCGCGGAATCTGCTTCTTGACCCGACCCCCACATTCGGTTTTGTAGCCATACTGCTACTATGAATGTGCCCGATCATCTCCGCTTTGCTGACTCTCACGAATACTTTAATCCGAACGAGGGCGAGTCTGGAACGGTAGGCATTAGTGACCACGCCCAGGCCGAGCTGTCCGATGTCGTTTACCTCGAATTGCCTGAGGTCGGGCGAGTCGTTGCGAAAGGAGAGGCCGTCGCCGTTGTTGAGTCGGTGAAAGCTGCCAATGATATCTACGCCCCCATTTCTGGAGAGATTGTGGAGATCAATGAGCCGCTCGGCGAAGCACCGGAGCCAGTCAATGAGGACCCTTACGGCGCGGGATGGATGTTTAAGATCAAGCCCTCGGATCCGGCGGAGATTGAGAGTTTATTTGATGCGGAAACTTATCGCTCACAGATTTCGTAGCCGGATTTAGCGGAGATTCATTGACAAGCTTCTCCTTCCAAAATCTCAAATCCAGTTCTATCCATTATGACTCGCCCCTTTGCTGACAGGCATATCGGCCCAAGTGAGGCCGAAATCAGCCACATGCTTGCCACTGTAGGTGCAGCATCACTGGAGGAACTGAGCGAAAAAATCGTTCCTGGTGAGATCTATCAGCGTGAGCCCTTTGATCTGCCCGAGGCCGTTTCGGAGTCTCGTGCGCTCAGGCGGCTGCGGCTCAAAATGTCTAGAAACAAGGTTTTCCGTTCCTTCATCGGGCAGGGATACTACGGCACGGTCACCCCTCCCGTGATTCAGCGCAGTGTGCTGGAGAATCCCGGTTGGTATACTGCTTATACCCCGTATCAGGCCGAGATCTCTCAGGGGCGGCTGGAAGCGCTCCTGAATTTCCAGACTCTCATCTGCGAACTTACTGGATTGCCTGTATCGAATGCCTCCCTGCTCGACGAGGCGACAGCTGCTGCAGAGGCCATGGCGATCGCTCAGGCATCTCGGCCAAAGGCGAGTGTCTTTCTCGTGGATCATGGATGTTTTCCCCAAACGATTGACGTGCTGCGAACGCGGGCTCTTCCCTTGGGCATTGCGATCGAGGTGGCAGACCTGTTTCGTGATGGGCTTTCGGCCGTGTCTGATCCAGATTCGATCATTGGAGCTCTAGTGCAGTATCCAACGGGCACTGGCGGTGTTTATGACTGGAGTGAGCTGGGAGCCGCCCTGCAGGAGGCGAAGGCTCCTTTCATCGCAGCTGCCGATCCGCTCGCCCTGACCGTTCTGCGCCCACCGGCGGAAATGGGAGCCGATATCGTAGTAGGCAGCGCCCAGCGTTTCGGCGTCCCGCTCGGATTCGGTGGGCCACATGCCGGGTTTATCGCCTGCTCTGACAAATACAAGCGCCGCCTACCTGGGCGTCTGGTAGGTGTTTCGAGAGATGCAGATGGCAGAGCTGCCTTTCGACTTTCGCTCCAGACACGAGAGCAGCACATCCGCCGCGAGAAGGCGACGTCGAATATCTGCACCGCGCAGGTGCTGCTCGCCGTCATGGCGGGTTTCTATGCGCTTTATCATGGGCCTGATGGTCTTCGCCGCCAGGCTTTTGCCATTCACTCAATCGCTACGAAATTCGCCCTGCTGGCAAAGGCGGCCGGGTATCAGCTTCTGGAGGATGCCTGGTTTGATACGATCGCCTTTCGTCTGACAGAAGAGCAGGAAACGAAGCTGCGGGCTAGTTGCGAAGAGCTGGAGATCAATCTCTGCTGGGCGGGTGATGGACTCGTGAGTTTGAGCTTCGACGAGCAGTCCATCGAAACCAATGATTGGAAAAAGGCCTTTCTTGCTTTCGGATTACTGGCTGATGGGATCGAGCCGACCGGAGACACCCTCCATGTGCCGACTGGGCTGGCGCGCGACAGTAAAATTCTGCAGCAGGAAGTCTTTCATAAGTTCCAGAGTGAGACTGAAATGCTGCGCTACATGCGTCGCCTGGAAGGGCGCGATATAGCGCTGAACTGGAGCATGATTCCTCTTGGATCCTGCACGATGAAGCTGAATGCCGCCGCCGAGATGATGCCCCTTAGTTGGCCGGAAGTAGCGAACATTCACCCATTCGCGCCGACCGATCAGGCTTCCGGCTACCTAGAGATGATCACGGAGCTAGAGACTTGGCTAGCTACGCTAACGGGTTTTCACGCTGTCAGTCTGCAGCCTAATGCCGGGTCTCAGGGGGAATACGCAGGTTTGTTGGCGATCCGCCGATATCATGAATCTAGAGATGATCATCGCCCCGTATGCCTGATCCCGGTATCGGCTCATGGGACGAACCCCGCCAGCGCAGTCATGGCTGGATTTCGCGTGGTCGCTGTCGAGTGCGATCGTGAAGGGAATGTAGATGTTTCTGATCTGCGGGCGAAAGCACAGCAGCACGCTTCTGAGTTGGGAGCCTTGATGATCACTTACCCCTCTACGCACGGGGTTTTTGAGGCGGCAGCTCCAGAGATTTGTCGGATCGTTCATGAGGCTGGCGGTCTTGTCTATATGGACGGCGCAAATTTGAATGCGCAGGTTGGACTTTGCACACCGGGAGATATCGGGGCCGATGTCTGTCACCTGAATCTGCACAAAACCTTCTGCATACCTCATGGTGGAGGTGGCCCCGGGGTAGGGCCGATCGGCGTCACCGAGGCTCTGGCACCATTTCTGCCAGGGCATAGACTGTGGGTGGATCAGACAGATGGTGCCGTATGCGGGGCTCCCTATGGCAGTGCCAGCATTCTGACCATCTCGTGGATGTATCTGACAATGATGGGGCCTCAGGGATTGCGAAGAGCTACCCAGGTGGCGATCCTGAGTGCCAACTACATGGCTAAGAGGCTTGAAAGTTTCTTCCCTGTTCTCTATCGGGGCGCAGGTGGCTGGGTTGCCCACGAATGCATCCTCGATACTCGACCCTCGCGAGACCGGGCGGGTATCGATGTGGAGGACGTCGCGAAGCGGCTGATTGATTATGGTTTTCATGCTCCCACCATGTCATGGCCGGTAGCGGGCACTCTCATGATCGAGCCGACCGAGAGTGAGGGCCTGGCGGAACTCGATCGTTTCTGTGATGCGATGATCGCCATCAGCTCAGAAATTGAGGAGGTTGCCTCCGGAAAAATCGAGGCCTCCGCCAGCGTTTTGAAAAACGCTCCCCATCCGGCAGAAAATCTGATGGTCGACGAATGGGAGCGGCCGTATACCCGCGAACAGGCCGCTTACCCGGCACCATGGTGTCGAACACAGAAATTCTGGCCAAGCGTTTCGCGAATCGACAATGTCTTCGGCGATCGGAATCTCGTTTGCACCTGTGACTCGGTCGAAGCTTACGCGGAATAAGGGTGCAGCTCTCAGTCTGCGCCGATTTTTTCGTAGATCACCTCAGAGCGGGATATAGCGCTATCTGCGATCCAGTCAGCGTTTGCATGAAACGACTCGTCCTGAGGATCCACATAGCCGCCTGGTGAGCGTTTCCACTCGACCAAACGGCCATCCTGGAAGTTGTAGGTCTCAGAGACCTCATCGTATCCATCTGTCTCTGTGTAGCTGCCTTGTCGCAACTCAAAGACTGATTTGAGAACACCTTCATCCCAGTAGTAAAGGGTGATCGAGCGGTTCTCTGCATCATCTGCTTCCACGTAGACGAGGTGCTGGATGACGTAAGCCTCTACATAGGCCAGTGTGGAGATTTTCACCCCTTCTTCTGTGATCTCTTTGTGCCTCACCTCTTTCCAGTCGCCTGTTTTGCATTGGGAATCGACCTTTCGGCGGAAGGTAAACCAAATGTCCTCTTTCGAGTCACCTTCGCCGTTAGGATCGCGCTGATGTGATTCGGGGACTGGGTGGGCAATCGATAGGCCGTCTTTGGTGAATGGAATTTCGTCTATGAAACCGAGGAAGCTCAGCCTCAGCTCGCAGAAAGTCGTCTCACCTGTCTCGTAAACGCCGAACTCGGTCAGCTCAGCCTCGAGAATACCGCAGGCCATCGAGCTTTGTTCGAACCCACGGCGATAGCCTTCCTGAAAAGGGAAAGTCACCAGATAGGTGGTGCTCTTGAAGTCTTCGTAGGTGTCTCCGCTTTCCGTAGGCTCGATTTCTCCGCTGGAAAATAGTGGGGTCAGGGTCGGCTGATTCATTGCGAATCGACCACCGGCCTCCTCTTGAGCATTCGCGGAAGCTGTCTCCAGAAAATCGGTCACGAAGGCGTTGTTGAGCACCTCCACTTCCACGAACGACTGGGCGAGGATCACTTCCTCATCCGGCAGAGGTCCTCCAAATTCAGAGCTTTGCTGGATCTGTGCGTATCCGTGCGAACTGATCGCGAAAGAAATCACGATCCCGGTGATGATCAGTCGATGTAATGTCATATTCCCCCCCTTGCGAGAATCATAGCATGACATGAGGACTCTCGGAACCGGAATCGTGATTGAGGACTACTGCATGCTGATGGGGGCGATCTGGCGCGCCTGAGGCTGCTCGCGGTTCGAGGAAGGGGCTGTTTTGCGATCTGTCGGGATCTGTTTCTCGATTCGGTCACTCCCAAAGCCTCTGTGTGGCTGATAGAGCTGAGCGTGGGTTTCGTTGTGAAGCCAGAAAGCCCCTTTTGCCGTCCAGATAGCGATCACGATGGATAGCATGCCGAGCGTTTTACCGAGTTGATTCTGCTGAAGGCCGATTGCGATGGTTGCGATAGAGCTAGCGATCAACGCTTTGAAAAAATAGCCCAGGTGTTGCCACCCCTCCGTGATGCCCAGCACCGCAGCGACACGATGAGGCTCAGCTACCTGATAGAGGTGGCGCATCTCCTTTGCCGCCTCGGTCCAAGCGAAGCCGTGAGGAAAATGAGCCAGAGCCGAAAGGGTGAGAATGATCAGGGCAAATGTCTGAAGTTTCTGAGCCTTCAGAGCCCAGGCAACGACAAGTGCAACGGCCCCAAGCAGAACTCCGTGGAAGAGAAGAGGTTCCAGGAGAAAAAGCTGGAACGTGGGGCTGTCAAACGCGGCCCGGATGTCATCGATCTGTTCGCTTAGAGGCGGCATGAAAACCTAGGCTAACGGAAGGATGGTCTTTCGCGAGCAGTTTTTGACGAGCCAGTTGGTTGTTCGGAGGGCCCCGCTCCCGGGCAGTCAAATGGCGTCAGCGCCGGTGGTCCATAGCGTGAACGATGTGAGCCGGGGAGGTGCGAATTTATTCGCACAGGCGAAAGTCCCATAGGCAGGGAAGGGTGTGGTGTGGCGGGTCTTACCCTTTTCGCGCTCTTCGTGCGGCAATGAAGCTTCTCACGGCCAGAACGGTGTAGAAGATACAGACGATGCTCATGGCGAAGATGAGCTTCCCAGCAACACCACTCAGGTCGAAGCCGCTGCTTGCTAGTTTACCGACCCCCATCAGAGCTCCCAGCAGAGCAAAAACGACGGCAACATGCATGCCTATGATGATTACCTTTGTGTTCC
>JAHDFZ010000181.1:0-2264 GCA_020627905.1 Verrucomicrobiota bacterium
AATCGTTGGTTATGCAGGAAGGGACTCCCGATTTTGCTGAAACATTGGCGGCCCATCGTGCTGATGCGGTGCGGCAGCGATTGCTTGAGATGGGCGTCCGACAGGGCCTGATCTCTCTATCGAGTGAATCTGGTGACCGCCGTCGGGTGGGGGAGCAAGCTCAGCGAGTCGAGATCACACTGCGTCGCATTTCTTCGCCGCAGCATGCCTGATACGGCTTCATTTGATTGGTTATGGAGCAGATCCTGAGCTGGTTCGATGGGCGCGAGCTCATGTATGTGGCAGCTTGTGCTGCGCTCTTTATCCTCATCGGCACGCTTTTCGTGGTTCTGATCCACCGGGCGGAAGCCGTGCAGGCGCGAGCCGTTGAGAAGGAACTCAAACGTTCGGAAGACGAGCTGGCCCGCATAGGCGAGGAACTGAAAACCGAAATGGATGAGATCGGTCCGAGTGGTTCAAGCGAGATTGAGGCGTCAACAGATGCTGATCTGAAAGATTAGTCGCAACGGTTGCGTAGGGTCGGGGTTTCTTCCCCAGATCTTATGACCGTTCGCGCCCTCTCTCTGATTATCGCTTGTTCTTGCCTCATCTCTCATCTGCACTCAGAGGAGGCGAAGCCGGCTGAGGTCACCTTCCACGAGCACGTCGCTCCGGTCGTCTACGCAAACTGCACGAGCTGCCATCGTCCGGGAGAGGCCGCTCCCTTTGCCTTTCTCACCTACGAAGACGTCTCGCGAAAGGCTCGAACCATCCTCCGCGTGGTCGAGGATGGTTATATGCCGCCCTGGCACGCTGCCGCGGGACATCTCCCGTTCCTCGATGAACGTCGGCTCAGTGACGGCGAGCGAGATGTGGTCCGTGCCTGGGTAGCCGCTGATAAGCCTGAGGGGGATCCTGCGCTCAATCCTGGGATACCAGAGTTCATCGATGGCTGGCAGCTGGGAGAGCCTGACCTCGTCGTTTCGATGAAGGCAGGGTATCAGGTGCCGGCTGATGGTCCTGACATTTATCGTAACTTTGTCATACCCCTGGAGCTTGCTGAGGATAAATGGGTCAAGGCGGTAGAGCTGCGGCCGAGCGCTCGGGGAGTGGTCCATCACAGCTTGTTCTTCCTGGATGATACCGGCACAGCGCGGAGTCTCGATGGGGCGGATGGCGCACCCGGTTTTTCAGGCATGGGATTTCGCCGCAGTGGTTCGCTTGGCGGCTATGTCCCTGGCTCCACTCCGCGTAAGTGGCCCAAAGACTACGCTCTCCCTCTCCCGAAAGGGAGCGATCTCATCCTGTCGACCCACTTTCATCCATCCGGGAAGGCAGAGGTGGAAACCACTCAGGTGGGCCTGTTTTTTGCCGATGCCCCTCCCTCGAAAAAACTGCATCATGTCCAAGTCCCGCCTGCCTTTGGTCGCATGGCGGGGATCGATGTTCCAGCTGGGGAGTCCGATTTCAAGATCGAAGATACCTTTGAACTCAAGTCAGATGCTCTGGCCATTAAGGTTTCTGCTCACGCCCATTACATCTGCGATAGCATGAAGATGACGGCTACTTATCCGAGTGGTCAGGATCAGGTTCTGCTGGAGATTCCCGATTGGGATCTGGATTGGCAGGATGATTATTATTTTGCTGAGGAGGTTCTGCTTCCAGCTGGCACTGTTCTGAAGACCGAGATCTGGTATGACAACTCTGCTGACAATCTTGATAACCCTTACAACCCGCCACGCCGAATCAAGTGGGGACGTGAGTCGACGGACGAAATGGGGAGCATCACTCTGACCGTCGTCGCGGCGAATGCGGAGGAAGAAGCAGATTTGCAGCGATCGAGCCGTGCAGCGCAGAGGCGGGCGCTCACTCAGGCGATCGGGGGTGCGAATCGACAAACGATCGTCGAGCGCCTGCGCGGTCACATCGCACAACTCGACAGGAATCAGGATCAGATCCTCCAGGAGTTAGAGCTGCCCCAAAGGTTGCGAGGTCACTTGCTGGCCACTTGGGATGCGGACAACGACCGTGCACTATCGCGCGCAGAGCTTCAGGCTCTGGCCGACTCTTTCGGGTCCAACGACTCTGAATCACCTGAAACGCCATGAAGCAAAGGTTTGTGCAGAGTCTTCTTTTCCTGGTGTGCCTGTGGTTTGTGCCTCTGGTCGTCTCGGAGGAACGCGAGGAGTTGAGAATTGTCTGTTTTACGGCAGTCGACTGCCCGATCGCCAATCGATACGCCACCCTTCTCGAGGAGATTCGGGTTAGCTATGGTGAGAAAGGGG
>JAHDFZ010000181.1:2274-7614 GCA_020627905.1 Verrucomicrobiota bacterium
AGTTTCTCTACGTTTACCCGGAGGTCTCCCTCACAGAAGAAGCGGTGGCCCGACATCGAGAGGATTTCAGCCTCGGTGGGGATTATCACATTGATATCGATCATGCCTACGTGAGAGAACTACGGGCTAAAGTCACACCCGAAGTGTTTCTTCAGAAGCAGGGGCGAACGATTTATCGAGGCCGGATTGATGATTTGTTCACTGACTTCGGGGATCGGAGGCGGATTGCTTCCCGGCATTTCCTGAAAGAGGCGCTGGATGCTGCTTTGCGGAGTGAGTCCGTTCCGATTGCGGAGACCGAGGCGATTGGGTGTTTTATTGAACCGCTGGAGGGGCCGTAGCCGGGCGGCTGAGCTGGGAAGCGTGAACTCGTGGATCGGAGAGCATGGCCAGCGGCATGCAGAGGCTTTTGTGTGGACAAATCCACGGTCTCACGACCGCGGCTACAGGGATGCGTATTCGTCGCAGAAGTGTAGCCGCGGCTGTGAAGCCGTGGACCGGAGAGCAGCGCTCTGCCCCCTTAAGGCTCCCATCCTTTCATGCTCTCACAAGACGCAGATGCGCTGGTTTTGACAATCCCATGGACTTGCAACGCTTTTCATAAAAAGCTAGTTTTCTCATATGTCCGCTTCCGAATCTTCCTCGACACTTTCCAAATCAAACGTGATCGATCAGCTGCGCGTCCCGCTGGAAAAATCCGGCGATACAAAGGGGGAAAAGACGGAAGTCGGGAATTACTTTGTTGCCAATTACCCGCCGTTCTCCTTCTGGAAGCCGGACCATCGCGAGGATGTCTTTGATGTGCTGGCTCAGCCCGCGCCGGAGGATCGCAACCTGGGGGTTTATTTCCACATTCCCTTCTGCCGCAAGCGCTGTCACTTCTGCTATTTTCGCGTTTATACAGACAAAAATGCCAGCGAGATCAATGCTTATCTCGATGCCGGGATCAAGGAGTTCCAGCGCTACGGGGAGCAGGCGTATCTGCAGGGGCGGAAGCCTCAGTTTGTGTATTTCGGTGGCGGCACGCCCAGCTATCTGTCAGTGAAGCAGCTGCGATCGCTGACGAATGCCATGAAGGACGTCTTCCTCTGGGACGAAACCGAGGAAGTAGCCTTCGAAGCCGAGCCAGGCACGCTGACAGAAAAGAAACTGGAGGCGCTAAGAGATATCGGGGTGACTCGCCTCAGCCTGGGGATCGAGAACTTTGACGATCACATTCTCGAGGTCAACGGCCGTGCCCATCGATCGAAGGAGGCTTATCGCGCTCTTGGCTTCGCCAAAGAGTTAGGATTCGATCAGGTGAACATCGATCTCATCGCGGGGATGATGGATGAGACGGAGGACAACTGGCGTCGCTGCGTGGATACGGCTATCGAGCAGGGGCCTGACTGCGTGACTATCTACCAGATGGAGATTCCCTACAACACGACCATCTTCAAAGAGATGAAGGAAACAGGGCGGGTGTCTGCCCCTGTCGCCACCTGGGAGCAGAAACGCGAGTGGGTGGATTGGGCGTTCAACCGCTTTGAGGAGGCCGGCTACTCCGTCTCCAGTGCCTACACGGTCGTCAAGAATCCGGAAACGACGAAATTTGTCTATCGCGATAGCTTGTGGGAAGGTGCTGATCTGCTTTCTGCCGGAGTGGCAAGCTTCGGCCACCTGGGTGGCGTGCATTATCAGAATCAGGCTGACGTAGGCCCTTATATGACGGCGCTGGAGCAGGATGATCTACCGATCTTTCGAGCTTATCCTACCAATCACGAGGAGCGATTTCTCCGCGAATTCGTCCTCCAGCTGAAGCTGGGGTATACCCGCCCAAGTTATTTCGTGGAGAAATATGGGGAGAACCCCCTCGAACGATTTTCAGACGAGCTGGGCAAGCTGGTGGATGACGGATTTGCTTCGATCGATGAGGATCAGATCACGATCCCTCGCCATGGCATGCTGCAGATAGACCGTCTCCTCCATGGGTTTTTCCTCCCGCAGCATCGCGATGCCCGCTACACCTAGGAGACCGTTGTCGAATCTTTGAACCGCTTTGAACTATGTCAAAATTTGCTGAAGCTAGAAAAGAAGACGCTGCCACCCGCGCGCTGAATGTCGCGCTGGATCAGCTGATGCCATTCTTTTATTTTTACCAACAGGCAGGGGAGGGGCTACCTGACTTCTGTTTTCGTGAAAAGGAGGAGATCCCTTATCCTTACCGATCTCTTCTGGTCCATGAGAATGATATGACGCCGACTCTGGCTGCCTTTCACCAGTCACGCCTGGGGATCAAGGTGCACGCGCACGAAGATACAGAGGGCATGGTCATGCGGATGGTCTCGTTGACAAAGGAGGATGGAGCCGCTGTCGAGTTCGGCGCGATCGCCATTCAGCTCGATATGTTCCCATCTGCTTTCTGTGAGCGCGTGCGCGAAGGGAAGCAGCCGCTGGGTGGGATCCTGGGGGAATTTGAGATCGAGCACCGGGGTGGTCCCCTATGTTATTTCTCTGTGCCGGCAGACAAACTCATTGGCGAGGCCCTCGATCAGCCCGAGGGCGAGGAACTCTATGGACGCTGCAATCAGCTGATGGATCGGGATGGGATGGTATTCGCCGATATTGTCGAAATCCTCCCACGCAGCAGCTCCACGGAAGAGTTTGTGCGTCCGTAACCGTCCCTCCTGCTGACACGTAACCTTCTCTTAACCATAACTGATCAGAATGAGCGCTACACGAACTCCGATTGAAGACCAGAACTGGGATGCTGTCGTCATCGGCGCAGGTCCCGCTGGCGGCACCTGTTCCGCCCTGCTTGCCGAGCGCGGACATCGGGTTCTCATCCTGGAGAAAGAAGAGCTGCCTCGATACCATGTGGGGGAGTCAATGATGCCGTTCTGCTGGCACACCCTGGATCGGCTGGGATTGGCGCAGAAGATGGACGAGCTGGGGTTTCAGCAGAAGCACAGTGTGCAGTTCGTCACGCCGGATGGGGTGGTGTCCAAGCCCTTCTACTTCTTCCTTCACGACGACCATCCCTCTGCCATCACTTGGCAGGTGGAGCGGAAGGAATTCGACCAGATGATCTTTGAACAGGCTCAGGCAAAAGGGGCCGAGCTGAGGGATCAGCACAAAGTGACTCAGTTCCTGCGTGATGATGCTGGCAAGATCTGTGGCGTCCGCGTGAAAGATCAGCTTGGAGATGAGAAAGCCGTTCACGCGAAAGTCGTGGTTGATGCCTCAGGTCGTGACTGCGCTCTTGCCAGTAAGCAAAAGTGGCGCAACCGAGATCCACAGCTTAACAAGATTGCCATCTGGACCTATTTCGAGGGTGCCATGCGTGACCCAGGCCTCGATGCTGGATCCACGACTGTGGCCTATATACCGGAGAAAGGGTGGTTCTGGTATATTCCGATGCGCGACAATCGGGTCAGTGTAGGCATCGTCGCTGAGCGGGACTACCTCTACCGCGACGGTCGTGACCCTGCAGAAATTTTCGCCCGTGAGATTCAGGAGAATCAGTGGATCGCAGATCATCTGGAGCCCGGTAGGCAAGTAGGTGAATATTGGGTGACGGGCGAATATTCCTACCGATCGGAATACTGTGCGACTGACAATGCCGTATTGATCGGGGATGCATTCGCTTTCCTGGACCCAGTTTTTTCCAGTGGAGTCTTCCTGGCTCTAAAATCCGGCGAACTGGCTGCTGATGCCGTTCATCGGGCTCTTGAAAGTGGCGATACCAGTGCATCTGCTTTCGCTGACTACGGCGATCAGATTTGCACGGCCATCGAGCGGATGCGCAAAATCGTTTACGCCTTCTACCATGAAGATTTCAGCTTTGGCAAACTGGTGAAAGCGCACCCTGATCTGCGCCCCGCGCTGACTGATCTTCTGGTCGGGAATGTGATGGTCGATCAGTTCGATGAACTTTTTGAGGCTATCGAAGGGATTTGCCCATTACCAGCTGAGCTGGACTACGGTCGCCGCGTTTTGGAGAGTCAGCCTACACCAGTGCTAGCTTGTTGATGTCGCAGACTGTCTGTTAAGAGGTTTCATTTGCGCCATGGTCTGAGTTGCGCTATCACGACGAATGGTCAGAGCCCATTCACTCTTTAGTATCGTAGTTTGTCTTGTTTTTTTCGCGTCTCCGTTAATCGATGCTCAGGATGCAGCGGCCCAGCCATCTCAAGCTAGTGAGGTGTTCGGGGCATGGTCGGTAACGACGATGCGGAACAAGGCTGAGGATGGGACAGTGACGGTAAAGTCTCAACTGCTCCAGGAGACGAAACGCCAGGAAGATGGGCGGAGAATTTGTTCCATTTATCTGGCGAAAAGCCCCAATGCAGATGCGGTGGAAGTGGTCATTATCGGTCCTTTCGGTGTGGACATTGCTTCCGGGGCGCAATTAATGGCAGATGACAAGCGTATCATCAAAGCACTCTACAAAACGAGCCTTCCGGGCGGGATCGTGAGCGAATTTCAGCTTTCTTTTGATTTATTTGCTGATCTCCTGAAGGCGGAGAAAGCGGCGATTCAATTCGTCACTTCCGATAACCAGACTCCATTCCAGACACCGATCGTTCTCGAAGGTCTGGAAGAAGCGTGGGCACGTCATCTCGCGATTCAGAGGTAGGGCCGCCAAACTTTCTGCGTTCCCCTGTTTTTCCGAATCGCCAAAGCCGCCGCAGCGTGAAACTGCGTAGCGTAGTCGAGAGGTGACTTTTTTCTCACTCATTCGAGGCCTTGGTAGGGATGTAGGCCGCGCAGCTGAGCTGGGAAGCGCGAGCTCGTAGACCGGCGCGCGCGGGCAGCGGCAAGCACCGGCATACGTGTGGACAGATCCACGCCCTGACGGTCGCGGCTACAGGGATGCGACCTTCACTCGTAGCCGCGCAGCTGAGCTGGGAAGGGTAACCTCGTGGGATTGGCAAAATGGCAGCCTGTGAACATCAGAGAGCGGCAGTCAGAGGCGTGAGTGTGGACAAATCCACGCCCTGACGGGCGCGGCTACAGGGATGCGGGCTCCTACTGGAAGTCTGGCCACACAGCCCTTAGCTTAGAAGGCATAAGCCTGTGGATGGGAAAAGCCGGCAGCCTTTGCCGCACCGGAGCGCGGCATCTACTCAAGCCCGCATGACTGAGGGCTCAAGCACAGGCGATATCATTCGCAGACCCGCGAGATCAGATCACTCTGCAAAGGGATGATCCTCGAGCAGCTTCGCTGGCTGCAGGAGCATGCTTTGCCCTTTCAGCTCAGCTCTGACACGGGCTACATCTTCCTTTTTCACCGCACTTCCTTTATTGCCGAAGGATGCGCGCACATAGGTAAGGACGTCAGCCATGTCCTGGTCGTTC
>JAHDFZ010000182.1 GCA_020627905.1 Verrucomicrobiota bacterium
GTGCTGCAGAAGTCCGCGAGAATGGCTGGCTCACGACCTGATGTAGCCGGTGACGCGGTGGAACGACGAAAGCCCTGTGCAGAAGTCCGAGACAGCTGAATCGCTCGCGCCTACAACGATGCAGCCGCCGCGGTAACGCGGTGGAACGACGAAAGCCTTGGGCAGAAGCCCAGCCGCCTTCATTTCCGCCCACCTGCGTCACCCTCCGCCCTCATTACGTGCGTCTCACACCAAATACAGAAAATCCGTCCAAAGGTGATTTCTCGACTTGGAAAGGAACCAAGGCTCCCTAAATTACAAAGGGAGTCCAAGTTAGGGCATCACGATAAAAACGTATGAGCAACCGCACATCTACGAAATCCCGAAAAACTGGGGAAACGGACATTTCGCTGACACTCGATATCGACGGGACTGGCCAGTCTGAGATCTCAACGGGTGTTCCGTTTTTTGATCACATGCTGACCTTGTTCGCCAAGCATGGTCGCTTCGATCTGAAGGTAGTCTGCGAGGGCGATATCGAGATCGACTACCATCACTCGGTGGAGGATGTGGGCATCGTGCTTGGCCAGGCTTTTGTGGAAGCCTTGGGCGAAAAGCGCGGGATCAATCGCTATGCGTCCGGATTTTTCCCGATGGATGAAACCCTCAGCCGCCTGGCCATCGATCTCAGCGGTCGACCATTCCTGCAGTTTGATGCCCCGGAGAACGTCCCGCACATTGGTGATAAATTTAACTTCACTCTCGTCGAAGAGTTTTTCCGTGCTTTCTCTTTCAATGCACTGATAAACCTCCACGCGAGCATCGAATATGGGCGTGACCCTCACCACATGGCCGAGTCCCTGTTCAAGGGCCTGGCGCGGTGCATGGATACAGCCACACAGATCGATCCTCGTGTGGCGGATGTTATTCCCAGCACAAAGGATGTTCTCTAACCCTCAATTATCGCGCTCATGATTGGTGTCATTGACTATGGGGGAGGAAATTTAAGGAACGTTCTGAACGTGCTCAAGCACCTGGATGTGGAGTCTGATCTCGTTGCTTCCCCGGATGATTTTCATTCAACGGATCGTGTGCTGTTTCCCGGCGTAGGTGCGATGGGGGACTGTATGCGGGTTCTTGAAGAACGTGGTCTCACGGAGCCTCTCCGCCAGTGGATAGCAGAGGACCGTCCTTATTTCGGGATCTGCCTCGGTTACCAGGTCCTGTTTGAGGCCAGTGAAGAAAGCTCGAATGTTCACGGCCTCGGGGCCTTTCAGGGGCGTGTGGTGAAATTTCCGGGTGACACTGGTCTGAAGGTTCCTCACATGGGTTGGAACGCGATCCAGCGCACGGATCCCGAGGATCCCATCTGGACGGGTGTAGCCGATGATGCCCATGTCTACTTCGTCCACTCTTTCTACCCTCAGCCAGAGGATGAGGCGATGATCAGTTCACGCACGGAGTATGGCGTGGAGTTCGCCTCCAGCATCCGGAAGGGAAACACCTTTGCCTGCCAGTTCCACCCAGAGCGCAGTCAGCAGGTCGGGCTGCAATTGATAAAGAATTTCGCTCATGGATGATTGTTACCCGAAGGGTTTTGTGGGACAGGAGATCTCGAACTACACGAAGCGATTGGTGATCGCGACGCAGAACTCTCATAAGACGCAGGAGATCTTTCAGATGCTGCATGATGCGGGCATCTCGTTCGATGAGGTTTTTGATCTGAATGAGTTGTCAGACTATGAAGCGCCTGAGGAATCTGGAACGACATTCGCGGAGAACTCAGCCATCAAGGCCAGAGCTGCCGCTGAGAGGTTTCCAGATGACTGGATTCTGGCTGATGATTCCGGGCTCGAAGTGGATGTGCTGAATGGTGCCCCGGGCGTTTATTCAGCGCGCTACGCAGGAGAGGATGCCAGCGATGCGGATAATCGAAAGAAGCTGATCCAGGAGCTGTCGCAACAGGATCAGAGTGCCCCCTTCGCTGGGCGCTTCTGCTGCTGCCTGACTCTGATCCACGATGGCGTAACTCTGGAGCTTGGGAGCGACGAAAAGGAGACCCAACTCATGGGCACATGTGAGGGGCGTCTTATCACAGCAGAACAGGGGGAAGGCGGTTTTGGTTATGATCCGCTGTTCGTGCCGGATGGATATACAGAGTCATTTGCGCAGCTCGGGGACAAGGTCAAGAACGAGCTAAGTCATCGGGGGAAAGCGATGCAGCAGCTGATCGAATTGCTACGGTTCTGATCATGGCAAAGGCGCGCTTTCGTTGTTAGCCGACCCTCAGTAGCCGAGCGAGAGCGTTCCCAATCGTGAGGCTTCCTCTTTCTCGGCACAAGCTATGGATGTGCGACTTCAGTCGCACGCCGGAAGCCCTGATGCCGGGGTTTGAATGAATCGTCAGCGGCATTCGTCTCTTGCTTGCCGATTTACGACTATGAGAGGAATGGCCATTGGAATGTTTGTTTTTGCCTTGGCAATTCTTTGCTTGATCGCCGCTAAACCGGAGATCCTCGCACGTTTCGCATGGTCGCTGAATGGCTTTGCTCCCTAGGAGACCGTTGAGAAACTATGCAAACGATGATGAGAGAAGATATGATTATTGATTGCAATACAGCTGGAGGTGAAAAGGCTGCTCTCACCCTCCGGGCTACAACCCTGATTCCGTCTGGCTGCGTTCCTCGTTGCTCAGGTAGCTATGGCTACCATCGCTCCTCGCGCCTTGCCAGCCGAAAACAGGGTTGCAGTCATCGCTCACCTAGTTTTTCAACGGTCTCCTAGGAGGAATCGCACAAGGTTAAGCACATTTCGCGATGAAAGGTGAGGCCAAGAGGAGGAGCAGGCGACCTTCTCAGAATGCCGGGGCAGGTGCCCCATGGCTTTCGCTTGGGACTGAAGTCCCACCTCCATAGCTTGCATTTTTCCTGCTATGGAACAGCGAATTCATTCGCGGATGGCATCTGTCTTGCGCGCTGCTAGCCAACACTAGCGCGACGGTCCTAGCTCGCCTAGTTTTCAACGATCTCCTGGCAACTCCGTCGAAAATAGCCTGCTGATACAGAAAAAAAACCCCTACTCCAGCCGCCTCACAGCCTCTGAAATGCATGCTAGTCTGACACCCTCAGGCTCGACTAAAGAAAATCGGCTGATCGTGCCTTTGGTGAAAAAAGTCGAAACACGTCGATCCCCTCGAATGGTTGCGTAAAAGGAGCGATAGCTGGCCGGGTCAATTGAAAAGCAGCGATCACTGGTCCCGAAAGTAAACCACTTGGAGTCAGGTAGCGCCCAAGGGACAAACGTATCCCACACAGATTGAGTTTCGCCCATGAGAACCATGCTTAGCATCACGTTCTCGTCATCCGCCTCTTCGCGGATGTCGTTGAGCAGGCCTTTGATGTCTGACTCTTGAGCTTGCGTCCGGTTGCTGTCGGTAAAGGAGGTGTCCGTTTTTTTGATATGAAGATTCGCCCAGCCGTCGAGGGTTTCAGAAATCAATGACTCGCTCCTCGCCAGGCAGAGGTCTTTTTGCTGCCGGTCTAAAATGAATTTGATGGTTCCTCGTCCTTTGGCATCGGAGATCTCCAGGATCAGCTCCAAACCGGCGGGGCTGGCAGCCTCGTAGAGAAAAACTTCTTCCCAGGCGTCTGTTTCGACCTCAAACCCATGGAGGTCACCCGCTGCTCTCAGGCTCCCGTCGCTATAGATGAATCGTGAGAGCGCTGCCGAGGTGCTGTAGAGAGAGCGTGAGCAGCGAAAGATCGTCCGTTTGACAGGCAGTGCTCTGACAAGGAGAGCGATCCGCGCTGGGTCATTTCGCAATCGCATGACCATAGAGGAAAGGCCGAGTTCGCCCTCCCATCCTATACCGTGATCGTTCTGAGACATCCTGATGCAAGCCTAGTCCGCTTCCTGGCTCTATGCGAGTCACCATTTTTATCTGCCATGGCGCGATTTTTTTACCTGACTGCTTGATCGGGGTTTCCTTCCTGTGGCAGCGTTCGGTATGTGGAGATTGTTCTTTTTCCTTTCCTTCGTTTTCGTCTCGTCCGGCAACGTCCGAGCAGAGCAGGCAAACCCAAACGTGCTCTGGATCTACCTGGAGGATGTGAGTGGCTGGTTCAGCTGTTACGGCGACAAAATCATTGAGACTCCGAACATCGACGCGCTGGCGGCAGAAGGCACCCGCTTTGATCGCTTCTACGTGCCCTCGGGGATTTGTTCGACGACTCGTTCAGCGATTGCCACTGGCATGATGCAGACGACGATTGGTGCGCACAATCATCGATCCAGTCGAACCACCTTTCGAGGCAAGCCATTGGAAGATCCTGATGAGATCTTCCTGCCTGAGGACATCATCCCGTTACCGGTTCAGTTTCGCAAAGCGGGCTGGTGGACGTTTAACGAAGGCGGCAAAGATGATTACAACTTTATTCATGATCTCTCGGAGTGGTATGACGACGAGTTCTACCAGCGGGCATGGGCGCCTGACCGATTTCTTTCCGGGGCATCTCTAGCGGAAAAACCGGATGACCGCCCGTTCTTCGGCCAACTGCAGTTAGGTGGAGGAAAGCTTAGCCTTATGCCATGGAGTAAACACCTGGTGACCAGAACGGTAAATCGAGACACCGTCCCGGTGCCGCCCTACTACCCGGATATTCCGGAAGTTCGGGAGCAGATCGCAAATCATTATGACTGCCTCCTGGTCACGGATCAGCAGGTCGGGCAGATTGTGCAGAAGTTGAAGGACGAGGGGCTTTATGAGAACACTGTCATTTTTCTATTCAGCGATCACGGCTACGTGATGCACCGTCACAAGCAGTTCATCTACGAGGGCGGGATCCGCATGCCCCTGATTGTCGCTGGACCGGGCATCCCGAAGGGAGAAGTGCGTGACGATCTGGTAAGCGGGATCGATATCACTGCCTCCAGTCTCGTAGCGGCGGGACTCTCTGTGCCATCGTATATGGAGGGGCGCGATGTATTTGCCGAGAACTACGAGGAACGTGAATTTGTCGTGGCTGCACGGGACCGGGCTGATTTCACGATCGACAAGATCCGCAGCATTGTCACACCTCGCTTCCAGTATCTGCGGAATTACCTGACGGATCGCCCATACATGCAGCCGAACTACCGTGACCCGAGGGAATACAGCGTAGCGATTCAGGACTATCGAGATGCGGGAAAGATGAACGAGATACAACTGGCGTTTTTCGGCGATGAACGCCCTGAGGAGGAGTTATACGACCTCAGTAACGATCCTCATCAGATCCGGAATTTGGCTGCCGACCCGAAGTTCGCCGAGGTTCTGAAGACGCACCGGCAATTGCTTGAGCGCTGGATTGTGGAAACGGGGGACAAAGGTCAACAACCAGAGTCAGATGAAGGGCTTCGCTCAATCCTGCAGCAATGGGGGGAGAAGTGCGTGAATCCCGAATACGATAGAGTCCGCTAGACTGGCTCGTAGCGCTTCGGTTAATCGGTGATCACTGAATGAGCCTGCCATGCTTCTAGAACGCCGAGGCTTTCTCCGTTTTCGAGGATGCTGACAGCGCGGGAGAATCCTTCTTCGAGAGTCTCTGCGAGGCCCGTCGAAACGAGGCCTGCGCTGGCATTCAGTGCCACAAGATCCCGTTTCGGGCCCTTTTCATCGCCTCGGAGAATCGATTTCGTGATCTCTGCATTTGCAACAGCGTCGCCTCCGGTCAGTTGATCGACGTCGTGAGGCGGAATGTTGAGTGATGCCGGGTCGAAGGTCTCCGGCTCTGCTGAGGCCGTTCCATTCCGCACCCGCCACATGAGGTTCGGGCCGCAGGAGGATAGCTCATCCATACCCCGACCATCCGGGGTTTTCCCGTGAACGATGAGGGCACTTGTTCGCCCTAGCTCTGCCAGGATCTGTGCGAAGTGAGCACCGAGATTTTCATCGAATACGCCAATGACCTGATGATGCGGTTGGCAGGGGTTAAGCAGTGGGCCGACAAGGTTGAAGAGGGTGCGTTGTCCGGTCTCAGCCAGTTTCACGCGGACGGGCGCGATGGCTTTGAAAGCAGGGTGATATTTGGGGGCGAACAGGAAACCTGCTCCCACTTCGTCGACGCATTTGCTGAAACGGGATGGAGGCATTTCGATATCGATCCCCAGTGCCTCCAGCACGTCTGCCCCACCGCTTTTCGATGTGATCCCCCGATTCCCGTGTTTCACGACGGCTGCGCCCGCCGCTGCGAGAACGAATACGCCAGTCGTCGATACATTGAATAAATCGAGCTTATCCCCGCCTGTGCCACAAACATCGAGGAGTGGTTTTTCGGTGCTGTTATTGCTGAATTCCGGATCGACCGCGTGCTTGAGAAATTCTCTCACGAAGCCTGCAATCTCGCTCGCTGTCTCTCCCCGTTGCGCCAGGTGGGTGAGGAAGCTGGCCTTCGCTTCGGCAGAAACCGATTCATCCAGCAATTCGCTGGCAGCGAGGGTGATCTCATCGACTGAAAGTTCAGCTGGAGGCGTTTGAGATAGGAAGGTCATGTTGGGAAGAAAAGGGAAGACAGTTACTTACGTCAACCGATTTCGACAGATGCAAATGAGTGGCGGTTGAGGTGTGGCGCACCGCTAGACTGGAAGGCAGGCGGGATCGGCTTGAGGAAAGATCTCACGCAGAGCCGCAGAGATCGCAGAGAATGATGTAGCCGCCGCGGTGACGCGGTGGAACGACGAAAGCCCCGCCCAACGAAGCGCGCGGCAGATGAATCGCTCGCTCACGCTCGCGCCTACATTGATGTAGCCGCCGCGGTAACGCGGTGGAACGACGAAAGCCCTGCACCGAAGCCCGAGACAGATGAATCGCTCGCTCACGCTCGCGCCTATATGGATGTAGCCGCCGCGGTAACTCGGTGGAACGATGAAAGTCCTGCACCGAAGCCCGAGACAGATGGATCGCTCGCTCACGCTCACGCCTACATCGATGTAGCCGCAGCAGTGACGAAAGTCCTGCACACGCTCAGGAGGCGACCGTCAAGGCCTCTTGGAAGTCTGATTTCCACTGGGCGATTTCATCCTCATACCAGACGTCGCAATCGACGCGAGGCAGGAGGGGCTTCGCCCCATGGCGCAGGAGCTCTCTTTCGAGTATTTTGCCGCACTCACAGAAGAGATCGTATCCGCTATCGCCGAGACCGATGACGGAAAATCGACTTTCGCTGAGTCCGAGCGGCTCAGCACCGGTCAGGTTGTCGAAAAACTCGACCGCATCGTCCGGTGGCTCACCATCGCCCCAGGTGCTTACCACTCCGACGATCATGTGAGCGGTTGAGAGGAAGCCTATGTCGTCCGTATCGCAGAGATCGACAGCGGTCACTTGGTGCCCCTGGCTACTTAAAAATGCTTCCAGTTCAGAAGCGACGTCTTCGGCGGTGCCAGTCTGAGAGGCGGAGAGGATGTGAATCATGGTTAGGTTACTGGTTGCAGCCACTCTTTCTTTCAAAGAGTCGAGCTGATTGATTAGGTAGTCCCGGCACCTCAGTAACCAACGGACAAAAGTGTGCTAGCGATCCTCCTTAGTTAATTTTGACGGGAGCTTGCGCGCCCGGATCTCGCAGAGGGGCAAGG
>JAHDFZ010000183.1:0-5857 GCA_020627905.1 Verrucomicrobiota bacterium
CGAGAGGGTCGCCTCGATCGTGGCCAGACGGCTTTTCGCATTGCTGCGCTCCACCTCTAGCTCAGCCAGTCGCTCAGAGAGGGATTCGCGCTGCACGCGGGATTCCTGACAGGCTTTTTCTGCCTCAACGACGGTTTCCTCGCGGGCCGCCAGTTCTTCATTCGCTGCATTGAGGATTTCTTCTGACCGATTGATCGATTCCTGCTGTCTTGTTCGCTTCTCCTCGGTCTCTGTCAGGGCTGCTGAGTTTTTATCGATCAGCTGCTGCAGTTCTCCAGCGCGTTCTTCGTTGAAGGCGACTCGGTTCCGAGCGGTGGAAATTTCATTTTCCAGCTGGGCGATGCCGGACTGCAGATCGCTCAGTTTCGCCTCGATCTCCTGATATTCTACGCGAGCAGCTGCCATTTCGGCCTGCCGCTGCTCGATCGACTCTTCCAATCCATCCTGCTCGATGACGAGGTTTTTAATCGACGTTGAGAGCTCTGACTTTTCGGCACGAAATTCCCGCCACTGCTTGTGGTGGAGATGCAGCTCCAGCGTTTTGACATCGCTGAAAAGCCCCTGAAAGCGTTTTGCTTTCGAGGCCTGGCGGGATAACGAGCGGATCTGACGCTCGTTTTCAGCGATGACGTCGCGGATGCGGACGAGGTTGGCCTCCGTGTAATCGAGCTTTCGGAGCGCCTCCTTCTTCTGGGATTTGTATTTGGTGATCCCGGCAGCTTCCTCGAATACCATGCGGCGATCCTCTGGCTTCGAGCTCAGGAGCATATCGATCTTGCCCTGCTCCATGATGGAGTAGGAGCTGCGGCCGATGCCGGTGCCCATCAGGAGGTTCTGGATGTCCTTAAGTCGGCAGGGTTGCTTGTTGATCAGGTATTCGCCTTTGCCATCGCGATACACACGACGCCCGATCGCCACTTCGTCGTAATCCGTCTCCAGCACGCCGGAGCAGCCGGTCAGGGTAAGAGAGACCTCAGCCATGCCCAGGGGGGCACGGCGGTCGGTGCCGTTGAAGATCACATCAGCCATCTCACCGCCTCGCAGAGCCTTGGCAGATGTCTCGCCGAGGACCCAGCGCATGGCATCGACGATATTTGACTTTCCACAGCCGTTCGGGCCCACGATCCCGGTTACACCCTCGTGAAATTCCAGCTTGGTTTTATCAGCAAAGGACTTGAATCCGTGGATATCTAGTGATTTCAGTCTCATATTCGAGAGTTGGCTAATTTCTCAGATCCGAGAATTACGTTCTCATGAATGATAAAGCAAGCTTAATCATTCGCTTTTTTCGCAAATTTGAAATACCTCGTGGCCGTGCACATTGCAGCCAATGACTGGTTGACGGGGTCAGCCTTTGCCCCCGAGACTGTCGTGTATGAGTCAGATGCACCAGATGCAGTTCAATTACGTTCCCGTAGAGGATCGGATTTTGTTTCGGATCAACACGACGGCCCGTCAGGAGTTTCGATTCTGGATGACGCGGCGTTATACGGCCATACTCTGGCAGGCGGTGACTGATTATATCCGGAAGCAGCAGGGCGACGACGTCGATCCCTTCGCCAATCTGACGGATAGCATTGCCGAGGCATCGCAGGCAGAGATCAAGCATCAGGAGGCCATCGCAGACGCTGATTTTCAGACGGCCTATCAGGAGAGTAGCTACCTGCCTCTGGGAGATGAGCCGAAAGTTCTGTTCAGCATCGGCATCAGAACCAATGATCAGGGGCAGACGATGATCTGCCTGCATCCGCAAGGGAATGAGGGGATTGAGATGGTGATCAATGACCAGATCGCCCACTCCATGTGCCAGCTGGTGATTGAGACCAACCGCAAGGCAAAGTGGGACCTGGATCTGGTGTTTAAAAAGACCGATTCCGGTAAAGGAGGAGATCGCGGTCGTCCGAGAGGCGGAGAAGGTGATGGCGGTGGGTTGAATTAGGTTCCGAAAGACGATTAACGCGGATATGCGTCAACTCGTGAAAATCTATGGACGACCAAAAACCGCAAACGAGGCCGCTCCTTGGATTTGCTTTGCTGGCCACTATTTTGTGCCTCCCGTTATTGCTGAAAGTCGTCTTGATGTCAGGTGCGTTTCCGGCGCTTTGTCCAGGTGGCTATCTTGTAAAACCGTCTGAGCTTTCGAGGTATAGGTCAGGAGGAAGTTTGAGCACGCTCTGGTATAGAGGAAGCGACAAGGAATTTCACTACTTTGCCCATTTTGTGAAGACCACGACGAATTATCGCGTTCCGCTTTCTTCGCTAGTAATTCAGAGTGAGGATTTGTTCAACATCAGCGAAAATCGTTCGGTATTAGTAGCTCCTCATGCTCAGAACTCTATCTTTGATGCTTTTCCGCCGGCTGAATGGTAGGCTTTGAATCAAGGAGCTTAAGGTTAGGTTTTGCCGAAAGGAGATGGCGTCCGCGACTGAAGTCGATGGTCCATAGCGTGAACGATGCGCGCTATGGAAGTGGGACTTCAGTCCCACGCGTAAGCGCAGTGCGCTGACATTCGGAGGCAGGGTCTCCTGACCCTGCAACTTCTCAAGCCCGGCATCCCAGGCCAGATGCAGTCCGCGACTGAAGGCGCTGGTCCATAGCGTGAATGATGCGAGCTATGGAAGTGGGAATTCATTCCCACGCGTAAGCCCAGTGCGCTTGATGGACCGCTCTGGTCTTCAACCGGGAGTTTTTTTGACTTCTCCGCTTATGGACCGACAACGGTCACCACTCGATCCTTCTTCTCAATCTGGATCAGCAACATCAAGTCTCTGCCGCTATCTGTGGCACCTTTCGCTAACACGCCGGGGTCAACCCACTGGCGCATCACTCCATCCGCCACAGCCCCATCGATCGCGATCTGCAGCGCTTCACCATCGTCCAATCCCGAGAAACGTATGGGTAGCATCCCAACGAAATCCGCGACGTCGATTTCCAGCTCTTGCGCACCCTGTTTTGGCACCACGTGCACAAAAGGGTGTCGCTGAAGAAGCTTTCCGCGGTGGCTGACAATTTTGAAGGAGCCTCTTCGAAACAGGGCCTCTGTCAAAGCCGAGGAGTCGGGGTGATCCTTCAAAAGCTGGCGAAGCTCTGCATCATCACCCAAATACTGACTGACATCTGAGGGGAGTAGCAGAAGATCGAGATCTACCTCAAGGAAATCTCCTTTGGTGAGCTTTTTGATCGCCCGTTGACTGCCGATCTCAAAGATTCGATGATGCGCCTCATCATCCGACAAGGGGCGTGAAATAAGAGCGGGGGACAGATCAGAGCGGTTGCTATCCCAGCGGTGCAGAAGAACGGCTCGGTCAGAGGGAATGTTGTTGGAAGCTTTCAGAAAATAACTTTCTGTCAGACAGGCATATCCTTTATTTCTCCGAAAGGGAAAGCGCAGTTCCTTTTGCGCAGAGCTGGCTTGAAACACCCGAGGTTTCTCCTGACTGTCGCCAATGGCAAAGGAGCGGCTTCCTACCTGGGCGTAGTCCTCAGAGCCTAGCTGAAAGACAGCGAAGCGGGACACTTCGGTATCCTCCAGAACATCCAGGCGCAGCGAAAAGCGAATGCGAGCCAGCTCTCCCTCCTGAAAGAGAATGATGCGGTTAGTCTGCTGTAGGGCATGGCCGATAAATCCCGAATAAACCGTTTCCACGAAAGCAGGCCCGTGAGCACGGTAGGTCGTTCTCATGCCTCGATGCAGAATGCGGGCTCCCTCTGCATCGTAGATGCGCCACAAGTCACCGCCGCCGACGTTGGGGGTCCAGAGGGCTGAATCTTTGATACCGCTCTTCGCAGGCACCTGGAAGGCGCGCACGTCCATGATCGTGGCATCGCGATGAATCTGGTCTGGCTCGAAGCAGATGGTTTCCCCCTGGGCACCGAGAGCTGCCTGATCCCAGCGCTGGTTCACGCCCCAGCCGATGAGCGAGAGCTGCGAGAGACTCACTGCCGGCTTGCCCTGCCAGTTGCCGGCGACAAAGCGAAACCTCAGCTTCTTCGTTTCCCTAGGTGCGAGCTTGATTTGACTGATGGCGTGGCACCAGACCCCCTCATAGACACTCGCACAGGCAGGTGTTGCGGACTGACTGCGGTGCCAATTTTTACTGATCTGCACAGGGTGGGCATTGGGAGTCCCGTCCTCGTCCTCCCAGAATCCTACAATGCCGGTCACGGGAGACAGGCCTTGTTTCGACAGTGCTTGATCCGATAGTTCAATGACGAGAGGGGCAGTCACTTCGGCATCTCGTTTATTGGTGAGACTAATCTCGATAGGACGGGTTTGATCGGCCGGAGAATGATTATTCGGGTGGCTTTGCCATGGGGCAGTGGATGCGTCGATCCATAAGGCGCTGGTAGCTTGATCGATCGTCACCGGCAGCGTCGTCTTCTCTGTTTCGCTGGCGAATGACTTGGCCTTGACGGCGACTGATCCTAGCGGCGCGGGTTTCGAAAGCTCGGCTATGGGAACGTCTAGAGACGTCATCCGCTCACCCCAGGATGTGATTGTATGGTCGAAGGTTCCCGTGCTCTTTTTTCCTTTTCCATTTGTCATTGAGAGGATCATGTCAGTGATCTTCAGATCGTGAAATGGTTGCACTCCTGCTGCAAAACCATCGGCATCAAAGCTGTTGTAAAACTGATGCTGTCCCTTGGTGAGCGAGACTTCATCCAGGCCAAAGCGCATCTTGCTGCCGATGACGAAGCCATCTCCACGACCTCCAAACGTGAGCTGGTCAGGTTTTTCCAGCAATCTCAACTCGGCTTTTGATAGCGTTTGACCGATGACATCGGTCCCGTTGATCCGGAAAATGAGTGATTGAGAGGCTACGATCTCGATTTTATGCCATTTGCCAGCCGGCACGAGGCGAGCGGGGACCACCTGCCGTTTGACGTTCTCTGCGCCGCCTTGAGGATTGACCGTCAGCTGTAGGTCGCCGTTGTGTCTGCGGACGATCCCGAAGTGGCCTTTGCTTTGTTCATTCCTCCCTTTGCAGACGATCCAGCCGACGTTGTCGGGCTTTTTGTCATCAGCCGCAAGGGCAATTGGCAGATAGATCTGAAAGTCGAGAGAGAATGCACCCCTGTGCTGCCAGTTCTCCGCAGCAATGGTTTCCTTGTGACCGGTTCCCACGATTTGACCTCCTTGGCGAGATCCAAAACTCGGTCCGTAAGAAAGCGGTTTCGGCAATGGTCGACAGGCAAGCGAAAGCCTTAGGCGATCCTGCCAGGCAGCTGACTCCAAACGGATATCTGCCGGTAAAGGTTCACCTTCAGCGTTTGTGAACGTGAGACCTGTTATGTCCTCCCGCTGGAGGAATCGTCCGGTGCTGATCATGCGGGGGCCGGACGTCTTGCTCCAGCCTGATGTGCCGGTCAAGTGATAGGGCTCGCCGTTGGCGATGATCTGCATCTGCAGCGTTGCTGGTTTCCACGCTTCGACATTATCGGGGAGAAGTCCACTGGACAGGTGGAGCAGCTCGCAGGTCTCCGTATTGACGACAAGGCTGTAATCTGGTGTCTCCGTGCAACGCCACCACGGTGCGTCTTTGACGACACCCGGAAAGCCATCGTGCCACCACGAGTGAGCGTGCTTTTCGTCCTGCGCTGCGATTGTGGTAGCCATGAGCAGGAGAGCGGTGAGCTGTGGAAGCCTGATATTCATCGCGATAACATTGATTTGGAGTTAAGGAGGTAAAAGCGGCGTGAAGCGGCTAGGGCCTGTGTCTTGATCCGTAAGGCGTGGATGTAGCGACAGTCCGGTAGCCCAAGCCAGATGCAGTCAGCGACTGAAGTCGCTGGTCCATAGGGTAACCGATGTGAGGTATGGACGTGCGAATTCATTCGCACACGAAAGCTCGGTGC
>JAHDFZ010000183.1:5867-7501 GCA_020627905.1 Verrucomicrobiota bacterium
GGCAGGGTCTCCTGACCCTGCAACTTCTCAAGCCCAGCGTCCCCAGCCAGATGTCGGCCGGGAATAAATTCCCTTCTCCACTACACGTTCGATCGGGAGGTGGGAAGTTATTCCCACGCGAGAGCTACGAGCCCTAGCGAAGCGACAAAAGAACCCGCTAGACACAGTGCCTGTCTCGCGCCGGGCGCGACCTTACCGCATTCCGCGCGAGCCTTCTCGCATGGCGGAATGCCCACGTCTGAATCGAAATATAAGCTAGCAGGCTCATAGACTTGTGGCCCAGCGCCCTGCGACGCCGCATGGCGCTACGAACAAGCGCTCGTCGCAGTCTCTCTTCAAGCTCCAGCTCTTCCAGGGATTCTGGATCAGCGATGATCTCCGACATACCTCGCGTGCGAAAAACGCAAAAAGCCGACCCTCGGTCGAGGAGTCGGCTTTCTGAAAGTGCTTTCACGGAGAACAAGTATTAAGCAGGTGAAGTAGCTGCATCGATCTTTGCCTGCTCGGTATCGAGGACCTCGCGGCGGAGGTTCGTGCCGGAGCGTTTCGCCCACCAGAGAACGATCGGCGCAGCGACAAAGATGGAGGAGTAGGTTCCAACCACCACACCAACGACCAGTGTTAGGGCGAAGTTGCGGAGCGCAGGTCCACCGAAAATCCAGAGAACACCGACGGTGATGAGCGTGGTGATACTCGTCAGCAAGGTTCGCGCGAGCGTTTTGTTGAGAGCGATATTGATGATGTCTTTCACATTGCCGCGTTTCATTTGAAGAGTTTCACGCACCCGGTCGAAGACGACGATGGTATCGTTGATCGAATATCCAGCAATGGTAAGGAAGGCACCGACCGTGATCAGCGTCATCTCCTGCCCTACGAGGGTGGTGATACCGGCAACAATGACGAGATCATGCACCAGAGCGACGATGGCACCGAGCGCGAAGGCGAACTCGAAGCGGAAGGTCACGTAGAGCATGATGGCGAGGATACCCACGCCGAGTGCGATGGCAGAGGAGGTCAGCATGGACTTACCAACAGCGGAGCCTACGGAGCTGATCGAGGCATCACTGACATCGACACCGAGATCCTTGGAAATTTCAGCGAGGATCGTCTCCGCGCTATCGTCAGGCGCGCGGACGAGGAAGAACTCGCCGTCAGCACCGACTGGATTCTGAGTCTGCACAATCGGAGTGCCCGCTAGCTCGAGATCAGCGAGAGCGCCCTCGATCCCTGCCTGCGTCAGCCCTTCCGAAGACTGGATTTCGATGGCGTCGCCACCCTTCAGCTCAACGCCCCTAGGATCGAGAAGGGGAACGAGAATGAGTGAGGCAACGAAGAGGATGATGGAAAGGGACGAGAGTGCCTTTCGCTTGCCGAGGAAATCGATCTGCTTGCCGGGGACAATGTTCGCGAAGCTGAGTTTCTTAATGACGTTCCAGTGCAGAGCCCATTTGAAAGCCACGCGGCAGACGATCAGAGCCGCGAACATGGAGGCGAGAATACCGATGATCAGGGTGATGGCGAAGCCCTTGACGGTGCCTTCAGCGAAAGCATAGAGCAGCACAGCGGTGATGAGGGTGGTGATATTCGCATCGACGATCGCCGAGAATGCTTTCTCGAAGGCGGTGTTGATGGCA
>JAHDFZ010000184.1:0-2353 GCA_020627905.1 Verrucomicrobiota bacterium
GCTCGGCGCCTTCCGTCGGTTGCGGCGTGGATGATCTGTCGCTGGCTCTGCGGCAGTCTCGACCTCCGGCTCATCCAGCACCTCAGATTCGCGCCGATTACGCAGGAGGCTTGCTAGCGCATCCCCAAGCTCATGGAAGCGGAAGCGAAAGCCCAACCGGTGAGCATGCCGAGGGATGCACCGCCTGCCATCGAGCGCGATGTTCGGATCAACATTCGCCAATCGCGCACCCGCCTTTAGCAACCAGGCAGGAAACGGGATAGCGAACCGTTTTTCGAGCGCGGCTCGCACCGTCCGCATAAACTCACCGTTTGTCACGGGTTGCATCCCGGTAGCGTTGAAGATGCCGTAATACGCAGGAGACTCGATCGCCTCGAGGAACAGGCGGTTCATGTCCTCCTCATGGATCCAGCTGATCCACTGCTCTCCCGTGCCGATGGCACCTCCCAGGCCCTTCCTAGCCAAGCCTACCAGCTCGGGCAGAGCACCGCCATCGGCCCCGAGGACGAATCCGATTCTCATAATTGCCCAACGCATCTCCGGGCGAATCGCTCGCCCGAGGGCGGCCTCCCACTTTAGGCAGACATCTGTCGGGTAGCGATCCGGAATCCAGGCAGCCTCATCGCAGACCCGATCGCCAGCATTACCATAAATGGCGAGGGAAGAAGCCTGAATCCACACGGCCGGTGGTCGATACACTTTGAGCAGAGCATCCCCAAGCGTTTCCGTCGGACGAACACGTGAGGAAATCACCTCCTCCCGATGTTTCGCCGTCGGGTAGGAGTTGACGTTCTGCCCGGCGAGATTGATCAGAGCATGCGCTCCCTCGAGGGCGTCGATCAGGTCTTGCGTGACTGTCGCACCATCCCAGAGAACAAATTCACCAACCTGGCTGCCAGTCTTTTTCACCCGGCTGAGAACAATCGCGCGGTAGCCGCGGCCGATCAGAAAGCGGGCCAGTGATTGGCCGAGAAAGCCGCTGCCACCTGCGATGACAACACGACGCGGAGGATCATCTTCCGTCTGCTCAGGACGTTCGATAAAGTTCATGATTCGATAAAGGGGAAATGGTTTGGATTCAGGGAGGAAGAGGGCCCTCTACTTCTTTGGGCTGAAGGCGAGAATGGCGCTCGCCAGTTGATCGCTCATGCGGAAGGCGCCCTTGGCAGCCTTCGTTGGCAAGCGGCTCATTTTGCGGTAGAAATCATCCACGGAGCGGAAAAAGCTCAGCATCTCCGTGAGTTTCTCCTGCGCATACTCATCTGCCTCATCCTCACTTTCGGCTGCCTCGCGAGTGAACTCCTCAAGAATCTCCAAGGTCGGGTCGATCTCGCGTCGCTTGCGCTCAGCTGTGATCCGACGAAACATTTCGTAAACATCTCCCAGGCATTCGAAGTGCACGCGGCGATCACCGGGGAGGTGGACAGTCTTCACGATCCCCCAGTTCTGCAGCTCTTTCAGGCTGGTGCTCACATTCGAGCGGGCCACTTCCAACTGGGCGCAGATTTCCTCGGCCGGTAGCGGGCGCTCGCTGAGAAAGAGCAGAGCCTGCACCTGCGCAACCGTGCGGTTGATGCCCCAACGGGTGCCCATTTCGCCCCAGTGAAGGATGAAATTTTTCGCGAAGCCTGGAAGTTCGGTTGTTTCAGTCATTTCTGTCTTTACAGAAATCCAAGAAACCAACTTTTTCAAGCGAAAACGTCGCATTCCTGCAAGACAATCTGTGATTTCACCTTTGCCTTTCCTTTTGGCAGACTAGATTGGTGGATGGACGAATCGGATGACGATATCTTCATTGACCTCGCCAGCGATCAGGCCCTGATGGCTCAGGCGCTTCGCGAAGCGCAAAAGGCTTATCTCTCGGAGGAAGTCCCCTGCGGTGCCGTCATCGTGCGCGAGGGCCGCGTCATCGCCCGTGCTCATAACATGGTAGAGACGCTGAAAGACGCGACAGCTCATGCAGAGATGCTCGCTCTCACCCAGGCGCAGGAGGCCATGGGCGACTGGCGCCTGTCGGACTGTGACCTCTACGTCAACAAAGAGCCATGCCCCATGTGTGCAGGGGCAATCGTCCACTGCCGCATTCGTCGAGTGATCTTCGGCTGCTCGGACGAAAAAGGCGGCGCCGCTGGTGGATTCATTAACCTGCTGCAACAGCCGACGCTGAACCACCACAGCGATGTCACAGCTGGCGTGCTGGCCGATGAGTCGGCGTTTTTATTGAAGAGCTTTTTCCGAGAGGCTCGGGCGAAGAAGAAGGCGAAGTTGAATTAGTTCTGAGCGCTTCGGGGCTTGGTTCCTCATTGGATATCGGGCTTGGGTGGCTGGGCTTGCGCAGTTGCAGGGTCAGGAG
>JAHDFZ010000184.1:2453-7454 GCA_020627905.1 Verrucomicrobiota bacterium
ACCCTGCCTCCGTGCGCTCATGGAGTGACGGTTTTCTTACCGTCACACCTCATCTGGGACACCACGCTAGTCTTGGTCAGCTAGGCTTACGCAGTTGCAGGGTCGGGAGACCCTGCCTCCGTGCGCTCATGGAGTGACGGTTTTCTTACCGTCACACCTCATCTTCAATGGACAGCTGAGCTTGTGCGGTTGGGCTTGGTGCTCGCGACTGAAGTCGCGATTCCATAGCCTGGCTTGGGCGGCTGGTCACGAACTGTGGGGAGCTTCGCGCTCCAACATCAGAGTGACAGGCCCGTCATTGGTCAGCTGCACCTCCATGTGCGCGCCGAAGGTTCCGGTCGCTACTTCTCGCCCCACGTGCCCTTCAAGAAGCTCGACAAATTTCTTATAAAGAGGTTCAGCCAAATCTGGCTGGGCCGCCTTGTCAAAGCTCGGGCGCGTGCCTTTGCGCAGGTTCCCGTAGAGAGTGAACTGGCTGACGACGAGCAACTCACCCTTGATCTCCGAGTGCAGGATGTTGCGCCCCATGCGGCCCTCTTCATCCTCGAAAACCCGCATTTCGACGATCTTGCGCGCCATCCACTCGATCTGTTCGAGAGTGTCTGTGTGAGTGATTCCCACCAGCAGCACGAGACCGTGGCCGATGACCTCAACCTTCTGCAATGGGGCCGCACCGCCCTCAGCGGGGGGATCCCCGAAGACTTCTACCGACCCACCCGTCACACGCTGCACAAGCACTCTCATGAGGGATAGGGACATGAAAAACCCGCTCAAAGCAAGAAGGGTTTTATCCTCTGCCTGAGCGGGTGTTTGGACAGGGAGAGGCCTAAGCCGCCTGGCTGAGCGGCTTGGCAAAGAGGTTCAGCTGGGCGGCAAACTCCTGTGCCAAAGCAGGGTCAGTGATCCCCTCCTCCTCGGAGAAATAGTCCTGAAACGAGGGCAGACTGAAGGTTCCGAGCAGATCAGCTCCCATTCTCGGGAAGGTGGCCGCCGCAGCTTCCAGCACCGTCTGGCCTCCTCGCCCTCCAGGGGAGGTAGCCAGTAGTAGCATCGGCTTATCCGCCCAGACCTTCTGATCAATGCGCGAGGTCCAATCGTAGAGGTTCTTGAAAGCCGCCGTGTAGGAACCGTTGTGCTCGGCCATGGAGATGACCAAGCCATCATGAGCCTCGATGAGCTCTTTAAATCGATGAGCCGCATGGGGAATCCCATTGGCTCCATCTTCGTCCTCACTGTAGATGGGTAGGTCGAAGGTGTTAAGATCTAGATCAGTCACCTCTGCCCCTTCGACAGAATTGGCGGCGTAGTTGGCGAAGGTGCGATTGATGGAGGAGGAGCTGGTGGAGGCACCGAAGGCGAGTAGTTTCATAGTGATAGGATTTGGTGTTGAGGTGATTGATGGATTTTCGCGGGAAAGGATTAGTGAAGAAGCTGAGCAAACTTTTTGCGCTCGGCAAAGAGGAGAAACGCCGCCAATCCGATGATCGCAAGGACCGGGGGTGCAGTGATGCCGCCCGGCTTCAACAGGATATTGTAGAGGGCGATGTTGATCACGATGGGCCCGAGCACCAGCAGGCCGAAATTCCTCGTCTTGGGAATGACAAGGAGGACGCCGCCGATGATCTGCAGCGATTTCACGATCGTAAGCAGCTCGCTCTTGAACATAGCTTGCATATACTGTGCCGCCAGACTCCCTGGCTCGGCTTTCGGTGTCGGCATGAACTTAAAGAAAAAGTTCGATCCGAAGACGATGAAGAGAAGGCCGAGGAGAATGGAGGCGATAAGAGTGAGTTTTTTCATGATTTGCAAAATGTATGCGAGTTAGTGTTAGTTGAGGTGAAAAAGCAGAAATTCCGCATCATCCGATGCCGTGATCTCCAGGTCTTCGGTGATGCCCTCGATAGCGAGCCCATCGGAAGTCGACAGATCTTCCTCTGCCACTGTTAGATTGCCAGAGATTACCTGTAGCCAGGCATGCGGCAGCTGACTGTCCGCTGAGAGAGTGACAGCTCTCCCTGCTTCCACTTTCCCGAAATAGATGGAGGCATTCTGCCGGATTTCAGTAGAGCCATTGCGTCCATCTCCTGAGTAGAGCAAGGTCAGGGAATCGTCTTCCGCGAGATCGCCCAACTGCTTCTCTGCATAGCGAGGCTCGCCATCGGCGACGTTCGGCTGGATCCAGATCTGATACAGCTCGGTCGCCTCTGTGGCAGACGGGTTGAATTCACTATGAGTGACTCCAACGCCCGCGCTCATATACTGGAGGTTGCCCGGGCGGATGATCGCTCCGTTGCCCATGCTATCCTTGTGCTCGAGCTGGCCGGACTTCACATAGGTGAAAATCTCCATGTTTGAGTGAGGATGCGTGCCGAAACCATTGCCAGGAGCAACTACGTCGTCATTGATTACCCGCAGGGTCCGGAACCCCATGTGCTGGGGATCGTAGTAACTGCCAAAGGAAAAGGTGTGGCGCGCATGCAGCCATCCGTGGTTAGCTTCTCCCCGCTCGTGAGCGGGCCGTTTGATTGTTTTGGGTAATGCTTGAATCTGCATACTGACAACATCCTTTGAGACGCCGCGTATGCGAATACCTTGCTTTTTGAGGGGTATGCCTTTTGGTTATACCCTATCCCCCTCATCGAATCTCCATGGAACTGCGTCACCTTCGGTATTTTGTCTCTGCGGCTGAGGAGGGGTCTATCTCGGCAGCGGCTGCCCGCTCGAATCTGACGCAACCGGCTGTCTCGAGGCAGATTCGGGATTTCGAGTCCGAGCTGGGCGTCGCTCTTTTCAAGCGCATCCCCAGCGGGCTGGAGCTGACACCAGCAGGGAATATCACGCTCGCCTACGCCCGGGAGATCCTCCGGCAGACGCGCTCGCTGCAGGAAGCCCTGACCGGAATGCAGGAGGACGGGACACTCGTCACCCTGCGCATCGGCTATCTTCCGACGGCTCTCTCCGGCTTCCTTTCATCTGCCATGCGCTCATTCCGGGAGCGTTTCCCCAAAGCGAGACTGGAGATCTTCGAGATGAATCCGCAGGAGCAGGCAGACGCCCTCCAGGAGGGGAGGATCGATGTTGCTTTCCTGGGTGAACCGAAACCCGAGCTGCGAGATGCGTTTCAAGTGAAGACCATTCGCGAAATCCCCATGTCAATGGTGGTGCCGCTTGAGCACCCTTTAGCGACACGGAAACAAGTCACGCTATCGGAGTTTGCGAAAGATCCCTTTATCAGCCTCGATCCCTCCGAATTTCCGGATCGGCCACGGCTGATGCGCGAACTTTTCTCTGCTGCAGAGATCGAGCCGGCGATTACCCATCACGCTCGCGGGCTCGCCGAGCTTCTCGCCATGGTGGGGTCCGGGATGGGAGTCGCCCTCGCCCCAGCTGACGCAGCACTTCTTCCCTCGGCTAATCTCGTGTTCCTCGAGCTGAAGCAACCTCAGCTTGTGCTGCAGTTCTCGGCGGCATGGCGTCGCATTGGGGACAATTCCATCGTCGAGACCTTCCTAGCTTGCATCATGGATGCCTGAATTTGCATCCTGCAATACAAAGCAAGCCATGAAATTGCATTTAGCAACATCAGAACTGCAAAACGAGCGATTCGCGCCACGCTTTGGCCTCAGCAAAACTTAGACAATACCTAGGCTGTAGCGAATCTGGCACTGCGCGAGAACCCGTGGCACTCAGGATGCGTGTAAGGATGTCGATGAAAGAATCGACAAAAGATATCATAAGGATCCTCATTGCGCTCTTCCTCCCACCCGTTGGCGTGTTCCTGCAGGTGGGCCTTCGCGGTCACTTCTGGCTGAACATTCTCCTGACCATACTCGGTGTCCTCCCAGGAATCATTCACGCCGTCTGGATCATCGTCACGCGAGGTCCCCGCGGAGTTAAAATCTAAGCCACAACCACAATCCCACACGAACCAAACCAACCATGAAACATTCTATCATTCTCTATCGCAAAGAAGCTGAAGCGAAGCAGGCCACCGAGGTCCTTCGTGATCATGGCTTCAACGCATCCTATCAGGGGTGGCCACCCCCTTCCAGCTCACATGAAGAAGGCATCTTCGCCATCTACGCGGAAAAGCAGGAGGAACAGGAAGTCGCCGAATCCGTGCGCGACCTCGATGACATTCCCACGAGCTCGATTATCTCATGCCCGGATTGTGGCGGAATCAACATTTCCATATCAGGCGCCTACGAGGTTTCACCGTCGATTCGCGCGTTGGAAAGCGTCTCGCAGAAGCTCGATAACATCCTGTCCCGCAGCTCTCCGACCGCTACCCTCGTCTGCCGAGCCTGTGCGTGCGAGATGAAAGTCGAGCTTGATAAAGCGGCATAAATTACGCATAAACAAAAAATAGACAGCGTTGGAACCGCTTTCTACCTGCTATGGATATCCTGATCATCGACGACGAAGAGCAAGTCAGAGAGTCTACCCGTATGATCCTCGAGATGGAGGACCATTATGTTGAGGCCGTAGACAACGGCCGCATAGGCCTGATTCGGCTGAAGGAAGACCCTTTCGACCTGGTTCTCCTCGATCT
This sequence comes from Verrucomicrobiota bacterium, assembly GCA_020627905.1. Classification (GTDB taxonomy): domain Bacteria; phylum Verrucomicrobiota; class Verrucomicrobiia; order Verrucomicrobiales; family DEV007; genus Arctic95D-9. The sequence goes on from JAHDFZ010000184.1 coordinate 7,006, forward strand.
CAATCTCGGTGAGGAGAGTGGTCTTGATATCCTGGCAAACATTCAGAAATTGAGGAGGCAGGTTCCTGTTGTCATGTTCACAGCGGAGGCTTCTGTCGGCACCGCCGTCAAAGCGATCCAGCTGGGAGCAATGGATTATTTAGAGAAGCCGTTCACAGCGGCCCAGCTACAGTCGATCATCGCCCGTTCCCGCAATTGGAACAAAATGCAGGAACGCATCACTGAGCTGGAGGCTGAAGTTTCCTCACACTCACCTACTGCCAGTTTCAACTCCGCGGACCGGATTATGGCAGAGTCTCTCGACGTGCTCTTTCGCGCTGCTGCTACGCCGGCTTCCATCCTCGTCCTGGGCGAAAGCGGCACGGGAAAAAGTGTCGTCGCAAAAGAGATCCATCACCGGAGCCATTTATCGACTAAGCCTTTCGTAACAATTTCCTGCCCCTCCCTCT
>JAHDFZ010000185.1:0-5316 GCA_020627905.1 Verrucomicrobiota bacterium
CATCCTGATCAATCAACTGAAAGTCGGGCATCCGGCCGTCGGGCCGATAATGTTCGACGTTTTTTAGAAAGTTGGTGAGCGATGCCAGGCTGTATTTCGCTCCAAAATCAGGAAATGATTTTGCAAACGGGCTTCCCGTAGCCGCCCGGTCCGGGTGATGTTTATCGTCAGTGGGCGCGTGGCAGGCCACACAGCCCATTTCGTGGTAAAGGGCACTACCGCGCTCAGCATTTGCGTGACGCGGAGTTCTCCCTTTCCACACGGCAGGGTCTGGTGCTAACTGTCCCAGATAGGCAAGTAAGGCGTCTGTCTTCTCAGCATCCAGAGAATGCCCAAAGCTAGGCATGGTGGTGCCTGACTTCTGGCCGCTAGGATCCTGAAGGTATTCCGCCACCCAGTTTTTCTCCAGACGCTTTGCGATACCATGAAGATTCGGACCAGAGCGAGGAATGATTTTTGAATCGCCACCATGACAACTGGCGCATCCTAGCTCCTGGTATAGAAGCGCTCCACCCTCCCCTGAGACCTCACTGCGATGATACCTCTCGTAAGCCGTGACATGTGGCTGCGCCTGCAGGACGACACCTGCTGAAAGAGAGAGTAAGGCAATGGCGAGTATGCGCATAAGATGAGGAGAAGAAGGGCTGTTTAAATCGTAGCGAGGAGGTCAGCGATATGCTTGCGGGAGAAATTAATCTTGTCCGTGATCGAGGCCACTGAGTCAGACATGGGGATGCCGCGGGGCACAGGATGCCCAAAGAGTTCGGCGACACCTGAAAAGTCGATTTTCTTCAGTGCGGCCAGTATCGGCTTGTAGTCGAGTGTGCCGAAGCCGGGCAGCTGCTTCCAGTGAGCCTCGTCAGGCATCGCTTCTTTAGAAGACTTGTGGAATTCCTGGAAGTAGATGAATGGCAGATTTTCCTTTCCGCAATCCTCGATCAACGCGGGGATATCGTCCACAGCGTCGTAAAGGTGGTGAGGAGCGAAACCAATCCCTACATTCTTCGAAGGGTTGAACTCAGCAAAATATCGGATCGAATCCGGCGAGGACAGCATCGATTTCTTGTGATTTTCGATCACCATGGTGACACCCAGCTCCTCAGCCAATTCGTAATGCGGCTTCAATTTTTCGAAGAATGCTTTGACTTGTTTTTTCGCCTCCTCACCGACTGGATCGATCTCTCCCATGCGGCGGGAAGATGCCATTGTCATGCGTCCACCGTTTTTCGCGACCCACCGAAGCTCATCATCCTGGCCGAAAGGACCCAGAGGGTAGCAGGAGGACATCGTAAACTTAGCTCCCGTTTTGTTTAGGAGAGCCTGAAACTTGTCATCCCCCATCTCAGTGATCTGTTCGCGCTGAGTGCCGTGGGGTTTCCGCCAGATGTCGATGCCTACGGATCCCGTCTTTTCTACTTCGGGCAGGATCTCAGACACGGAAAAGTCTCCATACATGGCTGAGGAGAGGACGTAGTTCAGCTCCCACTTGCCCGGTGTCTGAGCGCAGGATGTTTTCGCAGAAACGCAGCCTCCAGCAGCCAGAACACCGAGGTTTCTGATCACCGATCGGCGCGTCATTTCGTTCGTCATTGAATGCTTCATTTCTTGTCTGCTCCGTTTCAGTTCCCTGCCACAGCCTCCATCTGCTTCACCCACTCTGCCGTGAAGTAGCCACAATCATGATAGGTCCGACCGGACACGAGGTTTTTATCGACCACGCAGGGCTCATCGACGTAGATACCGCCACAAACCTCCAGGTCAAACTTGCACTTGGCTACCGTGGCCATGCGTCTCCCCTTCACCCGATCCGCTCGCGCGGGTATCTCCACCCCGTGGCAGACACTGCAGATAGGCTTTTCATGGTCGAAGAACCATTGTGTAAGCTGGATAAGCGACTCATCCTCACGAATGTATTCCGGTGCTCTGCCGCCTGAGAAGAAAATGCCGAGATATTCCTCGGGATTTACCTCCCCAAAGCTCTTCTCGGCTGTGATCTGATAGCCTTCCCACTCTTTCGTGATCGTCCAGCCCGGACGATTCTCGTGCATCACCATTTGGAAGGTTCTGGCCTCAGGCCCAACGACGACCGGGCGAATGCCGGCCTCATGGAGACGGTAGAAGGGATAAAGCGTGTCGACCACCTCGCTGGCGTCGCCTACAACGATCAATGCTTGTCCGGTTGGAAAATTTGGCATGATGGAGTTATATCGTGTTTTGACTTGGATGTCACTGTGAGTATCCTTCCCTGCTCCTTCGATTTTTCGTCATGTCAAAACTTCAAGATAACCGCATAGAAAAGCGGATAGCAGTGGCTATTGAGACATCCAAAAGTTATCCGCGCGAGTTGCTGCGTGGGGTTACTGAGTTTTCGCGTGAAAAAGGCACCTGGCAGCTGACCTTTGTCCCCATTACCACGGAGACCCCGCCACCAGAGTGGTTCAGCAGCTGGCAGGGAGATGGGATCCTCGTGCGAACCCACCACCTGAAAACGGCCGAAAGTTTGACGAAGCTTGGGCTGCCTACCGTTGAGCTGCGCAGCCGCGACTATTTGCCGGAAAACCCGTTTGTCGGTATCGATAACGCCCGTATTGGCGAATTTGTAGCAAGACACTTTGTCCTGCGTGGCTACGGCAATTTCGCCACTTTATCCTACCAGGCTGAGGTGTTTTTTCGTCAGCGATTTGAGAATTTTCGTGATTCTATCGAATCCTGCGGGCGAACATGCTCTTCTTTAGAGATCGACTTTGAACACTTTTCTGAAAGTGACCACACCATGCAGCGCCTGGTCACCTGGTTGCAGGAATTGCCAAAACCAGTCGGAGTATTCTCCATCACCGACTCTCTCGGCCTCCATGTCCTGAAAGCCTGCCAAATGGCGGGCCTGGCTGTGCCAGAGGAGATCGCCGTCGTCGGATGTGAGAACGATAGCACCCTTTGTGATATCTCCAGCCCTCAGCTATCCAGCCTGGAAGTCGATGGTTTCAAAGTCGGCTATCAGGCGGCCGCTTTATTGGAGCAAATGATGGCTAAGGCCAAGCCAACCGCCCCGGTGGAGACTCTCATCCCCCCGAAAGAAATCATCGCTCGCAGTTCGTCTGACCAACTGGTCGTCCATGATCAAGTGATCCGATTCGCGCTTAAGATGATTCGCGAACAGGCAACCAAAGGCATCCGGGTAGCAGATCTATGTGACCAGCTTAATCTTTCGAGAAGCACACTCGAGCGCCGTATGGAAGCTGCCATTGGGCGCAAAACGAAGTCCGAGATTCTGCGTCTCCAGTTCAAGGAGGTGAACCGGTTACTGCGTGATACCGAGCATACGATTGAGGCGATCTCCGAAATGGCCGGGTTTAAGACGGCATCCTACCTCCAGGCTAGCTATGCGAAACGCTTTGGAGAAACCCCGGGAGCATTTCGAAAAAGGCATCAGGCGGGAACAACAGCAGCTTGAAGGGGTGAGCCCTCACTCCTTATCGCTGAACCATGCCCTCGGGTCTGCCGTAATGCGCGACCAGAGCTTCTCTGTTTCCTGGATTGTGAGCTGCTTCGAATCGGTGTCTTCTCGATCCCGAAAATCATCCTTCATCATCTGGACGCTCCTGCCGATAGACTCGAGGATGCGCTCATTAATCTCTTCTCCCAGTTTACTCGTGGAGTCGGCCGCATCATCTCCCTGTGCCAGGCGTCCTCCATGATTGGGATGCTGGGCTAGGTCGACCCTCGATAGATCGATCAATTCTGGATCAATGGCAAGGAGCTGAGAGATCTCATAACTTCCAGCATGGTCCCCATGATACGCGCCCTCCGTCCATTCGGGATCGCACCGGATGTCGACGGGGATCCCAACGGCATCCGAAACATATTCAGCGACCAGCCGCAAATCGTTCTGCGAACCGCCTGAGTGACCGCTCACACCGATGACACTGCGGAACCCTGCATTGTAGAATGCTCTCAGCTGATAGAGGAGCTGATAACAGACGGGTGCAGGCGGCATACCACCCAGATAAGCCTGGACTCCCTCCCCGACGACTTCGTCGAGCCACGGTTTGTGAAACCCTACTTCATGAATGTGATAGGCTTGTGTCGGAGCGACGACCCCTCCGAAGCGTCGTGCTGACTCCTCGCAATAGTAATCGGCCTTAATGGTGTCCAGACCGAATGGGGCGATGTGGCCATGCGGTTCGCACAGTCCAATCGGCAGATAAACCACTGGAAGTTCCTCCATCCGCTGACGCAGCTCTTGTGGAAGAAGTCGCGCCCACCTTACCTCGTTCATGTCACGATTCATATTTGTGGAAGAACTTTCGGCCCATAGAAATTCCGAATCCAACGATGCTGAAAACGGATCTGCTGAACGATCTCAGGAGCAAGCTCTGGCTCATCGAACACCTTGATGTTCTCCTCCGCATATTTCCTGATATGCATCGATGAAAGAGCGGAGGTCACCGCCGGATGTGCGGTGACAAAGCGGAGAGCAAGCGATACGAGACTGGAAGCATGCTCGGGCACATACTGCTTCAGGGCTTCCACCCTCTCGATGTAAGAGGCGCGGGGCCCCATGTCGAAGTAGCCAGCGCGGAAGTCCCCTTCTCCGAAAGTCATGTCCGGTGTCAGCATCCCTGTTAGTCCGCCCTCGTCCAACACACAACGCGCCAGCACAGCGACTTCGTTCGCAGCACACGTGGGCAGGAAACAATCGATCGGTGTCGGGTCGAAAAGATGAAAGATCGTCTGCACGGAATGGATGCGACCGGAGTGAATGAGCGGGAGCGCCATATCATGCCGATGATCTGGTAGTGATACCCCGATCGAGCGAACCTTCCCCTGCTGGAGGAGAGTCTCCAACTCGTCGAGCCAGTAGCCTTCGGTTCCCCAGTTCGCCCAGTAGAGATGCATCTGGAACAGATCAATTGAGTCAACTCCCAGCTCACGCAGGCTGGTCTCTGCCTCCTTTGTGATGTGCCCCTTTGGGAAACACTCCTCGACATCGACGGGGATCCCCCATTGTTTCAAAGGTCCGATACACTCGGCTTTTGTGGCGATGAAGGGCCGTTGCCCCTGCCAGGTTGCCAGCGCCTTCCCGATGATGGCTTCGGACTCCCCATAGTGCCGGGCCGTATCGATGAGGTTTACCCCCTGATCCCATGAGGCATGGATCGAGTCAATGGCCTCGGACTCGCTGAAGGTGCCGAAGACGCCTTTCAAACCAAAGGCTCCGAACCCGAGTGCTGACACTTCTTCTTTGAGAAATGGAAATGTATTCGTTTTCATAAAGCGTTTTTAAACCGTTTTTGACTGGTTAGAATGCGTCGTAGG
>JAHDFZ010000185.1:5326-7443 GCA_020627905.1 Verrucomicrobiota bacterium
GGCCACCCGCTCAGGCTGGATATCGAATTCCTTCAACATCTCATTCGTAGCCTCCATCATCATAGGCGGACCACAGAGGTAGAACTCCAGGCGGGAGAGATCAGGGTGCTCGGCGAGAAAGCTTTCACGAGCGGCTTTATGCACAAAACCCTCTAATCCAGTCCATCCGTCCTCGTCCTGTGCCTCTGAGAGGACGATGTGGAAGGAGAAGTTCTCGTGCTTACTCTCTAAGTCGCGGAAGTAGTCTTCGTAAAAAATTTCCGACTTTGATCGAGCGCCATAAAAGAAGGTAATCTTCCGCGCAGAGACCTGATCTTCGAGGAGGTGTGAAATATGGGCACGCAGCGGTGCCATCCCTGCACCACCGCCGATGTAGACCATCTCTTTCTGACTCGGTTTGATGTGAAAATCGCCATAAGGGCCAACCAGCTCGACAGGGTCCCCCTCTTTGAGAGAGAAAACATAGCTGGAGCCGACTCCGGGAGGCGCCTTCTGACCACGCGGAGGGAGTGCTAGTCTGACATTGAATGTCAGCCCTTCGTCATGGACAGGTCGATTGGCGATCGAGTAATTGTTCAGTCGATTGACCTCGGTATTTTCAACCGACATTTCGAGGATGCCGAACTGCTTCCACACTTCCCGCACGGATTCATGTAGATCGACTTGGTCAAGCGCCAGGCGCTCGAACTCAGGGATCACCCACTGCATGTAGTCACCGGGTGAGATGGACGCAAGATCAAAGTCGCCTGTCGGTTTGACCGTGACTTCCCGGATGAAGGTGGAGACGTTGCCGACCTTCGTCACCTTAAATGAATGTCGTGTATCAGCTTCAGAGGCCGATTGTTGAGGCACCTTGAGGAAGATGCGCTCACCACGTTCCTCGATGGCGTGCGTTCGCAGATGCTTACATACCGGGGGCCTAACTGGTGCACCTGAGTCGAGTGAAAAACGGCCATTGTGCTTAGGGCATTCGATCGTGTCACCGATGATCAAGCCCTGTGCCAGATGAGTGTTCCCATGGGTGCAGATGCCATCAGAGGCGCGGACTTCGCCATTTTCGAGCCGGTAGAGAGCGTAAGTGCTTTTCTCATAGTCGAATCGCAGGATGTCGCTTGCTGCCAGGTCAGCACTGGCGCAAACCTCTAGCCATCCTTCTGTATCAGGAGTCGCTGTGCTTCCGTCGAGAAAGTCCGCCGCTGCTTCAGCATGGGCGCTGTGTGTGCTCTCCGGCAAATCGCGCCGCACGTGATAGCCAGGCTCAGACAGCTGGCGTCTCACCGTAGGGATGATCTCCTTCCAACATGCCAGCAGGCTTGGATAGGCAGGTGGGCAATCATCTTTGATCAGCTCATGAAGCCTAGGCAGTGCGTGGTAAGGCACCTGTGGAAACATGTGATGCTCCACATGGTAGTTCATGTTCCAGTAGAGAAATCGATTCACGAGATTGGTATAAAACGTCCGCGAATTCAGACGATGGTCGAGGACGTCTTCCGCAAGCCCTGTGTGCTGTGTGAGTCCGTAAACGAGCATCAGCCAGGTCCCGAAAAGGTTCGAAAGCCCGACAAAGAGCAGTGGCAGGATCGACTGTGAAGCGATGGCGATGACGATCACTCCGGCGTAGATCGCCAAGTGCCAACGAGCTTCGGTTACCACCTGGTCCTGGGCATCCTCTGGCACGAACTGCTGCTCCCGCTCCCCGAGCCTGCCGGCAGCGTGCTGGAACAGCCCTTTGAAGTAACCGGGATAAACCGGGAGGGCAAAAAAGCCCATGCAGATTCCCTTCACATCCGGCGGTCTCGGGACGGCAATTTCAGGATCGCGGCCAACGATGATGGTATCACTATGGTGGCGGGTGTGCGACCATCTCCAGAGAGTGGGCTCGCGCAGAATCATAAAGGAAGCCAACTGATAAAGGGCGTTATTCATCCAATCGGAGCGGAACGCAGTCCCGTGACCGGCTTCGTGCCATCGCGAATCTGCCGTCGAAGCCCAGAGAGCGGCGAAACAGAGATAGGTGACGATCGCCCAGGCTGATCCCCACAATGCCCAGGTGGCTGCGGCAAAACCGATGATCAGCCCTAGCCAGATGAGGGTATCACGGATGGCCGGACCATTTT
>JAHDFZ010000186.1 GCA_020627905.1 Verrucomicrobiota bacterium
GGTCGCCGCTGTTGTGACGACGCACAATGTGTTATCTGAGCCGGTAGCAGATGAGCTGCTCCTGCCCCCGCAGGATTAAGTGGTCCTGGCCGATGGCCATGGGTGACCACAGCTTAAAATCGGGCAGGCGCACAAACTTGCGCTTCGCCTGCTTCGCAATCATCGCCTCGACCTCGTCCTGCTTGCCGAATACGTCGATCATCCCTAACTCCCGGTAGCCCTGAGGAGACGGGGCTACCAGTCTCAGGAACCCCGTTTCTCCATCCTGAATCAGCAGGTGATCATTGACACGGATCATGTTACCCCGCCCCATGAATGGGCTGTCACCTGTGTGCCAGATCGTTTCACCATCGAGGTTTAAGCACATGAGGCCGCCGGTCTTACGTGCTTCCCCTTTGTGGTTCGCGTTCTCGTTGGCGAGCAGGTAGAGATGATCATCGATGAGAAAGGGCTGGTGCATCTGAGTGCCGATTTCCAGGCTGAACTGCTCCTCTACCTCCCAGTCGGGTGCGCCTTTTGTGAACGCCAGCATAGCACTACCATTGCCATAGCCGCCTGTGAGAAAGACCTGCTCATCTGTGATTTTTGTGGGGAAGGGGATGGGTATTTTATTGAAGTAAATGGAGGTGTCCCAGAGTGTTGACCCGGACTGAGGATCGACACTGATCGTCGTGCCTATGCCGCCATCACCATCTCTCTCCGTGGCGATGAAGACGACTTGCTCTACGCCATCAAGGGTGAGCGTGGTCGGTGAAGAATGCGAGTCACCGAACGCACGTGTTCGCCATAGTTCCTTACCCGTTGATTTGTCCAGCCCCACCAGACCGGCTTCCTCGCTCATGGCTGCAGCGATGAGAACCTCGCCCACGATGAGAGGACTCTGCGCCCATCCCCATTTCGGCGGCAGCGCCCCGTAGCGGTCCTGAATGCTGACGGTCCACTCCGCTTCACCGGTGGTTTTATTGATCCGGTGCACGTCGCCAAGTCCACCGATGAAGTAAACGGCATCCTTTTCCACAAGAGGCACACCGCGGGAGCCAGAATGAGGCAGAATTCCCGCATGCTCGAAGCGGAAGCGCCACTTTTCCGAACCTGATTTCAGATCGAGACACAGCAGCAGATCGGCCTCCGCTGGGTCACGATCGAGAACGAACACCTCATCGTCGAAGATCGCAGCGCCTCCGAAACCCTCGTGAAGCTCGACGGACCAATTTGGTTTCGGGTCAGCCGTAATCCAGCCCTCCAGATCCAGGCCTGCGAGGGTAATCGCACCCGTGCGGTCAGGTCCCTGAAACTGGTGCCAGTTGGCAGCTTCTTCGCTTCGTGCAGCCGCAAATGAGAGAACAGAAAAACCAATCAGCACGAATCGAAACTTCATGCTGGAAAGGTAACTGATGGCGCGTGCCTGAGACAAGATCAGAATCGCGCCAATGCGGGGGAGTGAAGGCGTCTACCGGATCTTTTCGTCCGGTAGCTCACCTTTGATTCCCTGGTCGATGGGCATCTTGTCTTCGCGCCCGTCGAGGCTTTCTTTAATGCGGGTGTCGAGTTCTTCCCGGAGTTGAGCGACTAGCTCTTTATGCTCCGGCTTATTGATCAGGTTCGTCGTTTCGTGAGGATCATTGGCCAGATCGTAGAGCTCCGCCATGTGCTTATCGGGTGAGCCATCGCCATGAGGGTAGCGGATGTATTTCCAGCGGTCGGTGCGCAGGGCGCGAACATTCGGTGTGTAAGGGAACTGAACCTCGTAGTTATACTCGTAATACCAGCTGGTGCGCCAGTCAGGGTCGCCTTCAGAAATCAACTTTTTCCAGGACTTGCCCTGAGTTTTTGGCAGAGCTTCTGCGCCGCAGATTTCCAGGATGGAGGAGGCGAAATCCAGCGTCAGCGTCTGCTCGTCGATCACCTTCGGGAATTTCGGGGAGACGAGCTTTGGATAGCGCACGACCAGAGGGATGCGCAGAGAGGGGTCGTGTCCCGTCCGCTTGTCGACCATGCCATGCTCACCATTGAGCAGACCGTTATCGCTGGTGAAGATGAAGAGTGTATTGTCCAGCTCACCTATGCGCTCCAGGTAGGAATAGAGGCGGCCGACCGAGTCATCGACCGAAAGGATTGTGCCCCAGTAGGCGCGGGTCATGTTTTCGAAAGCGAGCATGCCCTCTGCAGATGTGTCAGGGAAGTCCTTTCGCCAGTCAAAGAGTGGTCCGTAGATCCCGTGCCAGGTGGGTAGGCGTTTCTGGATCCACTCTGGTTTGTCGTCCAGCTGAAAAGCAGTTTCTGGATAGGGGACGCGGACATGATCGAACACCCCCTCATACTTGGGCTCGGGATAGTAAAAGCTGTGCGGTGCCTTGTGGCCGAGGAAGAGCATGAATGGCTTCTCGCCACTTTCCTGATCCTGCAGCCAATCAAGTGCGAGATCAGTGACGACGGTCGTGTAATAACCGGGGATGACTTTCCGCTCGCCACTGTTGATGCGAAACTCCGTGTCAAAATACTTCCCTTGTCCTCGGTGAGTGATGAAATGGTCAAAACCAGGTCGCTTGCTATCGTCGTCCTCGCCCATGTGCCACTTGCCGATGTAGGCAGTGGAATAGCCCTCGCTCTGCAACTGGCGGGGGAAAGTGGGGAGATCACGAGGGTAATCGGTGAAGTTATTCACGACGCCATGTGTGTGGGCATAGAGTCCGCCGAGAATCGAGGCGCGACTGGGAGAGCAGAGGGATGTCGTGCAGAAATGGTTTTTAAACAGGACCCCTTCTTCAGCCAGTCGATCAATATTCGGCGTCTGCAGATGTTCGTTCCCCATGATGCTGAGGGCATCCCAGCGCTGATCATCAGTTAGGATAAAGACTACGTTGGGTCGATCGTTTGCCTGAACAGTGGATGTCTTGGAAAACAAGAAAAGGAAGAGGAGAAAAACAGGTAGGAACCGCATGGCGGAATCTCTGCAGAGAAGGCCTTTTAAGCAAAGAAAAAGGTAAAAAGAAAAAAACGCAAAAAAGCTATATCTTTTCCGGCAGGTTTCAGTCAGCGAGCTCCGAGAGTCGATGCAGCTGATAGCTTCCTCCGGCTAGTTCAGTCTTCGCCAGATCGACCAGATGCTCATGGTGGGTTAGCAGAAAGACCTGAATCTGACTGCTCATGTCTCCGAGCACACGAAGAGTCGCCGCTGCCCGCTCGTCATCATAGGTCATAAGGATGTCATCGAGGAAGAGGGGCATCGACTCGAAGGTCTCCGCATGTGACTCCAGCAGCGCCAATCTCAAGCTGAGGAATAACTGATCCTGGGTGCCCTCACTCAGTTCATGAATGAGCATGGATCGACCGTCTGCGCGGGCTGCGGTCAGCTGAGAGTTGCCAGCTTCATCGAATCGCGTCTGAAGACCGCTGAAGGTGCCGTTGGTCAGCTGGTGGAAAAAACCGCCCGCCCGATTGAGCACAGGGCTTTGGTTTTCGGTATGGAATGCCTCGATCGACCCCTCTAGAAAGACGATCGCCTGCTGCAGGGTAAGGTATCTCTCCAACTGCGTCTCCAGCAGCGAGAGCTCATTCTGCAGGTGCTGGCGATACTCGTTGGAGCGGCGGTCTTCGGTCTCGATGGCGTTTAAGTGCCCCCTCGCGTCATGTTCTTTCTGGTAGGCCGTTTTGAGGTCTTCGTCGAGGAGTTGCCTCTGCGTGATCTGTTCCTTCAGTGCGAGACCTAGGGATGCTTCGTCGTGTGCCCCAAGGAGTTCAAACAACTCTTCTTTCGTGAGTCGCTGGCTGGCTGTCGCAAACGAACGATCAATCGTCCGGATTGCCTCATCGATTCGATGACGCTTCTCCTCATCTGGTAAAAACCGGCTCAGATCTTCGATACTCCCGATCGATATCTCACTGGCGATCGCAGACAGCTTGTCCGCGAGTGCCTTGCAGGCAGCGGTCTGTCTAGCGACCTCCTGTTCTTTGAGAGCCAGATTTTCTGCGATCTCCCGATGCCGGATGGAGTTCGCCAGAACGGCTTCTCCCTGACGGACGAGATCGGTGACTGAGGTCTCGCCCAGCTCCAGACCTTCTCGCACTTCTGATGCTTTCCGTTCAAAGTCGGTCATCAGCTTTTCGAGCGAGGCGATCCGACGTTTCAGATCGCGGTAGCTTCCCTGCAGCTTTCCGATGATCTGAGAGTTAGCTGCCTGAGTCTTGATTTCCTGAGGCGTCGCCTCAGAACCGAAGCGCTCGAGTGCACCGCTATCTGCCCAGAGAGCCTGGGTTTTACGAAACTGTTTGGTAGCTTCGGCGTCGCGACGCTTGGCTTCTGCGCAGGCCTCATCACGATATCGGAGTGTTTCCTCCCACTGTTTCAGACTCCCCTGAAGTTCGATCGCGATGGCTTCCTGCTTCTGGACTTCCTGTAATCGCTCGAGCAGAAATTCTGATGTGTTCACAAGATCTTCAGATTCTGATGGCAGCGCGAGGTGAGACGCTACTTCCTGCCTATGGGCTCGGTTTCTCTGATCCAGCTGAAGCAGTTCCCGGCTTTTCTTAACTAGATCGAGATACCCGGGTGACCAATCGCGTTTTGAGAGAATCGGGCCCGGATCTACGGGGAAAGCGGACCAGAGGGCCTGCCAGTCGGTTAGCAGTTTTGTCTGCTGTGCCAGTAGTTGCTCCCGATTTTTCGCGAGCGTGCCGAGCTTTTCCTCTGTCTTCTGAACCTTCTGCTCACTGGCGTCGAGCCTCGGGATCTGGGTGGAGTGTGTAAATCGTGCCTCGTGCAGCGCATCGACAGTCTTGACCGCTTCTTCTGAGGCTGTCAGTTCTTCATCATTTGCCTGATGGCCGATGCGCAGTTTTTGATAGAGTTCCGACAGCAGCTTATCTCGGATCAGGCCAGCGTCGCGCAGTTGTTGCGCACTGCCCGCCGGAAGGCCGGTTGAGCTGGATAGGCGTCTGGCATCGTCACGCGCGTCTAAGAGGTCTGCCTGAAGTCGTTTCTGCTCAGCGTCCTGGTCAGAGATCTGTTTGTCGATTTCGTCCTGACGCTCGCAGAAGTCAGTGATGCTTTCCTGCGTGGGAGCTGGGGGCAAAGCGAGGATTTCGTCGGGCGTGATCGATCCTGCGAATCCACAGCGAATTGCCGCTAGAGAAATTTCCTCTTCGAGCCCCAGCCGCTTCTGCTCATCCTGAGCGATTGCGTCACCGGCTGAGACGAGACGCTCCAGTTGTCGTTTCTCTCTCTGGATTTCCTGCAGGTCCAGCTGATCGCGTTTCGCGTTCGCATGCTGGCGATGCAGTTCGGTGAGCTCGGCTCGCAGGCGTTTCAGCTCCGTGGCAGCATCTTCAGCACGGGTTTTGTCCTGATGCAGGTCCTCGCTGAGATGCATCAGTGAGGATAAATCTTCCTGTGGGTTTGATGCCTGATTGGAACTTAGCTCTGAGTTTTCGATCTGTCGCTGGAGATCGTCAAGCTCTTCTCTAAGTCCGTCGATCTGCTCGGAGGCTTCATTGTAGCGCTCAAAATTGCGGGAGAGGTAAGTGATCTCGTGCTCGACCTCGGGGAGTGATTTCGGGATCGCGAGAGCCTGGAGAGAGGTTTCCGTGTTCTCTTTCTCTCCTTTCAGATCGCTCAAGCGTGCCGTTTGTGTCTCGATCTCCTGCATCAATGACAGGGAGTCTCTCAGCTGTGTGGGAGAGAGTGCTGCTCTATCAGTGTTGAGCGTTTCGCGCTCGGCCGAAAGGGTCAGCCGCTCGCGCCATTCGGGCAGGTGGCGGGTGAGACATTCCAGAGTTTCGATTTCGCCCAGGACTTTCGCCAGCTCATCACGAATCGTTTCGGCGCGTTCCTGAGCTTCGCGGTAGAGGTCACGGCTCTTCTTGACCTCCGCCGGGCTGATAATCTCCTTTTTCAACTCCGACTTCGCCTTTTCGATGTTGACGAGGGTCTGATAGATCCCTTGAGATCGCCCGCCTTTTTTAAACAGCGTGTCGGATTCCTCCCGCATCGCCTGGAGACGGCTGAGCACTCTTGCTCCGCCGAGCGATGCCGAAAATATCGTCCGGCTTAGTGTTTCATCATTTTCTGCCAGCCGCTTCCCGCCTGATCGGAGATCCTCTGAATGCAGGGCAAAGAAGGTTCGGAAATCGCCTCGGGAGAGATTTCCCAGGCGCGCTAGCCAGTCGGCTTTCGCGAGGGGGGATCCGTCCGGGCCGAGGAATCGCCCTCCAGCCCGTTTTACTTCTAACGACGTGCTATCGTCGAAGCTTAGGTGCGCCGATACCTCGGTTGTGTTTCCGTCGCCAAGAGCCTGGGTGAAGTCAGTCTTCTTTTCGAAGCCGTAGAGCAGGTCAGAGATCGACCGGAGGAAGGTGGACTTTCCGCTAGCGTTCGCTCCGTGCAGAAGATGCAGCCCGCCCCTGGCTCCGGGAGACGTGAAATCCCACTCTCGATCACGGAAATGGCCGTAGGAACTCAGATGAAAGCGATCAAGTTTCATGAGCCCTCCTCTGTGTCGGGGTTCTCGATCCAGCTGGTTTCGACCAGAGTTTTCGCCCCCTCGACGATGACCGCAGCATCGAGGTTCGCGAATGCTCCATCGATGAGTAGCTTGCGCCCCTGTTTTGTTTGCGGTGGCAAAAGATCCGGGAGGCTGTCCTGGGCTTTTGCGAAATAGATGGTCCTGGACAGGCGGTTAGAGAGATACTGGCTGAGAGCGTCCCGCTCTGTGTCAGTCGACGTCTCCTCCTGCTTGGTAGAGATGATCAGTTTCTCGATCCAGACGGGCAGGATACGATCACTGAGGATCTGGGTGATGGAAAATAGTTCCTCGTGCCAGCGCTCCAGATCTTCGGTGATGGAAATATGCAGCGGAGTCTCGCCATTTAAAGTCAGGCGAATGACGACCAGCTCGGTAGCCGGATCCTCAGAAAGCTGCTCCAAGTGATCTGTTAGTTGCTTGGTGATGAGTGAGAGACCATCGGGAAGGTTATCTGCTGGTGATAGGTCGATGGACAGGTGTTCCCACCGGACAAGATGCAGGGGGCGGAAATCCTTTTCTGTGACCTCCAGCTCGTCGTTCACGGAAATGAGGTAGCAGCCTTTTTCGCCGGTTTCGCGGATGGACCGGCCCTGAATGTTGCCGGGGAAGATGATACAGGGATCCTCATGGACGATCTGCCGTTTGTGAATGTGGCCGAGAGCCCAGTAGTGATAGCCTTTGTCGATCAGGTCAGCTGGCTGGCAGGGGGCATAGGAGCCATGCCCCTCGTAGCCGTCGAGGCTAGTATGTAACAGGCCGATGTAAAAGAGCCCTTCCTCCTTCGTGGGGTAGGAGGCGACAAAGTTCTCTGCTGTGTGGGTCGTGCCGAAGCTACGCCCGCAGACCCGGACGGGCAGATCCCCCACAGGCAGTTCCTCCGCCTTGCGCGAGCTCATGCGGTGGACGCCTTCC
>JAHDFZ010000187.1 GCA_020627905.1 Verrucomicrobiota bacterium
TTATTCTCACAATCCACGTAAAATCTCAAGAATGACGCAAAGAAACGCGAATTTTTACCGATCAGGAGAAATTTCTCCAATAAATACGGGGTTCCAGCGTTGAACTTCCTGAGAATGCGCTATGTTTTCCCCTCCCCCGGAGAAATTTCGATTTTGTCGAACATAAGGCTTTCTTGAATTTTCAGCTAGCCTTCTCCCTCCCTTCTCCAAAAAATGTCAGCCTTCAGAAAACGCCAGGGATTCCCGCTTATGTGGGCCGTCCTTGTTTTAGCTTTCAGCTTCACCTCCTCAGCTTTGGCGTTTCGCACCGTCGTCATTGATGCCGGTCATGGCGGACACGATCTCGGAGCGGCCGACTCCTACGTCTACGAAAAGCACATCAACCTTGATGTTGCTCGTCGCCTGGAGGTTCTGCTGAAAGGATTAGGGTATAAAACAGTCATGGTTCGCAGCACGGACGTCTTCGTTCCACTTTCCCAGCGGGCCGCCATCGCCAACCGCTACCGCGACGCCGTTTTCATATCTGTTCATTTCAATAGTAGTTGGAAGTCATCAGCTATTGGAATCGAGACCTACTACCATGCCTCGAACTCCATCAATTTCGCCCGCAGTGTCCATTCGCAGCTTATCCGAAATACCCGCGCCATCGATCGTGGGGTGAAGACGGCGAAGTTCAAGGTCCTCCGCGAGTGCCGCCACCCGTCGATCCTTGTTGAGGGTGGATTTGTCTCGAACACTCGAGACCGAGCTGCCATGATGACTCCGCGCTACCGGCAGATGGTCGCAGAATCCATAGCCGTTGGAATCTCCAATCTGAAGAGCCGCTATTGATAGATGCCTTCTGCCTAGGGCGTTTCCGAGCGGATTGCATATTGTCTAAGGGCGGCAATTGCCTAGGCTTCCTCTTAGTCCAGTCGGCCCAAACCATCAGCCTTGGATTAAGATTCGAACAACCTCATTGCCCTCTTGCTCCACCACTGGCGCGTTTTTCTCTTTGCAGAAGCAGTGGGAGCTGTTTCCTTTACGTTGCGGCGCCTCAGTCTAGGCCTCGCATAGCCCTTCATCGCCTTCTTCCTATGAAATCATCACTTCTCGTCGGGGCCGCACTTTTCGCCCTTACCTGCACAATTCCATCACTCGGACTTTCACAGGAGTGGCCAAACTGGCGCGGTCCGAACTTCGATGGCTCCTCACCTGCCACGAAACTCCCAAGCTCTCTTCGGAAGGAAAAGGCTGCCTGGACGACAGCTCTGCCTGGTGAGGGAGCAAGCACGCCGATTCTTCACAACGGAGCCCTTTATCTCACATCCGTAGATGAAAGCAAAGAGGGTATCGTCGGAATGAAGATCGACCCGGGCAGCGGAGAAATCCTCTGGAGCACCCTGCTCTCGACGGGTATTCGCGAGAACGACCGCTCAACCTTTTCAGCCAGCTCCGCTGTCGCCGATGGAGAGCGCATCATCTTCCTCACAGGCAAGGGTGATCTCGCAGCATTCCACCCCTCATCCGGAGAAGAACTGTGGAGGAAGGACCTCCAGGCTGTTTATGGCCCTTTCGCTCTCCTCTGGACCTACGGTGCCAGTCCGCTGCTGCACGACGGACGCCTGATCGTGCCACTGCTGCAACGCGACGAGCCGGTCAACGGCAAGGGACGGCCTGCGGGTGAAAGTCACTGCATGATCATCGCTCTCGACCCTGCCTCTGGCGAGGAAATCTGGACGCACCGCCGCGATAACGATGCAGTGAAGGAATCCCGCGAAGCGTTTACCACCCCGTTACCAGTTACCCTTGAAGGGCGAGCTTCCATCGTCATCGCGGGCAGCGACTGCGTGACCGGTCACGATCCAGTGACTGGTGCAGAGCAGTGGCGCTGGGGCACTTACAATCCTGAGCGAATCAGCCACTGGAGACTCGTCACTTCTCCAACTTACGGTGAGGGCACCATCCTCGTCTGTGCACCCAAAGGGGCACCGGTTTATGCCATCCCGGCAAATCAAAGCGGCACCCTATCCGCCGACGAAGCTCTCTGGGCCAGTAGCGGAAAAGTCGTCACGTCAGATGTGCCCGCACCAGCCTACAGCGACGGTTTTTTCTACATCCTCAATGGCCGAAATAAATTCCTCAGCTGCGTTCATCCGAAAACGGGTGAAGTGCAGTGGGAGGTAGAAGTGCCCGCCAAAACCAAGCTGGAAGCCTCCCCCACCGTTGCCGATGGGAAGATCTATGTCATTTCCCACATGGGTGAAGCCTTCGTTTTTTCCGCAGGAAAAGAGGGCGGTCAGCTCCTGAGCGAATCGATGCTTGCCTCCATGCAGAGCACCATGATCCGCGCCTCCATCGTCCCAACGGCGCAGGGAATCTTTGTCCGCACAGACAAAGAGCTTCTTAAATTTTAGGGCCTTGAGCACGCTACGTCACTGCACTCATGAATCCCCTGTCGATCGAGGCTGTCAAATATACCATTTGGGCCGCCGACTCTGCCCGTGCTCTCGCCTTCTACGAAAACGTGCTTGGTGGGGAGCTGGTGAAACAGAACCCTCACATCACCGAGATTTCTATCGCAGGAGCGATTGTCTCCATCCATTCAGGCGGTGAAGGCAAGCTAACCTGGACCGGGCTTACTTTTCAGGTGCCTGATGTCGTCGCTGGAGCTGCTGCGGTGATCGCTGCGGGCGGTCAGTGCCCGAAAGAGCCACAGCCGGAAGATGGTGAACCGCCGCATTTAGCGATGTGCATTGATACCGAAGGGAATCAGTTCATGCTGACGCGCAAGCGGGGGTGAGGTGAGCGGTTGAGATCAGGATCGATTATCGCAGAGCCAACCGACTGGTCTTCCGCCTGTGCGAATGAATTCGCACGTCCATAATTTGCATCGTTCACTCTATGGATTAGCGACTTCAGTCGCGGACACCATTTGCCAGAGACGACTGGGCTTCCGCGTGGGACTGAAGTCCCATTGGCGTCAGGATAAGGAGGATCAAACGATGGTCGTTAAGCTTGTTTTATCCGTTATGTTCAAAGCCGACTCCACCATCGCCGCCATGTTCGTGCGTTTATTCCGCGCTTCGTAGCGGTCATGATATTCGCTTTGGGCCAACACTTTCTTCAGCAGCTCACGGAAGTGTGCCGAGCACGATACCAAAAGACTCATATACAGAATCTCGAATACCCGAGGCATGGTCTTGAGCAAGCTCACCAAGTTCGTTTTTACCTTGCCGCAATGGCTCTTGACCAACCCGAACGCACCTGTCCCAGCTCCCACAACCACTAGACACAGCCATGCGTGCAGAAGTGTGCGGAGATGGTTGGAGTTCGAGCGGTGTCGGACAATGGGCTCCAGCGGCGTATAGCTTTTGAGTGACTTAAAGATGATTTCCACCCGCCAACGCAACTTATACACTTCGACCAGCCTTTCCACACTTGCCGTTTCTCGGTCGAGGCTCGTGATCAGGATCGTCCATCCCAGCAAGGCTTTCGCCTCGTCTGACTTCTGCTTGCCGCGGCGCTTTTCTTCACGATGAACTTTACGCAAGCGTTGCTCGACGACTTCGTCAGGCAGCCTAACCACCACCATCCGACACTCGACCTGCGGCGCATCTCTATCATCTGCCCTACCTAACACTACATCGAGGTCGATGGTGTCACCGCTTCGCGGTGCCTTATCCCGCAAATATTTCACCAGATCGATCTTCGCCCCACCGTCCTTTTCGCAATGGGAAAGCACACGCCGAGTCTGGTGGCGAGACAGGAAGTGGGCACTCTTTGCAGTGATTGCGTTGAGGGCCTTGTTGACCAGATAGCCAAGGTCGCGCACCACAAGATCGCCAGATCGCAGTAGCGGCAGGATGTCATGGGCGGCAGTGCAGTCCTGCCGGTAGTAATCGGTGAGCTCCAAGCGTAAAGCATCGCCGCTCATCAGGTCGAAAGCTCCTTGCAACCTTAAGCCTGCCCCTCGGTAACCGTTATAGCTGCCACTCGCGGGAAACTCGTCAGCCAAATGGTCTGGTAGGTCAATCTTGGAGGAATCTTCGACGATGATGCGTCCAACTCCGGGCAACGCTTCGCGGTCACCGGTCGCGAAGCCGCTGTCACGCAGGAGTTCTCCGAGAATCTCTTGGAAGAAATCGACTGCTTCGCTATCGACTCTTTCCCAGAGAGCTTGCTTCGAAACAGTGTTGCATCTGTGATCGTCGGTTTGTTTATCACCAGGAATTGAGTCTAGTCGCATACCGACTGCTGAAGCAAGCAGACGCATAGAAGCTCCGCCTTGGCAGACAGCTAGCATGAGGCCGTGGACGAAGTCGATCGGTTGAAGCTTCCTTGCGGCGCGATGCATCCAGCGAGTGCGACGGGCGAGCTTTTCAAGACGGGTGCGGCTGTTGAGGATGGTTCCTTTGAAGACGTAGGGTAGTTTTGGAGTATTCACCCTCAACGTGCTGCGCAGGAATCCATGTCAAGAAATTTATTCGCAAATCGTTACCCATCAACGGTTTGCGAAGATTAAACCTGACGCCAATGGGACTGAAGTCCCACCTCCATAGAGCGCGTCGCTCACACTATGGACGAGCAACTTTTGTAGCGGATAGCATCTGTTGTCGGGACAGCTGGGCGTAAGCTAAAGGAGCACGCGCACAAAACACTTCACTACCACGCCACCTCTACCCCAACACCAACCATACGTGGAGGCCCTGTCAATCCGAAGGCTGGGTTCACCCCGGGGAAAGAGCTGCCGATTGAGAGGCGGCTGGCGTATTCCTCATCGAACAGGTTACTTCCGAAAAGGTAGACCTTCCAGCCATCCTGGCCATAACCGATTTTTGCATCCACCAGACTCCGCCCATCCAGAGGCGTCTGGGATGCTGCCCCGGGATCACTGTAGCTGCCACTGACGTAGGACCAGTTGACAGAGCCAAATACCCCACTGTCTCCCACATACTGGAGACCGAGCGAGGTATTCCATTCGGGAGCGTAGGGAAATCCTCTGCCAGCGAGATTGGTTGTTGCGTTGACCGGAAAGTTACCAAACTCGGTCTTCGTGTATCCAAGCGCTGCGAATACGCTCCATTCAGATGTGAGATCCTGCTCGAACTCCAGCTCAAATCCATACATCGTGGATTCTCCCACATTCTGAACCAGGACATCGAAGGGGGAACCGAAAGGCAACTGCACAGGGACCTGCTGATCCGTCCAATCTGCATAGAAAAGGTTGGAGTTGATCCGTGTTCTGCCGTCGTTAAAGACTCCTCGGTAGAACAGCTCGTAGTTCCAGGTGTATTCCGGCTCATATGAGCGAGCAACAGCGAAGAAGGGAGCTACGGAGACTCCGCCAGAGCGGTATCCACGAGAAACCAGGCCTCCTACCGTCTGCTGGTCATCTAATCGGTAGCTCAGGTTTACCTCCGGCAACAGATCAGTGAATGACTCGGTCGCTGCTCCCTGCCCTGTAAACGTGAAAGCAGGAAACCCTGCAGGTGCTGTCAGCGCATCGATCCGGACATCCCGCTCCTCGTAGTTGAGGCGCGCACCCGCACCGAGGGTGAGCTTGTCAGTCAGATCATACTCCGCGTTCGCAAAGACCGCGCCGACCACGCCGATCTCAGAAACATTCGTCACGACAGGAGATCCGAAAGCGAACCCGTTCAGACCGTTTTTGTAGTCGCTGTATTGTCCGTATAGCCCCAGCGTCGCTCGCAAAGGCCCGCCATTGTCGAAGCTGGAACGGATCTCCTGAGAGTAAAACTCCTCATCCACATAGGCACCGATGCGGCTACGGAAAAACGGGGAGGGTGTGTAATCAGCATCAAAGTCCTGAATCAGATTCACGCTCTGTGCGCTTGTGACCGTCTCAAGCTGCCAGTCATCGTTGAGCGTAAATTTTCCCTCCAGGCTGACAAAGTGGGTGTCGGAGTCCCGCACATCATCATTATCAAAGGTCGAAGTGCGGTCAAAAAGCGGCGTTGTCGTGCCATGGTCAGGAAAGACGTCATTTCCGCGGTCTCTTCCGAAGCGGTAGGTGAAGTTCAGCGTATTGTCATCATCACCGGTTGGTCGGTAGAGCAGCTGAATCTTAGCAAACTGCCGATCCGTGTTGCCCCAATCGTCCTCATTGCGAGTAATATTCGTCACATAGCCATCGCTGAGATACCGCTCATAGGTAAAGCGGGCGGCCAGATAATCATCCACCAGCGGGATATTCTGCATAATTGCCCAGTTAATGGTGTCATACTCACCGTATTCAAGCCGGCTGCGCCCTTCCCACTCGAAACCTGGGTTGTTGTAGTCGAAAAACACAGCACCAGCGATCGAGTTCGGCCCCTGGAAAACAGACTGCGGACCACGCAGAATCTCTACCTGCTTCACGTCCCAAAGTGTGGGGCTAGTATACGCCACGTAATTCTTGCTCACGGGTGCCTGGTTGATGAAGACGGTAGCCAGATTGCTGGAACCTGTATCGAGAGTCGGAGATGAGATCGCGTCGTCGTTCAAACCTCGAATGGTAAAAGACCCCAGCCCGCCCGGTAGATTTGTGGCATTGGCCGTGCGCCGGAAAAGCTCGCCACGCTGAGTCGATACTCCGCGCAGCAAAAGGTCATCACCACTAAACTGAGCGACGCTGATCGGGTTATCGATGCGGGGGCGCTCGAGGGGAGCACTCTCCACGGGGGCTGCGAAATCGACAGGAGCTTCGATATTCTGAACTCGATTCGTCACCGGAGCTGCTCCACGGGTTCTTGCTACCGGCCGAGGCTCCGGACTAGCCGACACAACAGTCTCATCCAGAAGAGAAAGATCATCCTGTGCCGAAATCGGAAGGATCGGCGAGGCAATGAGCGCTACGCACGAGAAAGCAGCTAGACGGTTGATGTGCTTGAACATAAGCATCTTGTTTCGCGTCTCGAAGCATCGTCGTCAATGCTCAAACGGACCCTTTTTGCGTAATTTTTTCTCGATGAAATAACACCGGATCGAAATTCATTGATTCCCCATAGTTTCTAGAAGCCACACACTTCGCAAAGGTGGGCAATCAGGATGCCAAAATTGGATAAGTGAGTGAGAACAGATCCTGACATTGAGTGGCAGCCATAAAAAAACAGGTCACACCCCCATAGCCGCCATGAGTTTATTGATACGCAGTATTCTCAAGATACTTCCTCGCTTCTGATAGGGGGAAAGAGATATTCCAATGGCGAATCGCGTAGTTCTCCACATACCAGCCTCGGCCCATTTTAAGCCCTCGCTCCATTGGCAAGCGCCTCTTCGCCTGAGTCACAGGAAAGGCGGAAGTTGTCGGCAAGTTTTCATCAAAAAAGCCGCTCCCCCATCTCTGAGGGCAGCGGCTTTTGTGTTTTTGGATGACGCGATTACTCCGCCACCACACCAGAGGCAGGTAGCTTGTCGTAGTTGCCGAGACGCCAGTCGACGT
>JAHDFZ010000188.1:0-6816 GCA_020627905.1 Verrucomicrobiota bacterium
CTGCGAACTCCGATTTTAGGGGATGAAATCTATGGGCAAATCAAACAGCAGCGCGTGAAAACGGGGCGACTGATGCTGCATGCTCGCGAGCTGTCCTTTGCGCATCCGGCTAGTGGGGAGGTAGTCAGCTTCCTCGCCGATCTTCCCCGGGCTTTCCGGCCATTCATCACCTCGTCGGCGGAGGGAGTGTAGGTTTCGTCTGCTCCTGCTCTGTCGTTTCTAGTGGAGCGAGTTCATTGGTCTCCTGCACCTCCCGCTGGCTCGGGCGAGTTGTCGCAGGGGCTTCGCGGATCGCTTTCAGAAGCCCGAGCGACGGCTCTTCTCCGAGATCCAGTGCCCATTGGTAGTGCCGGAGCGCCATCTCCGGGCGCACCCGGGGTTGAGATAAATAGGCAACGGCGAGGTTGAAGTGAGCGGCGCCCAGATTTCGATCGATCTGGACCGCCGTCTTCAATTCCTCAAGAGCCGCCGTCGGCCAGCCTCGATCTGTCATCGCGGCAGCAAGCGCGATGCGTGCTTCCGGATCTTCGGGTGCGAGATCCACCCAGCGCAGCAGAGCGGAAACCGCTAGATCCAGGCGGCCACGCCGCCAGTGCAGGATGCCTAGGCTCTGCCAGGCTGAAGTGAGTTCCGCATCCATTCGCACGGCTCGATCGAATTCGACCACGGCCGTCTCTAGACGATTCATGCGAGCGAGGACTGTCCCGCGGTTCGCATGAAGAAGTGCGTGCGCGGGTGCCTTGGCGATCAGGTCGTCGTAGATAGCGAGCGCCGCCGCCCAGTCGAGCTGGGATACAGCTACCGCCGCGCGCGCGGCGAGTGGTTCGAGGGACTCTGGCACAGCCGAGCCAGTCTCCGCCAATCCGACAGCCATCGATGGCTGGCGCGATAGGGGAGCTTTGCCTGATTCCTGAGCCTCCAGGCACGGCAGGGCTGAAAGGAGCAAGAACAAAACAAGCGCAACAGGACCTGGAAGACGGGGAAAAGCCATTTCGGGTGCTAAGAGGCCGTTGAGAAGGTAGGTGAGCGATGAGCGCAACCCTGTTTTCGGCTGGCAAGGCGCGAGGCGCGATGGTAGCCAATAGCTACCTGAGAAACGAGGAACGCAGCCAGACGGAATCAGGGCTGCGGCCCGAAGGGTGAGAGGAGCCACTCCTCCTTCCGCAGTTTCGAAACCGCTACCCCAATCACTTCTCATCATCGTTTGCATAGTTTATCCACGGTCTCGTGACCCTCCGAGTTTTTCACAAAATCGCAACTTTCTCCTTGATGAGTTGCTTAAATGTTCAATGTTCTTAGCGACACTGTTCACAAATGAAGCTTACTACCAGACAACAAGAAGTCCTCGATTACCTGAAGATGGAGCACGGCCGCACAGGAATCATGCCATCGACCCGTGAAATCCAGCACCACTTTGGGTTCGCCAGTCAGACAGCCGCTGTCAGTCATCTGCGGGCCCTCGAGAAAAAAGGCGTTATCACCCGTAACGAACGTCGCGCACGTTCCGTCATGTTTGCTGATCAGCTGGACCGTGAGCCGATTACTGACATCCCGATCTATGGAGCGATCCCTGCGGGCTTCGGAGATGCCGGGACGCCTGAGCCCTTAGGCACGCTGACTGTCGATACGACATCCCTGGGTGTTTCTCCTACGGCCAAAACCTTCGCTCTGCGCGTGCGCGGAGAGTCGATGATCGACGCTCACATCATGGATGGTGACCACGTCGTCATCGAGCAGAAAGAGCCTAGAAACGAGGATGTTGTCGCCGCGCTCATCGACGGTGAAACGACTCTTAAGCGATACATTCAGAATGCCAAGGGCACCTACCTGAAGGCGGAGAATTCACGCTTTCCGGATCTCTATCCTGCTCAGGAGCTGATGATTCAGGGGGTGATGGTAGGCCTCGTTCGCGGCGCGAGTGGCGGGTGGTAAGGCGTGGGTGCGACACTCAAGACAGATGATCAGGAAAAAAGATGGGGGATAAAGGGTGGCCCCCATCTTTAATTCCCTCATTAGCAGGCTCCTCCCAAGGACGAAGGCATAAGCATTGTCCTCTGGTGCTCGAAGGGTGAAAGAGCCGCTACAGCGAATCCTGCCAGCGGACGCGGACTCCTTTGCTACGCCACGCTTTATCGATTTCTTTGGCGAGCTCGGTGTAGCTGCGCCCGCTTAGGAGTTTTTCGTAGGCCTCTTTTCGTTCAGCGCCTGCGAATGTCGCTCTTGCGAATTCGCGAATAGGTTTCCCCGAGCGTCCGTCATCGTAGTGCAGAAAATAGAACGTGACCAGCGCTCCGACTCCGTAGTTGAGGCTTGTGTTCGACATGAATTGGCTGGGCGATTGATTCAGCCACTGTTCGAGTGTCATTCCGATCTGGATGTCGTCGCCAAGAGCCCAGCCGCCCTTATCGTCTTCTCCGTAAGCTGTCACTTGGTCCAGCAGATCCTGCTCATCACCTATCTTGAAGCGGCCTGTTCGGTAGGGCATGTTTGCGCAGTATTCTGCGATCCCCTCAGTGAACCATCCCCAAGCAGTTGCGTCATAAACGAGAGGCGTGAGTTGGTGAGTGACTTCATGGATGAGAGTGGTCGCATTTCCTGAGCTAGCATCATACATATAGCTCGAACCGACTTTTTTGACGCCGAGTCCTGAAAGAGGAACTAGGACCCTCCCCTCGTTGGTGATAAACACCCCGGCAGAACCTGCCGGTCCGCCTGCCGCCCGATACTGCTGCTCGGTTTCGAAGAGCTCGATTGGGAAGAGATCCCCCTTCTGATTCGTCGTCAGTCCCAGCGGGAGGGCTGCGCAGAGTTCATAGCTGGCCTCGAACAAACGCGAAAAATTCTGGACGAGTGACTTGCTGAGCTGGACGTTGCTGACGAAGCGGAAGTGCTTGGATTCGTAGATAAATTTGCCGTCTTTTTCTCCTTTATCTTCGACGGAGTCATCGTCTACCTTGGCAGCCTTGGGGATCTCTTTGTCAAAATTCGTGAGGGGCGCTGTTGATGGTTTTTCAGCTTCGCCAGTCGGGCTGGTCGGCTCCTCCTGCGATTTTATAAAGTCCTGGTCAGCGGCGGACAGGCTGCTGATCGGGACAGAGAACTTTTTCCCATTCATCTCTAGCACAACATTGCTTTGCTCGACGCTCACGAAAGATGCTGTGATTTCTTGCCCCTTTTGATTTGTCCATTGTCTCTCTGCAGCCAGCGTCGAGACGTTTAGGGAGATAATAAATAGGAGCGGGAAAAAGAAAGGAGCTTTCATGTGTTTTCCCGAGACTATGCCGACGCATGCGTGATTGTGTCAAGTCACCAACCGAGGCTTGCGAATTGGTCGTCGCGACGCAGGTTTTGGTCGATTTGAATCAGAATACCAGTTTCGTCTTGAAACCTGCAGGATGTTCCCTTTTATCTGACCCCATATGAGCACAACATGTAAGATCGCCGTTCTGGCGGGAGATGGGATCGGACCGGAAGTGATGGACGTGGCGCTGGAGGTTCTCGACCGTGTGGCGGAGTTACACGATCTTAACTTGGCGCTGGATCACCAGCTTGTCGGCGGGGCAGCTCACGATGCGACGGGCAGCCCGCTCCCTCCTGCGACGGTAGAGGCCTGTGAAAAAGCGGATGCGATCCTCTTCGGTTCAGTCGGTGGGCCGAAGTGGGAGAATCTGCCCCCTGATGAGCAGCCCGAGCGCGGGGCCCTGCTTCCCCTGCGCAAGCATTTCGGGCTTTTCGCCAATCTTCGTCCCGCCGTCTGTTTCCCTGCACTCACTCATGCTTCGCCAATCAAGCAGGATCGTGTGGAGGGTGGTTTCGATGTTCTCTGTGTTCGTGAACTGACTGGCGGCATCTATTTCGGGACACCGAAGGGCATCGAAGAACGCGATGATCAGAAGGTAGCCGTCGATACCATGGTCTACAGTGAGGCGGAAATCGAGCGCATTGCTCACGTTGCCTTCATTTCTGCTCAGCAGCGTTCGAAGCGGGTGACTTCCATCGACAAAGCGAACGTCCTTCAGAATGGTGTGCTGTGGCGCGAGGTTGTCTGCCGTGTCGCTGAGTCATACCCGGACGTGGAGCTGGACCACCTGTATGTGGATAACGCAGCCATGCAGCTGCTGGCACGCCCCCGCGACTTTGACACGGTTCTCGCTCCCAATCTCTTCGGCGACATTTTAAGTGATGAAATGGCGATGATC
Organism: Verrucomicrobiota bacterium; assembly: GCA_020627905.1. Lineage (GTDB taxonomy): Bacteria > Verrucomicrobiota > Verrucomicrobiia > Verrucomicrobiales > DEV007 > Arctic95D-9. The sequence continues at coordinate 4,200 of JAHDFZ010000188.1, forward strand.
GCTGGTTCTCTTGGCATGCTCTCCAGCGCGAGCCTGGGCGAAAGCAAGGGTGATGGCCTCTACTACGGCATGTATGAGCCGAGTGGTGGCAGCGCGCCCGACATCGCAGGACAGGGGATCGCCAATCCCATCGCTCAAATCCTCTCAGCAGCGATGCTGCTGCGCTACAGCTTCGGGCTGGATGCTGCGGCATCCGCGATCGAGACGGCTGTCAAAGCGGTCATCGATGACGGTCTGCGGACAGGCGACATTTTCACCGGGGCCGAGGGCGAAACGAAGGTCAATACGGCTGAAATGGGAGCTGCGATCATCGCCAAACTTGCCTAGTCATGGGAGTGCCCAGCTACGCTGAACGACTCGCTACCCGCATTCACCAGACGGGTAGTGGCCTTTGTGTAGGGCTTGATCCTCGTCCTGAAAGGCATGCCAGCCTGCAGGAGCTGGAGGACTTCTGTCTCGAGGTGATCAGAGAGACGGAGGAATACGCTGCCACCTTTAAGCCGAATGCTGCCTATTTCGAAGCGATGGGTTCAGCCGGCTACGCGGCTCTTGAGCGAGTGATTGCCGTTATGAAGGAGACGGACGTGCCGATCATTCTCGATGCGAAGCGCGGTGATATCGGCACGACTCAGGAGCACTATGCGAAGGGCTACTTCGGCCTCTGGGATGTAGACGCTGTAACGCTCAGCCCCTACATGGGTTATGACTCTGTGGAACCCTTTCTCGGATACGAGGGGAAAGGCGTCTACCTGCTGGGAGTCACTTCGAATGCGGGAGCAGCTGATCTGGAGCTTCACGATTTGAAAGCCGATGGCCGAAAAGTGTTCGAGCTTGTCGGTGACATGGCGAAACGAGGTGCCGCTGGCCAGATCGGAATGGTGCTTGGCCTCACCAATGCTACGGAGGATGTGCTGAAACGCCTGCCCGATGTGCCTCTCCTCATACCCGGTCTCGGCGCCCAGGGAGGAGATGTCTCTGCGTTAAAAGGCGAAAGCCGCACCGCACCGAGTGTGATCAATGTATCTCGTGGCATTCTCTACAGCGACGAAAAACCCACCATCCGAGAAAGAGCGAAATTTTATGCAGACGAAATTGCCAAAGTCATCTGAGGAGACCATCGAGCTCCTCAAAGGATACGGAGCGGTAGAGGAGGGGCACTTCATCCTCGCCAGCGGTAAGCACTCCCAGTATTACGTAAAAAAAGGAAAGCTGGTGCAGCATCCTTTTGAGCTGCAGCAGATGATCGAGCAGTGTGCGCCGGAGCTGGAGGCGCTTGGCGAGATCGATGTCGTGCTCAGCCCTGCCATGGGTGGAGTGCCTGTCGGTCAGCAGGTGGGGCTGGCTACCCACGCCCGCACCATCTATGCTGAGCGGAATCCGGACAGCAACGAGCTCGAGCTCAAGCGCGGTTTTGAGATCAACAAAGGAGAGCGCCTCCTCCTTGTCGAGGACGTCATCACGACTGGTGGCACCCTGCTGGAGTTGACCGACTTTATTGAAAGCCAGGGCGGCGAGGTCGCGGGTGTTTTCGTCGTCGTCAATCGATCCGGCAAGGAGACCGTCGGTGATTACCCCGTCGTCTCCTGCATGGAGGTGCAGTTCCCCGTTTACGAGGCCGATGCCGTTCCGGATTTCCTGCAGGCCGTCCCCGCCGTCCGCCCCGGAACCAAGAAAGTGTAGTCTGGTTTTAAGTAGGCGGGAACGTGAGAGACCGACTCGCAAGGCCAATGCCGCAAGCTGTGTCGCACGCGAATCAAGTTCGTCATTCCCTGATGCATGCAAAAAGGCCGAGCCACTCGAAATGTAGGCGGGAACGTGAGAGACCGACCCACAGAGCCAAAGCCGAAGGCAATGTCACATGAGAATCGAGGTCATCAACACGGGTTCAGAGCTCCTTCTCGGGAAAGTCGTCAACACACACGTAGCCTTCCTGGGTGAAGAACTGTTCGAACTCGGTCTCCGGCTCCAGCGGCAGGTGACGATCCCGGATGGCGACATCATCCGCGAGGTCGTTCATGATTCATTCTCCCGCTCAGACGTTGTCTTCATCACCGGCGGCCTCGGGCCCACCTCTGACGACATCACCAGAGATGTCGTCGCTGATCTGTTAGGTCGAAAGCTGATTGTCGATGAGAGCGTTTTGTCAGGCTTGGAGGAATACTTCGCCTCACGCGGGATTAACAAGAGCAAGCTGAATGACAAACAGGCCGAGGTCCCCCAGGGAGCGGAAGTCCTGAGTAACCCCCACGGCACAGCGCCGGGTCTGTATCTTCCGGCGACCGGGGTTGGTAACGATGCTACCCCTCACGTCTTTCTCCTGCCTGGACCGCCGCGCGAGCTACGCCCCATGTATCGGGATGAAGTGCGACCGCGATTGGCTGCTCTGCTCAATGAGGGAGAGGGCGCACCAGTAGTCCAGAACTTCCGGATCTACGGAGTCGGAGAATCCAGCCTGGCTGATGCGATCGAGCCGGAGTTGCTGCAAGCTCACACGGACCTGGAAATCGGTTATTGCGCAAGACTCGGAGAGGTGGACCTCCGGTTGATCGGAGATGCCGGTGACGTCGCATCGGCATCCGAGCTGGTTCGCGATCGCTATGCCGATGACATTGTTAGC